>CAYOTY010000047.1:0-19211 GCA_964406995.1 uncultured Microbacterium sp.
CCCGACGTGGTTCCGCACGGGCGGCGAGCGCTACGGGCGGGACGGATGCCGCGTGCCGATTCCGTGGGAGTCCGGCGCCCCCGCCTACGGCTTCAACGACACCGGCGCCTCGTGGCTGCCGCAGCCGGAGGGGTGGGCCTCGCTCGCCCGGGAGAGGCAGCGGGCGGATGCCGCATCCTCCCTCTCCCTCTACCGCGAGCTGCTGCGCCTGCGCCGCGCACACGACCTCGGTCGCGGCACGCTCACCTGGCTGGACGCCGGGGCGGATGCCGTCGCCTTCCGCCGCGGTGATATAACGGTTGTGGTCAACATGGGCGCCGAGCCCGTCGACCTCCTGCCCCTCACCGGGGGCGGGGACCCGATCTTCCTCGTCCGCAGCGAGGCCTTCGAGGGAACCGCTCTGCCGGCGAACACGGCGGTGTGGTTCCAGAGCTAGAGAGTCCTGATGGTCAGCATCGATGAGGTTGCGCGACTGGCCGGCGTCTCCACGGCGACGGTCTCGCGCGCCCTCAGCGGTCGCGGACAGGTCTCCGCGGCCTCGCGCAAGCGGGTGCAGCAGGCGGCGGAGGCGCTCGGCTACGTGGTCTCGTCGCGCGCCTCGAGCCTGGCGTCGGGGAGGACGAACAACGTCGGCGTGATCGTGCCCTTCATCGATCGCTGGTTCTTCTCCACGGTGCTCTCAGGAGTCTCCAGCGCCCTCATGCGCGCCGGGTACGACATCACGCTCTACAACATCACCGCCGACGACGAGGTGCGTCGCGAGGTGTTCTCGACGTTCCTGCGCCGGCAGCGGGTGGATGCGGTGATCGCGGTCTCGATCGAGCTGGACGAGGCCGAGACCGGGCAGCTGCAGGCTCTGGGACTGCCGGTGATCGCGATCGGCGGCCCGAACCCGAGGCTGGACACGCTCACCGTCGACGACATCGCCGTCTCCCGGCTCGCCACCGAGCACCTGATCGCGCTCGGTCACCGGGACATAGCCCACATCGGCGCCAACCCCGAGTTCGATCTCGACTTCCACATCCCCACCCACCGCCGGCAGGGCTTCGAGCGCGCCCTCGCCGAGGCGGGGATCGAGATCGTCCCGCAGTTCCTGGAGCCGGCCGACTTCACCGTCGACGGCGGCTTCCGCGCCGGAAAGCAGCTGCTCGGGCGGCCAGGACCTCGGCCCACGGCGATCTTCGCGGCGTCCGACGAGATGGCGATCGGTGCGATCCTCGCCGCGCGCGAGCTCGGCTTCCGCGTCCCCGAAGACCTCTCGGTGATCGGCATCGACGGGCATGAGCTGGGCGAGTTCTTCCGCCTGACGACCGTGGACCAGTTCCCGCTCGGACAGGGGGAGCGGGCGGCCGAGCTCATCTTGCAGCAGCTGAGCGAGGAGCCCGCCGAGCCCGCCCACGGGCAGAGCGCGCTGCCGTTCGACCTCGTCGTGCGCGGGACGACCTCCAGGCTCTGAGCGCGGCCGCTCAGAACCCCTCGCCGCAGATCTCCTCGAGCTGGGCGAGGTAGTCGGCCAGGGGAGAGAGCCCCATCTCCGCGCGGCGCTCGTCCACGGCGTCCTCGTCGCGGAGGGGCGCGACGACGGGACCGTCCGGACCGCATCCGATCTGGGTCCCGTAGGTCTGGAGCTCTCCGGCGCCGACGGCGATGCGGTCCTCCAGGTACGCGAGGTTCCCCGGTGAGGCGTCATCGGCGGCCACGGCCGCGCGCAGCCACTCCAGCGCCTCCCGCTGGAAGTCGGGGTCGTGGTCGGAGTGCTGCACGATCGCCCAGGCCGCATCCTCCGCCTCCTCCCCCACGAGCGACCAGGTCGGCCAGCCGTGCCGGGCGATGATCTCCTTCATGCGCTCGGTGCGCTGCCGGTCGCCGCCGAAGGAACCCTCGCCCAGGCGCTCCGCCTGATCCTGCTCGAGCATCTCCAGAAGCTCCTCGGAGAGGGCGGCGTCGAAGGAGGACGGGGTCCAGGTCGGTGTCGGCGCGGCGCTGGGGGCGGCGGCCGTGGGCTCAGGGGATTCCGAGGGCCCCGGCTCCGGCGAGACGCAGGCCGCGAGCGCGAGCGCGAGGAAGCCCGCGACGACGGCCGCGACGATGCGGGAGGACATAGCCCCCGAGTGTACTCCGACCGCCGAGACCCGTCCTCGGCTCAGGCGCGCGCGATCCGCAGCGTCACGATCTGGAAGGGGCGCAGCGCGAGCTGAACGACGTCGCCGTCCCAGGCGACCCCGTCGGCGTCGATCTCGCGTTCGAGCAGATCGGTCTGGACGAGGGATGCGGCGGCGAACCCGAGCCGCAGCGCTCCCTGCCCCCGCCCTCCCCGAGACTCGTAGAGACGGACCACCACGTCCCCGCTGCCGTCGTCGGCGAGCTTCACGGCCTCCACGATGATTCCCGCGGCCTCGTCGAGGGCGACCAGCGGTGCGGACGCATCCGCCCCGGTCACCGTCCGGATAGGAAGGTTGAGGCGGTAGCCGTCGCGGATCGCCTCGTCGATGTCGGCGCCGATCGCGAGCCCGACGCGCAGACGGTGCGTGCCCTGGTCCTGCTCCGGATCGGGGAACAGCGCCGCACGGATCAGCGAGAGCCGGGCCGTCGTGATCGTGCCGCCGCGCTCATCGCGCTGCTCGCGGCGGAAGTCGTGGCCGTAGGTGGAGTCGTTGACGATCGCCACGCCGAAGCCGGGCTCGGCCAGGTGCACCCAGCGGTGCGCGCAGGTCTCGAAGCGCGCGGCGTCCCAGGAGGTGTTGGTATGGATCGGCCGGGTGAGATGCCCGAACTGGATCTCGGAGGTCGCGCAGTCGGTGTGCACGTCGAGGGGGAAGGCGAGCTTGAGCAGCTTCTGCCTCTCGTGCCAGTCGATGTCCAGGACCATGTCCAGCACGCGGGAGCCCTGGCGCAGCCGGAAGCGCTCGGTGACCGAGGAGGCGCCGAAGGCGCGGCGGACCACGAGCTCCTCGCCCTCGACGGCGATCGACCGGGCCTCGGTGAGGTCGCGCACGGTGCTCCGGTAGTGATCGTCGATGTCCCAGGCGTCCCACTGCGTCGGGGTGTCGCGGTGCAGCTGCAGGAGCGCCGCCCGACGACCAGGGGCGATCGCCTCGCGCCCGGTGGAGAGGTCGATCGCTGAGGCCACGAGTCCGTGAGAGTCGATCCGCACCCGGATCAGCTCGTTCTCGAGAACCCAGCCGCCGGCGTCGGGGACAGGGGCCGCCGAGGTCTCCGGCGCATGCCCGGCGAGCGAGAGAGCGGCCACCCCTCCGCGCGCGTGCGGAGCGGCGTTGGCGAGGAGCGTCTGCGTTCCCGGGCCGGCGAGCGCGCGCAGGCTGCCTGTGATGATCTGCTCGAGCTCCTCCGCGACGGCGGCGTAGTTGCGCTCGGCATCGCGGTGCACCCAGGCGATCGAGGAGCCGGGAAGGATGTCGTGGAACTGCTGCAGCAGCACGGTCTCCCAGACCCTCTGCAGCCGTTCGGCCGGATACTCCGCGCCCGTGCGGACCGCGGCGGTCGCCGCCCACAGCTCGGCCTCGCGCAGCAGATGCTCGCTGCGGCGGTTGCCCTGCTTGGTGGCGAGATGGCTCGTGTAGGTGCCGCGGTGGAACTCGAGGTAGAGCTCGCCCGACCAGACCTCCGGATGCGGGTACTCCGCCTCCGCGGTCTCGAAGAAGCGCCGCGGCGTCGAGTGCACGACGCGGGGCGAGCCCTCCAGCGACGCAGTGCGGGCGATCTGCGCGGCCATCTCGCGGGTCGGCCCGCCCCCGCCGTCGCCGTACCCGTAGGGCAGGAGCGAGACGGAACTGCGCCCCTTGTCCGCGAAGGTGCGCTCGGCATGGGCGAGCTCGGCGGCGCTCACCTGTGCGTTGTAGGTGTCCACGGGCGGGAAGTGCGTGAAGATCCTCGTGCCGTCGATGCCCTCCCAGGAGAAGGTGTGATGCGGCATCCGGTTCGTCTCGTTCCAGGAGATCTTCTGCGTGAGGAACCAGCGCACCCCCGCTGCCCGGGCGATCTGCGGGAGGGCGGCGGTGTAACCGAAGGAGTCGGGGAGCCACACCTCCTCGGTCTCGATGCCGAACTCACGCAGGAAGAAGCGCTTGCCCGCGATGAACTGCCGGGCCAGTGCCTCGGAGCCGGGCATGTTCGTGTCGGACTCGACCCACATGCTCCCGACCGGCACGAAGCGGCCCTCGGCCACGCGGGCGCGGATCCGCTCGAACAGGTCGGGGTAGCGCTCCTTGATCCAGGCGTACTGCTGCGCCGACGACGCGGCGAAGCGTACCTCGGGATCCTCGTCCATGAGCGAGAGCACGTTGGAGAAGGTCCGGGCGACCTTGCGCACGGTCTCACGCACCGGCCACAGCCAGGCGGAGTCGATGTGCGCGTGACCGACGGCGTGCAGCGTGTGTGCGCTGGCGGATGCCGGGGCGGCGAGGATCGGGGCGAGCACTTCTCGCCCCGCGGCAGCGGTCTCGGCGACGGCATCCGGATCCACGGCGTCGATCATCCGCTCCAGCGCGACCAGGATCCGGGCCCGGCGGGGCGATCCCTCGACGAGCTGATCGATGAGGCCGCGGAGGGCGAGCACGTCGGCCAGGAGCGCGGCGACCTCGAGATCCCGCAGCCGCACCTCCACCGCCTCGAGGACGTAGATGGGCTCGGTTCCCGCGGTCGCAGGGTCGCCGACCGGAGTCGGATCGAAGGTGAACAGGCTCCCGACATCCGGATTGGAGGCCGCCTCGATGAACACGTTGATCGCACCGTCCTCGCCCACGACCTCGACGACGGCGTTGTTCATCGGTGCGATGCCGCGCACGATGCGCCCGGCGAGATCCCAGACCATCGCCTCGCACTGGAAGCCCGGCTGCCCCTCGGTGAAGCCCAGCTCCGCGACGAGCTCGGCGCGGGTGCCCTCGGGGAGAGCACCGTCCGATCCGCGCCAATCGGCGGGAACCCCGCCCTGCACCCGGAACCACGTGGTCCCCCAGGGGCGCCCCCATGCCTCTCCCGGCACGATGGACGTGTACTCGCCAGCGGCGGCCTCCGCGAAACCCACCGGCTCGCCCGGCGCCTCCCATCTCTCCACGCGCAGCGGTTCCGCCGCCCTGTGGACATTCGGGCGCAGACGCTCCCGGATGAAGCGGTCGACACGCAGCTTCGCGAGCTCGGAACGATCGTGCATGCCCCCAGTGTCCCTCGTCTCCCACCGCGCAGAAAGCCCTTCTCCCCGATCCGACCCATCCCGATCTGCACAGCCTGGCCGCTCGCGGGAAAGGGCGTGCGGTCGCGGGTAGGCTCGACGCCATGACGATCGATCTCGAAGCCCTCTACATCGACCTGCATCAGAACCCCGAGCTGTCCTTCCAGGAGACACGCACCGCAGGCGTCGCGGCGAACCATCTCCGCGACCTCGGCTACGAGGTGCACGAGGGCATCGGGATCACCGGCGTCGCAGCCGTGCTGGCCAACGGCGAGGGGCCGACGGTGTGGCTGCGCGCGGACATGGACGCGCTCCCCGTCGAGGAGGCCACGGGCCTGGCCTACGCGAGCACCGCGAAGGGCGTGGACCCGAACGGCAACACCGTCCCGGTCATGCACGCCTGCGGGCACGACATGCACGTGACCGCGATGATCGGTGCGGCCGAGCGCCTGGTCGCCGAGCGAGGCACCTGGTCGGGCACGGTCGTCGTCATCATCCAACCCGCCGAGGAGTACGGCGCCGGCTCCCGCGCGATGCTCGACGACGGACTGCTCGATCGCGTGCCCCGGCCCGACATCGTGCTCGGTCAGCACGTCACTCCGCTCCCCGCCGGCATCATCGGCCTGCGCCCGGGCACCCAGATGGCGGCATCCGACGGCCTCACCGTGAAACTGTACGGCCGCGGCGGCCACGGCTCGCGCCCGCACGCCACGATCGACCCGGTCGTGATGGCCGCGGCCACGGTCATGCGCCTGCAGACGATCGCCTCCCGTGAGGTCGACCCGCGCGAGGTGGGCGTGGTCACCGTCGGTGCGATCCACGCGGGGCTGAAGAACAACATCATCCCCGCCGAGGCGACACTGGAGCTGAGCCTGCGCTACCCCACCGACGAGATGCGCCAGAAGGTCCTCGGCAGCGTCGAGCGGATCGTGCGGGCCGAGGCCGCGGCGTCCGGCGCCGAGAGGGAGCCGACGATCGAGACGCTCCACACCCTGCCTCCGACGATCAACGACGCCGAGGCCACGGCACGCGCCGCCGCCGCCTTCCGCCGCGCCTTCGGCGAGGAGGCGGTCGTGGACCCGGGCATGTTCACCGGCAGCGAGGACGTGTCGTGGTTCGCGAGGGATACCGGCGTGCCACTGGTCTTCTGGTTCTGGGGCGGCCACGACCCCGTCGCCTTCGCCCAGGCGCTCGCCGCAGGCACCGCCGACAGCGATGTGCCCACGAACCACTCGCCGTTCTACGCCCCCGAGATCCACCCGACGATCGAGGTCGGCGTGGGGGCGCTCGTGGCCGCCGCGCGCGAGTTCCTGGACTGAGCCCCCGCCGCATCCGCCCGGCATCACCCGTCGAGAACGCACAGAACGTCCTTCACACTGCCCGGGAAGGACGTTCTGTGCGTTCTCGGCGCGAGATTACAGCGGGGAGAGCGGTCAGACGCGGCGGAGCCCTCCGGGGTCGGGAAAGTCGGGAAGGTCGGGCACGGGAGGAGGGGGCGCGGAGCGCTCGAACGGCAGCACGCCGTGCGCCTCTCGGTGCAGCTGCTCCATGCGGGCATCGAGCTCGCTGGCTGCCTCTGCGGCATCCGTCAGCTTCTGCACGAGGTGCGCAGGGACCTGCGTGGCGAACTTGTAGTAGATCTTGTGCTCCAGGCTCGCCCAGAAGTCCATCGCGATCGTGCGGAACTGCACCTCCACGGGCACCTGGATCGTACCGGTGGACAGGTACACCGGCACCTCGAGGATCGCGTGCAGGCTCTTGTAGCCGTTGGCCTTGGGGTTTGCGATGTAGTCCTTGACCAGGCGCACGGTGACGTCGTTCTGCGCGGTGAGCAGATCGAAGAGGCGGTACACGTCGGCGACGAAGCTGCACGTGACCCGGACGCCGGCGATGTCGGTGATCTCCTGCCGGATGCTGGCGAAGTCGCTGTCGATGCCGCGGCGCGCGACCTTCTCCACGATCGAGTCGGGGCTCTTGAGCCTGCTCGAGACGTGCTCGATCGGGTTGTAGGCGTGATTGTGGGTGAACTCGTCACGGAGGATGGAGATCTTCGTCTCGATCTCCCGCATCCCGAACTCGTACTCTCGGAGGAACCGCTGGAACTCGTCGCGGAGTTCGCGCGCTTCGGCGATGGAGCTCTCGTCCACGGGAAGCATCGTCATGCCGTCACGTTACGTCTTCGTTATCTGATCCGGCTGTGAATCCTGGAGGCCTGCGATCCGATGCCCCTCAGCGCGGCAGGAGCACCTCGGCTGAGCATCTCCCCCGCCCGCACAACGCCGGAGATCTGCACAACACCGGACGGATTCCGGGGATCTTCTCCGGCGTCGTGCAGATCTCCGAGGCTGTGCCGGACGGGGGCGGTCCAGGATGCCTCAGATCAGCGCCGTCGGATCCTGCTCGGCCGCACGGCGGATGTGGCTGCGCGCGTGCGCGACGGCCGCGTCGAGGTCGTCGAAGAGGTGGTTCTGGTGCCGGAGGGAGCGGAGGATGCCGACCCGCTCGGCGACGCCGAGGTGCGCAGGCTGGATCCCCTTCACCAGCACGGTGATCCCGCGGCGCTCCAGCCCCGCGATGAGCTCGGTGACGACCTGGGCCCCGGTGGCGTCGAGCAGCTGCAGCTGCGACATCCGGATGATGACGACCTCGATGTCGCGGAGGGCGGCGACGCGCTCCAGCATCCGCTCTGCCGCTCCGAAGAAGAGCGCGCCCTCCAGACGGAAAAGCGCGATGCGCTCGTCGCCCGGCTCGATCGCACCCGGAAGCTCCTGCCGATGCACCCCGCTCGTGCGGGCGAGCTGACGCAGCGCGAAGAAGGCGGCGACGGCGATCCCGATGAGCACCGCGTAGATGAGGTCGGCGCTGACGGTGACGACCGCGGTGACGGCGAACACGATCGCGTCGGCCCGGGTCGCGCCGACGACCGTGCGGACGGTGGAGAGCGAGATCATCCGGCACGCGGTGACCATGAGCACACCGGCGAGCGCGGCGAGCGGGATGCGCGAGACGACGCCCGCACCCACGAGCACCACGAGCAGCAGCAGGATGCCGTGCACGATCGAGGAGAGCCTCGTGCGCCCGCCCGCGCGCACATTGACGGCGGTGCGAGCGATCGCACCGGTCGCGGGCATCCCGCCGAAGAAGCCCGCGGCGAGGGTCGCGAGGCCCTGGCCCACCAGCTCCCGGTCGCCGTCGTAGGCGCCGGTGTCGGCCATGGATGCGGCCACGCGCGCGGACAGCAGCGACTCGATTCCGGCGAGCGCGGCGACGGCGAGGGCGGGTCCGGCGAGCATGGCGAGGGTCGACCATTCGGCGACCGGGAACGTGGGTGCAGGGAGGCCGGTGGGCAGCTCGCCGATCGTGTCCACCGGGAGGTCGAACAGCAGGGCGACCGCGCCCGCGAGGACGATCGCGACGAGCGAGGCGGGGAAGCGCGGATGGATGCGCGGGGCGAGCAGCATCACCACGACGACGAGACCGACCAGGCCCAGCGACCAGCCGAGCTTCGGCCAGGTGGCCGTCAGGAGCGACTGCACCGCGGCGACGGCGGCGTTCGTGCTCTCCCCGATCGCCGTGCCGGTCGCCGTCGGCACCTGCTGCAGGAAGATGATGACCGCGATGCCGAGGGTGAAGCCCTCGATCACCGGCCAGGGGATGTAGCTGACGGTGCGACCCAGTCGCAGGGCTCCGGCCAGCACGAGGACGATGGCGGCCATGAGGCACACAGCGCCGAGCACCCCCGGGCCGTGGATCGCCATGATCGGCGCGAGCACGACCACCATCGCCCCCGTAGGTCCGGAGACCTGCACGTGCGAGCCGCCGAAGACCGCCCCGACGACACCGGCGATGATCGCCGTGATCAGCCCCGCCTCGGCCCCGGCGCCGGAGCTCACCCCGAAGGCGAGAGCGAGCGGCAGGGCGACGATGCCGACGGTGATACCGGCGGTGAGGTCCACCCGCCAGGTGCGGCCGAGGCCACGGTAGTCGTCGCGGGAGGGCAGGAGGGAACGGAGGCCGAGGCTCATACGGCGTCCGGAATGCGCGGCAGTCCTTCGCTCTCGACGAGGTGGCGCTGCGTGGTCTCCAGGATCTCGCCGAGCAGCGCCCGGGCGACGCGGAGGAGGTCGGCGACCTGCGGGTAGGCGAGCCGGTAGAAGACGAGGCTTCCGCGGCGCTCGGCGAGCACGAGCCGATTGCGACGAAGCACGGCCAGGTGCTGGGAGAGGTGAGAGGCCTCGAGGTCGGTCTGGGCGAGCAGCTCGGAGACGGATGCCTCGGGGCCGGCCGAGAGCACCTCGAGGATGCGGATGCGAATGGGGTGCGCGAGGCCCTTGAAGAGTCCGGCCTTCACCTCGTACAGCGGGCGATTCGGATCGCTGAGCACGCGTGCCTCCTTCATACAGTTTTATGGATTTATGAAATCATCATATCGTGGGATCATTGAACGGACGCCGCGACCAGGATCCCCTACTCGTGCAGCAGCGACTCCCGCTCGGACGGTCGGGACTCCGTCGGCACGAGCGCGGCGAGGGCGCTGACGAGAGCGGTCATCCAGAGCAGCCCCAGGCCGACGATGATGACCTCAAGCGCCGTCACCGAGAACAGGCCGTAGCCGATGCCCAGCACGAAGGCCGCCGCGAGCGCGAGCAGCAGGGCGACCGTCGAGACGACGAGCGTCCGCGGCGGACGGGGCGCCACCCACACCGTGACGACGCCGGCGAGCAGCAGGAGGGCGAGCGCGCCGAAGGCGGCGACGTTGTGCGCGAACTGCGCGCGATGGACGGGGATGAGCCCGACGGCGGCGAGCGCGAGGCCCGCCGAGGCCCACAGCACCACCACCCACGCGATGCGCCCCACGGCGGCGTCGCCGAGGAGACGGTGCAGATCGCGACCGACGTAGGCGCCGACGGTGCCGACGAGAAGACCAGCGACGATGACCGTGCCGTTGAACGCCCAGGAGCCCGCCCCGATCCCCAGCGCCGAGAAGTTGTGCACCCACCAGCGCGGATCTGCGGCGGTGATCATGGCGAAGAGAGTGCCGATGACGAGATAGGCCATCAGCAGCTGGGCCAGGTCGATGCTCCGCAGGCCCACGCCGGCGCCGAAGGCGAAACGGGAGCCTGCGGCGCTGGCGATCCCGATAAGGATGCCGCCGCCGACCGCGTGCAGCTCGAGCCCCTGCAGCCCGACGGCCAGCACCTCTCCGGTCAGCAGCACGCCGAGCGCCGTGACGCCGGCGAAGGCGACGGTCAGGCAGATCGCGGAGATGTCGGAGACGATCGCCTGCCAGCGCGGCATCGGGGCCGTCTCCCCCCGGCGATGCAGCAGCGAGCTGACGACGAAGGCCGAGGCGGCGATGAGGCCGGAGATGATCGCCGCCGGCATGCCGAGGGACCCCTCGCCGGCGATCGGGCGCGCACCGCCCCACAGCACCGCGGTGCCCATGCCGGCCCCCAGCAGGAAGCACACCACCGCCGCCCAGATCGCGCTGGCTCCTCGGGGCGTCGCGGGCGGTTGGTGCATATCTCCATCGAACCACGGGCCGCGGACATCGCGGGCGCACGGCCCGATCGGCGGCACGCCCACGAAAGAGAGGGGGTCCTCCGCCGCATCCGCAGCGGAGGACCCCCTCGCCGTGAGCCGGGCGGGCTCAGAAGGGCTTGAGCACCATGAGCAGCACGATCACGCCATAGGTGTAGGCGATGCCCTTGCCGGCGATCTTCAGACGCTTGCGGACCGAGACGATCCGGGCCTCGCGCGCCGGATCGGGCTCGCTCGCCTGCGCCGCCTCCATCGCCAGTCGGCGCACTACTTTCTGGTCGTTGCGGTGCACGGTCAGCGAGTAGACGATGGCCAGCACGATGAGCACGCAGGACGCGATCACCCACCCCTTCGCGAAGAACGCCGGCCCGGCGAGGAATCCCATGATGAGACCGGAGGCGATCACGATCGCCAGCCCCGGGTTGAACATCCGCCGGTTCAGCTTGCCGATGAGCTGGTTGGCGAACGCCCGGTGCTGAGGCTCGCGCTGTCCGAGCGCCGCGATGATGCCGTACCCGAAGGCCGGCCCCATCAGCATGACGGTGCCCACCACATGGATGGCCTTGAGCCACAGCCACAGACTGTCCACGAGTCCCTACCCTTCTGCGACGATCGGTGCCGACTCCTGGATGTGGGGAGCGATCTCGGTGGCGATGAACTCCATCTGCTCGAGAAGATCGCTCGGATCCCGGTAGATCGGCTTGAGGTCGACGTAGGTCACGCCGATCGATGCCCAGTGGTTGAGGCGATCGATCCAGAACTGCTTGTCGCCGGCGATGGTGCGCAGACGCAGCTCCTCGGTCGTCTGGAACAGGTGACCCACGGTGTCCTGCACGAGGTTCGCGGCATCGTCGGAGTTCTTGCTGAACGAGGCGAACAGGTTGATGCCCGTCTCGGTCGGCGCCGGGTTGCCGTGCGCCTCGAAGCGCTCCAGGAGCAGGCCGAGCTTCTGCTTGTACTCATAGGGGTTGGGCTGGCTGGGCAGCCACACGCCCCCGAGCCGGGCAGCGCGGTTGATCGCCGCATCCGAACGTCCGCCCACGAAGAACCGCGGGAGCGGCTTCTGCACGGGCTTGGGGAAGATCGGGATGTCGGTGAAGTTGACGTACTCGCCCTGATAGGAGGCGAAGTCCTTCGTCCAGATCTCGATCCACGCATCGATGCACTCGTCCATGAGGTTGCCTCGATGCTTGGGCATCTTGAACATGTCGTACTGCGCGGCGGCATTGGCCCGGTGCGACTCGCTGGCCAGCGCGGGATCCTTCGACACCGTCCACGGACGACCCACGCCGACGCCGACGACGAGACGCCCCTTGGAGAGGACGTCGATGGTCGCCAGCTGCTTCGCGGCCAGGATCGGCTCGCGCACCGGCACCACCACCACGGTCGGCATGATCTCCACGCGCTCGGTCACCGCCGCCAGATACGCCATCGTGACGAAGGCCTCGTAGAGATCGCGGCGGTCGCCGCCCTCGACGGGGTTCTTCGACCCCGAGGCGATGTAGTTGCCGTTGTAGTGGATGTGGTCGGCGACCGCGATCCCGGCGTACCCCAGACCCTCGGCGGCCTGTGCGACGTCGCGGAGCGTATCGGGGGAGGCCGAGTAGTTGACGTGGGGCATGAGAACTGAGAACTTCACTGCGTTTACCCTCCTTGGCGAAGTGGGGCCCGCCGATCAGACGGACCCCACTTCTCGTTTCACTTCTGTGAGATGTTCAGTTTTAGGCAGCGGTCGTGTCCGACCGGCCGGCTTACCAGCTCTCGCCGAGCAGGTCGTCCGCGGCGTTCATCATGGTGATGTACTCGTCGCGGTTCTCCAGCGACTCCCACACGAACAGGTCCTTCTCCAGACCCTCGGTGTAGGCGGCGATGTTCTTCGCCATCAGGCCCTGCGCCTTGCCCAGGAAGTCGCTGGGCAGGCCCAGCCACGGGATGGCCGTGGAGGCGTAGTCCGGGTCGGTGAGGCGCGTCTCGATCCACTCGGGGTCGTAGGCGTTCCACAGAGCCCAGATCATCGCACCGGCAGGGTTCTGCGCGTCGGTGTTCACGCCGGCGCTCTGGGTGAACCCGCTGGCGTTCGCGTAGGGCTTGAGCTGAATGTTCGGGTTGTCGGTGGTGAGCCAGGTGCTGATGGCGATCGGGACGTCGCCCGAGGACATCAGGCCGGTCGAGTCCGAGCTCAGCAGCAGCGTCTCATCGTCCTGCACGGCGTTGATGAGATCGACCATCACGTCCTCGCCCTCGGCCATGCCGATGCCCGAGAACGCCTGCGACTCCCAGCTGGCCAGCGCGACGCTGCGCGGCCCCCACTCGCTGCCGGCGAAGGCGGCGAGGTTGTCCGGCACCTCGTCGGCGTCGATGGCGTTGGTGTTGTACTGCAGCATGTAGCCGTTGACGGAGTCGGGGAAGCCGCCCTGGCCGACGCCGACGAGGAACTCGGCCGGGAGACCGTAGTTCGTCCAGTCGATGTCGGCGAAGAAGCCCTGCTCCCACAGCTGCATGTCGATCGTCAGGGTGCCGCCCATGACGTCGGTGGTCTCCGAGGCCGTGGCGCGCGCGGCGACGATCGCGGCGGAGCGCTCGTAGGTCAGACCCTGCGAGCGGATCGTCAGATCCGGGTACTTCGCGTTGAAGGCCGCGACGACGGCCGGATCCTGCTCGTACCAGTCCCACACGTTGACGACGCCGCCGGCGGTGGCCTTGGCCTCTTCATAGAGCTCGTCCAACGCGGCCTCGATGACCGGCCAGTACTCCGTGTAGAAGTTCTCGCATCGGGTGATCGGACCGAGCTGGACCGCGTCGCACGTCAGATCCGGAGCGACGGACGGTGCGTTGGACACGACGGGTGCGGACGGTGTCTCTGTGCCGGTGCTGCAGGCAGTAACGAGCATTGCCACTGCGGCAAGCGCTGCGGCGGTTCCTACCGCTTGCTTTCGCATACGAGATGTTTGCATTCCTCGCACGTTCCTTCCCATTTCACCTATATAGGTGCCTAAGTCCCCTCGAACCTCCGGGTGAGGATCAATGGAGCGCTGCTAGCCTCCGCCGCCCGCTGCCTGTATACCGAATACAGCTTGCGCCTGGGGCTGAATTATGTATACCGTATCCATACATAGCGAGTCAATGGTGAACTCTCACCCCAATTCACCGCTTTCGGGATACGGGAACACGCACCTCCCTGAGTCGCACTACGCTTGATCGCTTTAGAAAGGGAGGCTGAACATTCTCCGCAAAATCAACGGCATGACAGTCGTGGTCGTCATCACGACGGTCGTCATGGCCCTACTCCTGCTGCTGCCGCTCACGATGATGTTCATCTCGTCGGTGCGCGGCCCCTACCTCCCCTTCGCCGTGCCCCAGGCCGAGTGGACGCTGTCGAACTACGTCGAGCTCATGGGCATCGGGAACCAGCTCTGGGTGACCTTCGCCATGACGAGCGTCTATGTCATCGGCGCCATGACCATCTCGATGGTCGTGGGCGGATTCCTCGCCTTCCTCTTCATCCGCACCGACGTGCCGGGCAAGGCGATCATCCTCATCCTCGCCATCGCGCCCTATGTCATGCCCCCCATCGTGCGGGCGCAGGCGATGTCGCTCATGCTGGCGCCCAAGACCGGCATCCTGAACCAGCTGCTCCGCACGCTTCCCTTCGTGGAGGGCGACAGCGGACCCATCGACCCCTTCGCCTTCGGCTCGATCATCGTGATCCAGGGCCTGCTGTCGGTGACCTTCCCCTTCATGATGCTGATCCCGATCTTCAAGAACATGGACGGCTCGCTGGAGGAGGCGGCCCGCACCGCGGGCGCCAAGCCCCTCCGGGTGCTGCGCAGCATCACCCTCCCGGTGCTGTGGCCGGCCATCCTCGGCGTCGCCGTCCTCGAGGCGATCTTCATCCTCGGGGCGCTGGAGGTCCCCCTGCTGTTCGGACAGCAATCCGGCGGCGGGCTCTTCTCCCTCCGGGTGTACAAGCTGCTGACACCGGCGACGGGCGGATTCCCCGCCTACGGTCTGGCCGCCGCCTACGGCGTGTTCTTCCTCATCGTGACGATCGCGATCTTCCAGATCTATCGCCGCGCCATGCGCAATGCGGAAAGACGCGCCTCGATCACCGGCAAGGGCTACCGGCCGGGACCGATGGAGACGGGCAAGTGGAAGTACTTCTACCTCGTCGCCGCCTTCATCTACTTCATCCCGACCGCGATCCTGCCCTTCATAGCCCTGGCCTGGCGAGCGTTCACGCCCTATGCGATGGAGTTCAGCTTCGCGAACCTGGCCGAGCACTTCACCGTGGGCGCCTTCGAGAAGGTGCTCGCCGACGGCGAGTTCTGGGCATCGCTCGGCCGCACGGTGATCCTGGTCCTGGGCGCATCGACGATCTCGGTGGTGCTGGCCGTGGTGGCCGCCTATGTGGTCGCACGCCGCAAGCGCGGCTTCGCCACGACGGCGCTGGACATGCTGGCCTCGTCCTCGGTCGCGATCCCCTCGGCGATCGCGGGCTTCTCGGCCTTCCTGTTCTTCATGGTCACCAACCCGGTCCTGGGGCTCAACGGCACGCTCCTGGCGCTCATGATCACCTACGCGTACCGCATCACGGTCTCCTACCGGCTGACCTACGGCGCGGTGCTCCAGATCGGCACCGAGCTGGAGGAGGCCGCCGCCACCAGCGGCGCCTCTCAGCTGACGCGCCTTCGCAAGATCGTGCTGCCGCTGGTCGCGCCGACGGCGCTGGCGACCTGGTTCGGACTCCTCATCCTGAACGCCCACGAGTTCACGGTGGCCGCCTTCATCGCCAAGCCCGAATCGCGACCGCTCAGCCTCCTGCTGTACAACCGCATCGACCCGGGCTCGGGCATGATGTACGCCCCCGATCAGGGCGCGGCCATCGCGCTCCTGTTCACCCTCATGGTCTTCGTCGTCGGCTTCGGCCTGCGCTACGCGGTGGGCCTGTGGATGAAGGTGTCCGCGAAGCGCCGCAACACCCGCGTCGTCACCCCTGCCGGTCCGCAGACGACCGCCGTGGGCACCGACGACGGCCTGACCAAATCGACCACGATCCCCATAGTGTGATCACGACTTAATGAAGGAACATCCCATGATGAGAAGGAGCACCCTGTGATGAGCGGAACCACTGCGGGTGGCATCGCGGTCGCCGGCGCCGAGTTGGCCGTGAGCAACCTCGAGAAGGAGTTCACGGCCAACGGAAAGCTGGTTCGCGCCGTCAACGACGTCAGCTTCACCGTGCGGCCGGGCGAGTTCTTCACCCTGCTCGGCCCGTCCGGCTGCGGCAAGACCACCACCCTGCGCATCATCGCAGGGCTGGAGACCCTGACCGGCGGCACCGTCAGCATCGACGGACGCACGCTCTCCGGCCCGAACCAGCGCATCCCCCCGGAGAAGCGCGGGCTCGGGATGGTCTTCCAGCAGTACGCGGTGTGGCCGCACATGACCGTGTTCAAGAACCTCGCGTTCCCGATGCACGTCTCGACCACCAAGTACAGCAGGGCCGAGATCCGCGACCGCGTGGAGGAGATGCTCGAGATCGTGCAGCTCTCCGAGGCCATCCACCGGCCGGCGACCCAGCTCTCGGGCGGTCAGCAGCAGCGCCTCGCGCTGGCGCGCGCCCTGGTGACCAGGCCCAACCTCCTGCTGCTGGACGAGCCGCTCTCCAACCTCGACGCCCGCCTGCGGGACCGGATGCGGATGGAGCTCAAGCGCATTCAGAAGCTGGCCGGCGTGACCGCCATCTACGTCACGCACGACCAGGCCGAGGCGCTCAGCATGTCGGATCGCGTGGCCGTGATGCAGGGCGGGCAGGTCGCTCACGAGGGGACCCCGCGCGAGATCTACGAGAAGCCGGCCAACCCCTTCGTCGCCAAGTTCGTCGGGAGCACGACGCTCCTGGAGGCGGAGCTCGTGGAGAACCTCGACGAGGGCAAGGTCGTCGTCCGTACGCCCATCGGCGTGCTCGAGGCCACCAACGAGGGCCACGCGCTGAGCGTCGGCGACCCCACCCAGGTCTCGGTGCGTCCGGAGAACGTCACGCTCAGCCCCGCGCGGCCCGACGACAGCGGCCTGATCGGCACGGTCAAGGAACTGGTGTTCCTCGGCGAGATGGTGCACTGCACCGTCGAGGTCGGTCAGGGCACCCTCGTCGTGCGGGCGCACCCGTGGGACGAGCTCGCCGTCGGCGGCAGCGTCAGGGTCGACATCCCCGCACGCGGATGCGTGGTCGTCGCCGGCTGACACGCGGAGACGACGGAAGAGGCCGCCGCACGATCTTCGTGCGGCGGCCTCTTCGCGTCATCGGCGGGCGACGCCGGCAGAACGCCTCAGGAGTGGGACTCGCCGATCGACGACATCTGCGCGAGGATCGCCGACTGCACGCTCGCGAGGTGCGCGTCCAGCTTCTCCACCGCGGCCTCCTCGTCGCCGGAGATCACCGCGAAGGCGAGTCCTCGGTGCTGATGGTCGTGCGTGTGCATCGGCTGCGCGACGAACTGGCGGCCCACGTTGTCCCGCAGGCGGTCGATCTGCGCGGCCAGGACCGGCTGGGTCTCGGCGTGGTAGAGCTCGTGGTAGAAGCGCAGCAGGAGATCGCGGAAGTCGTCGTCCTCCTCCGGATTGTCGAGCTTGGTCGCCAGCGCTGCCAGCCGACCCGCCCTCTCGGAGGTCATGTTCGCGATCGAGCGGCGGAGAGCGTATGTCTCCAGGAGCCGCCGGATCTCGAAGGTCTGCTCGACGAGGGCCGAGGAGAGGCTGCGCACGCGCGCGCCGCGCCGCGGGGTGACGACCACCAGGCCGTCGGCCTCCAGCTGCATCAATGCGCTGCGCACGGGGACCCGCGAGACCCCGAGTGCAGCGGCGAGGGACTCCTGGCGAAGAAGCTGGCCGTCCGACAGGACGCCGGTGAGGATCGCTTCATGCAGCACGGCGTATGTCATCTCACCGACCGTGCCGTAGGACTCGGTCGCGGAGTTGACGATGCCTTCTAGGGTGGCCTGCAGCGTACTCTGCTCTGACGTCGATGCCTGGGAAATCGTCACCATTTAATCTTATCGTAATCTGACGCTTCGGATACTTAATTCCCCGCTTGACGTCATAATTGATACACGCTCACCAGTGAAGATTGATTTGGATACTGGAGCCGATCGGGTCCGAGCAATCGCTCAGGAGCGGCTCCCCCGGCAGCCGTGAAGGACCTCGGGGCTGAGCGTACGCTGGGGTGATGAGCACGCACATCGCCGCCCGGCCGGGCGAGATCGCCCCCATCGTCCTGTTCCCCGGCGACCCCCTGCGGGCGAAGTGGATCGCGGAGACGTTCCTCGACGGGGCCGAGTGCTATACCGAGGTGCGCGGGATGCTCGGATTCACCGGCACCTGGCAGGGCCACCGGATCTCCGTGCAGGGCTCGGGCATGGGCCAGCCCTCGATGTCGATCTACGCCTCGGAGCTCTTCAGCGAGTACGAGGTGCAGACGATCATCCGCGTCGGCTCCTGCGGCGGGCTGACCGAGAAGGTCGGGATGCGCGACATCATCATCGCGCAGGGCGCCTGCACCGACTCCGGGATCAACCGGGTGCGCTTCCACGGCCTCGACTACGCACCGGTGGCAGACTTCGGGCTGCTGAGGGCGGCGGTGGAGGCATCCGAATCCATGGACCTCGACCACGCCGTGCACGTGGGCCTGCTCTTCTCCAGCGATCAGTTCTACACGACCCGGCCCGAGCTGAACGAGCCCTTCGCCCGGCACGGCGTGCTGGGGGTGGAGATGGAGACGAGCGCCCTGTACACGCTCGCCGCCTTCCACGGCCGCCGGGCGCTGAGCGTCTGCACGGTCTCCGACCACCTCGTCACCCACGAGGCGACGACCTCGCAGGAGCGCGAGCAGACCTTCGGCGACATGGTGCGGATCGCCCTGCAGGCGGCGACATCGGCGTGAGCCTCGTGGGAACAGGCAAACGCGCGGGAACAGGCAGTTCTTGACGCATCCGCCTGTTCTCGCGCGTTTGCCTGTTCTGACGTGAGACGCAAGGATCGACACGATGACCGCACCCCTTCTCCCCCTGACCGACGGTGCCGATCCGGATGCCGTATACACGGCGTTCACCGAGTGGGCCGAGTCCACCGGCATCCGCCTGTACCCGGCGCAGGAGGAGGCGGCCATCGAGATCGTCTCCGGCCAGAACCTCATCCTCTCGACGCCGACCGGCACGGGGAAGTCGCTCGTCGCCGTCGGCGCACATTTCGCGGCGCTGAGCACTGGCATCCGCTCGTTCTACACGGCGCCGATCAAGGCACTGGTGAGCGAGAAGTTCTTCGCGCTCGTGGACATCTTCGGAACCGAGAACGTCGGGATGGTCACGGGCGACTCGGCGGTGAACGCGGACGCCCCGATCATCTGCTGCACGGCGGAGATCCTCGCGAACCTCGCGCTGCGCGAGGGGCCTTCCGCCGATGTCGGCCAGGTCGTGATGGACGAGTT
>CAYOTY010000048.1:0-19088 GCA_964406995.1 uncultured Microbacterium sp.
CGAGGTCGGGCACGTCGTCGACGAGGTCGGAGGCCAGGCCCAGCAGCAGGTCGTGCGCCTCCTCCTCCACCTCGGGGATGCGGGCGTCGGGGCGGTCGGTCTTGTTGACCGCGAGGATCACCGGGAGCTTCGCCTCCAGCGCCTTGCGCAGGACGAACCGGGTCTGCGGCAGCGGCCCCTCCGAGGCATCCACCAGCAGGACGACGCCGTCCACCATCGACAGGCCGCGCTCGACCTCGCCGCCGAAGTCGGCGTGGCCGGGGGTGTCGATCACGTTGATCGTGACCGGCTCGTCGGCGTGGGCCCCGTTGTAGGTGATCGCCGTGTTCTTCGCGAGGATCGTGATGCCCTTCTCGCGCTCCAGGTCGTTGGAGTCCATCACCCGCTCGTCCACGGTGCCGTGGTCGCTGAAGGAGCCGGTCTGACGGAGCATCGCGTCCACGAGGGTGGTCTTGCCGTGGTCGACGTGGGCGACGATTGCGACATTGCGGAGGTCTGAACGAAGGGCGTGCGCCATGAGGGTGTCCTCGAGGAATCAGGGGGTGCGCCGGGATGCCGACATTCCATTCTACCGGCGACGGACCGCCTCGCTGTCAGCCGCTACGCAGGTGCGCGCTCCGAGAGGTGCCCGTCGTGGATCTCCAGCACCCGATCGGCCCGATCCAGGATCGAGGGATCGTGCGTGGACAGCAGCACGGCGAGACCGTCCTGATGCGCGAGCTCGGCGATCAGATCGATCATCGCCGCCGCCGTCGCCGAGTCGAGCTGGCCGGTCGGCTCATCGGCGAGGAGGATGCGAGGGCTGCCGGCGAGCGCACGGGCGATGCCGACGCGCTGCTGCTGACCTCCGGAGAGCTCGGTGGGCCGCTGGGAGGCGTGATCGCCCAGCCCCACCCGCTCCAGCAGGCTCGTGACCTTATCGTCCCGCTCAGCGGGCGGTGCGCCCTGGATGCGCAGCGGGATCTCGACGTTCTCCCGGGCCGAGAGCGCACTGATCAGGCCGAAGGACTGGAAGACGTAACCGATGTCGTCGCGGCGGACGCGGTCGATCTCGGCCTCCTTGGCCTCGGTCAGCTCCGTCTCGCCCACCCGCACGGTGCCGGTCGTCGGCTGCTGGATGCCGCCCAGCACATGAAGCAGCGTGGTCTTGCCCGCACCCGAGGGGCCGACCATGACGACGAGCTCTCCCGCCGACAGCGACAGGGTCGCCTCGGCGAGCGCCGTGACCTCTCCCGCCGGCGTCTTGTGCACGACCGCGAGCCCTCGGGCCTCCAGAACCTTCTCGCTCACTGTCCCATCTCCCTCAGCTGGCGGCGGGTGAGGGGATGCTCACCGGCATCCGCGTCCTTCTCCGGGGCCTGACCGCTCTCCGGCGCGCCCTGCGCGGGCTCCGCCCTCGGCGCCTGTGCGGCGCGATCGCCCGGCCACACGCCCACGTGGTCGTCCTCCAGCCGCAGGCGCACGCGCTCGCGGAGCGAGAGCTGGTCCATGTACTCCGTCGGCAGCTGGAGCCTGCCCACCCGGTCGAGCACGGCGAACTCCTCGGCCATCGCGTGCTCGCGGCCCTCGTCGTCGGTGTGCGTCCAGCGCAGCACCTCGGTGGAGGTGCGGCCGTCGCGGATCTGTACGGTGCGCTGCACGTGCTCGGACACCGTCGGATCGTGCGTGACGATGAGCGCGGTCGTGCCCAGTTCGCGATTGGCGGCCTCGAAGGTCTGCAGCACCTCGACGGAGGCGTGCTCGTCCAGGTCGCCCGTGGGCTCGTCGGCCAGCAGCACGCGGGGCGTGTTCGCCAGGGCCACCGCGATCGCGACGCGCTGCTGCTGGCCGCCCGAGAGCTCCGCCGGACGCCGGTCCGCGAAGTCGGCGGCGCCCACGAGGTCCAGCAGCTCCCTCGCGCGCTCCGGGTGCTTGCGGTCGCCGCCGATCGCCCGCGCGAGCTGCACGTTCTCCAGTGCCGACAGGTACGGCAGGAGGTTGCGACCGGTCTGCTGCCAGACGAAGCCGACGACCTCGCGGCGGTAGGCGACCCTGTCGCGCGCGGAGAGCGAGGGCAGGTCACGGCCGGCGACGGTGGCCTGACCGGCCGTGGGGGCATCCAGCGCGGAGAGGATCGACAGCAGCGTCGACTTCCCCGAGCCCGAGGCGCCGATGAGGGCGACGAGCTCGCCCGCCTCGACGACGAGGTCGAGACCCTGCAGCGCCTGCACCTCGATGTCGGCGACGGTGAAGATCCGAACGAGCCCGCGGCACTCGATGTCGGGACCGGTGCCGGCGGGTGGTGCGGCGGGCGCGGGTGCGGTGGTGGTGTTCATCGGTCCTCCTCTGTGCGAAGCACGGTCACGAGGGACGTTGTCCTCGCCGCCAGCACGCCGCCGACGACGGCGATGATGAGGGCGATCACGACGGCGGCGATGAGGCTCGCAGTCAGGACGGGGTCTACGGTGAGTCCCGGCTGGCGGATGCCGCCGGTGAAGGGTCTGAGATCGATCGAGATCAGCACGAGCAGCGGCAGGACCACACCCAGAGCGAGGCCGCCCACCAGCGCGGAGAGGCCGAGCGGCGCGAACTCCCATGCCACCACGCCCCGTCCTTGGCGCCTGCTCATGCCCATGGTGCGCAGCAGTGCGATCACGCGCGAGCGGGCGTCGCGGGAGACCCCCGCCACGAGCAGGATCGCCACGACCGAGAGCACGACGGCGAGCACGAGAGCGATCAGCAGCGCGGTGCGCAGCGCGCTGACGGCCGGAGAGGACTGGATCGCGGCGGTGCGCGCCTGCAGGCTCTGGACGACGTGGGCGGTGTCGATCTGAGCGCTGACCGCCTCCGACACGGTCTCGGCGTCGGCCTCCGGAGCGAGGTCGATCACGAGCGTGCGGGGGAAGAAGCCCTTGTCGGATGCGGCGATGTAGTCGGCCCTGTCCATCACGATGAAGGACGCCCCGGCCGCGGCTCCGGGCAGCGTGGCGATCTCGCCGACGATGGCGACCCCGCCGAAGGGCTCGGATGCCGCCCCTGTACCCACCGCGCTGATGACGTCGGGCGAGGCGAGCACCTGCGGCGGCTCCTGCCCCGCACCCAGCGCGCCCCGCGGCATGCCTTCGCCCAGGCCCGCCTGCACCGCCTCCAGCTCGGCGACGTCGGTCACCAGCAGCGCCGCCACCACGCGCCCCTGCGCGGTCGTGACCGGGACCCGGTCGGCGACGAAGAAGCCGGTGACGTGCTCGACGCCGTCCAGATCCGCGATCGCCTCGATGACCTCTTCATCGAAGAAGGGCCCGGAGACATGCAGGTCGCCGCCGATGGACCGCTCGGCGGCGACCACGGCGCCCCGGTCGACGGTGGCCAGGATCAGGGAGGAGAACACCGCGATCGCCACGGCGACGAGCATGGCGAGCACCGCGGTGGTGCCCGCGGCCGGATCCCGGAGGCTCCGGGCCGAGCCGACGAGGCTCACCAGGTCCTTGCCGCGCTGCGCGCCTCGCAGGACGGCCGCCAGCCACAGCGGATGCAGCCGCACGGCCAGAAGACCGAGAGCCACCGTCGCCAGCAGCGGCGCCACCACCACGAGCGGGTCCACGCCCGCCGAGGCGCGACCCACCCCGCGGAAGACCAGCAGGCCCACCGCGAGCCCGGCGAGAACGAGGATGAGCAGCTCGACCAGACGCGCCCAGCGGCTGCGCCTCGGGGCGTCCAGATCGGCTCGGCCGCCCGCGAGGGTCTGCGGGCGCAGGACCAGCGCGAGCGCCGCCGCCGGCACGAGACCGACCGCGACCGCCAGCACCGTCGGCAGGATCCCCGCACTCGTCGGCACGAGCAGGAGCGCGGCCGTGGCGGCGACGGCGGCGGGCACGGTGCCGAGCAGCAGCCCTTCCAGCAGCAGGAGACTGCGCAGGCGCGCCAGAGAGGTGCCGCGGGCGGAGAGCAGGAGGAGGTCGCCGCGGCGACGGCGGATGATGAGGCTCGCCGCCAGGACGATCAGCGCCACGCTCACCGCGATCGGGCCGACCGCCGCCACCGCGAGGGTGGCGCTGGTGGAGTTCGCCCGCTGGAGGGACATGCTCAGGACGGAGGTGACGTCCGTGCCGAAGCGTGCGCGGGTGTCGAAGTCGCCGCCGAGGGAGAGCGACTGCGCGGTGACCTCGCGAAGGCCCGCCAGCAGTTCGTCAGGGTCCTGCTCGGATGCCGCCTGCGCGTCGAGCGGGTACCAGATCGTCATCTCCATCAGGAGATGACCCACCTCCGGCCAGGATCCGGGATCGACGTAGGCTCCGCCGGTCGCGCTCGGCCGCCGGTTCCCGTCGTCGAAGTAGGTCCCGGTCACGACCGAGGGGATGTGGTGCGCCCAGCGATCATCGCCCGGCTGCGTGGGCTCCACGAGTCCGATGAGCACGACGCCGCTCTCGGCGACGCCGCCCCGATGCTCCCCGACGGACCACACGATCAGCTCCGCGGCGTCGCGCGTCAGCACGATCTCCAGCGGCTGACCGGAATCCCGTCGCCAGGGCGCGGGCCACTCCCCCTCCACGAGGGTCAGGTGCTCCTGGTAGGCCGGGTCGCCGATCAGCTGCACGATTCCGGTCGGCGAGGTCGACGGGAGAACCTCGGGGTTCACCTCGGCGGCCTCCGTGTATGCATAGAAGGACGCAGGTTCCGTGATCGCCTGCACGGCCGGGCTGGCATCCGATCGGATGCCCTCCAGGCGGCGGGCCAGCGCACCGAAGACCTCGTCGGCACCGGAGGGCCAGCCCTCGGTGACCGCAGGATCGGAACTCGGGCCGAAGTACGGCGGCACATTCCGCACGGTCGCGGTGAGGTCGCGCGCCGGCGTGGAGAGCTGGTCGATCTGGAACGCGACTTCCTCCCTGACCACCCCCGACAGCGCGCGGGGCGCCGCGGAGATGAGGAAGGCGGCCAGCAGGGTCAGCGCGACGATCACCACGGCGGCGCTGCGCGGTGTCGCCACGCGCCTCCGTGTCAGGGCGATGAGGCCCGGAGAGCGACTCATTCCGCCTCCCTCATCACGCCGGCCAGCGACCTGGGCGCACGGATGCTCGCCGCAATCGCGATGAACGCCGCGGATGCGGCCAGGATGGTCGCGGCCGACAGCACCACCGGCACCACGAGCGCGATCGGGTACGACTCCGCCATGCCGATGTAGGCGGCCCGTGCCAGGCTCGGCACGATCAGCCAGGCGGACAGGAGCCCGGCGGCGACACCGCCGAGCACGCCGAGCGCGATCGCGAAGGCCTCCTCGGCCGCCCGCGCCCGCACGGCCCCCCGGCGCCCCATGCCGAGCACTGCGAGAAGGCCCAGCTCGCGGGCGGCGCCGTCGCCGCGCGAACGGCGAAGGATCAGCACGACCACCGTCAGGAGCACGGCCCCGACCGCCGCCAGCACGAAGGCCAGCGCCGTCTCGAACGCCTTCTCCGCCGCCCGCGGGTCGGTGGTCGCCACGCGCACGCCGCCGACGGCCTCATCCGCCGCCTCGGCCACGCCCACCGGATCGTCGGTGGCGATCCACAGCTCATTGTCGGTCAGCGGTTCCGTGGTGCTCATCGCCAGCGCGGTGAGGTTCGCCAGCACGCCCGCGCCTTCGCTCAGCCCCGGAAGCACGGGCACGAGCTGCACGATTTCGACGTCGAAGGTGAAGGGGAAGGACGCCATCCGCAGCGACAGCTCCGAACCGAGCCGTGCGTTCATCGAGGAGGCGAGACCCTCGGTCATCACCGCCGGGTACCGCGTGGGCACATCGCCGGCGAGCGCGCGCGTGATCTCGGGCTTGGTCGCGTTCCAGGCGGGCTGGCGCAGGTCGAGCGCCAGGCCCGTCGCCGTCGCGCCGATCGTCCCCTCCACGCCGCGGAACCCCGAGAAATCCACCAGCTGCTCCCCCGCGCGCACCTCGACGTCGACGGTGGCATCGCCGTAGGAGCCGTAGAGGTCCATCCACGCATCCACCGCGGCGATGCGCCACGGGCCCCCGTCCGGCAGAGCCTCCTCCGCGGTCCACTCCGCATGGGTCTCGGCCTCGATGTAGATCGCGTCGTCGTCCTCGTGCAGGTCGATCACCTCATGGTTCGTGCCCGAGACCCACGCCAGGGTCCCGTCCGCGTCGATGAGCACGACGCGGACGTTGACCGTCGAGGGCGGCATCGCGTACTCGTTGTCCTCCTCGTCGTAGTACACCGGCCCGGGCGGCATCCGCATCGTGATCGCGAGCCGGTCCGCACCCTCGGGGATCTCCACGCCCATCGGCGCCAGCGCCAGCGCCTCGCCGAGACTTGCCGGATCGATCGCCCCGTCCGCGTCGAGCATCACCTCTCCCACGGTCGAGGTCTGCACGCCCAGCAGCGGGAAAGTTCCCTCCGCCCCGCGCACCGCCAGCAGGCGGGCACGCATCGCGGCATCGACCCCGTCGAGCCCGGTGATCGCGCTGCGCTCGGCGCTCTCGGGCACCGAGGTCACCCGCACGTCGGCGCCCACGCGGACCTCCTCGGGGGTGTCCCCCAGAGCATGAAGGGTGCCGACGTACGCGAGAGAGAGCGACAGCGTCGCCGCGGCGAAGGCCACCGCGCCCGTCGTGAGCGCGTGCCGCCCGGTGCGTCGGGACGCCAGGCGCAGCGGGAGCACCGGCGATATCCGCCTCCCACGCGAGAAGAGCACGGCCAGCAGCGCCGCCAGCGGCCTCGACAGCACGACGGCCAGGAGAGCGAAGAGGGCCAGCACCAGACCGGGGGCCAGAGCGATGAGGGGATCGATCGTCACGCGCCCGTTGCCCTGGACGATCACCGGCGAGCCCGCCTGCCAGAACTGCCAGGCCGCCAGCCCCGCCACGATCGCCAGCAGCACCACGGCCGAGACGCCGGCGAGCACATCGCCGCGCGCCGAACGCCGGTCCACGCCCCGCAGCGTCGAGGCCGCCACCGTCACCGTGCCGATCAGAGCGAGCGCGAGCGCCACCGCGGTGGCGAGCATCCACGGCATCAGGGTTCCGCTCCACAGCCAGGTCGCCGCCCACCCCGCGGCGGCCCCCAGCGAGGCGCCCAGCAGCAGCACGGGGACCGCCTCGCCCAGCGCCAGCCGCACGAGGCGCCCCTTCGACATGCCCCGGGCGCGCAGCAGTGCCCGCTCCTCCAGGCGCGTGCGCACGGGCTCGACGGATGCCGCCGCGACCACCACCAGCGCCAGCAGGCCCACGATGCCGATCGCGACCGCGGTGGGGCCGCGCCGGGTCTCGATCCCCTCGGTCAGCGCGCGAACGGTCGTGCGCAGCCCGCCGGAGACCTGCACGGACTCGCCCGAGGCGCTCCGGATCTCCCGCGAGAGGTCCGGGAGGCTCTCGGCGAGCACCACCACAGAGTCCCCCGAGAAGCGCGCGGGGTCCGGACGCAGCACGAAGACCCCGGGCTCCTCTTCGGCGGCCTGCAGCGCCCCCGCGGCACCGAGCTCGGCGAGCGCCCGGTCGATGGCATCCGTGCGCGCCGCCGGGTCGCCGGCCTCCGACTCGAACCGCACGACGACACGATCGCGATCACCGCTGGCCTGCTCGATCGCCTCGAGCGCACCCGCGCTCTCGAAGGCGCGCACGGCGCCGACGATCCCGGTCACCAGCGTCGCCGCGATCGCCGTGATCAGCGCGAGCGCCAGCAGCGCGCCGACGCCCGAGCGCACCCGCGCACGGAAGAACCGCGACCGCGCCGTCATCGGCGCGCAGCGGCGATCGTGCTCGGGGGCATAGCTCAGCGGCCCAGCGTCTCCTGCCGCAGGCGTCGGCGTTCACGCTGCTCGGCAGGGTCGGGAACCGGCACGGCGGCGATCAGGCGCTGCGTGTACGGATGCTGCGGGTTGCGCAGGATCTGGTCGCGCGTGCCCTTCTCCACGAGCTTGCCGTTGTGCATCACCGCGATGCGGTCGGCCAGCTGATCCACGACCGCGAGGTCGTGCGTGACGAACAGGCAGCCGAAGCCGAGTTCGCGCTGCAGCTCCTGGAAGAGGTCCAGCACGCGCGCCTGCACCGACACGTCCAGGGCGCTGGTCGGCTCATCGGCCACGAGCAGCTGGGGCTTGAGCGCCAGGGCACGGGCGATGCCGACACGCTGACGCTGACCGCCCGAGAGCTCGTGCGGGTAGCGGTTGCGCATCGAGCGGTGCAGCTCCACGGCATCCAGCAGCTCCTCGACGCGCGTGTTCATCTCCTTCTGCGAGTACTCCCCGGCCAGCAGCAGCGGCTCGGCGATCGATTCGCCGACCGGGATGCGCGGGTTCAGCGAGGAGCCCGGATCCTGGAAGACGATGCCGATGTCGCGGCGGATCCTGCGCAGATCGCCCGTGGAGACGCCGACCATGTTGCGCCCGGCGACTTCCAGCGTGCCCGAGTGCGCCGGCAGCAGGCCGATCGCGGCCCGGCCGATCGTGGTCTTGCCCGAGCCCGACTCGCCCACCAGGCCCATGACCTCGCCGCGGCGGATCTCGAGGTCGACGCCGTCCACGGCGCGGAAAGCGGGCACGCGTCCGCGCTTGGGGTACTCGATGACCAGATCGGTCATCTTCAGCACCGGCTCGCTGTCGATGCGCTCGGCGGCCTCGGCCGCATCCGTCGTCCCGGTGCCCAGGTGCGGCACTGCGGCGAGGAGCGCCTGCGTGTACGGATGCTTCGCCGCGGTGAAGATGTCGATCACGCTGCCGTGCTCGACGACGACGCCGTCCTTCATCACGATGACCTTGTCGGCGAGGTCTGCCACCACGCCCATGTCGTGCGTGATCAGCACGATCGCCGAGCCCATCTCGGTGTGCAGGCGCCGCATGAGGTCGAGGATCTCGGCCTGGACCGTGACATCCAGAGCCGTTGTCGGCTCATCGGCGATCAGCAGCTTCGGATCGTTCGCCATCGACTGCGCGATCATCGCGCGCTGACGCTGACCGCCCGAGAGCTGGTGAGGGAAGGAGTCGAACGCCTTCTGCGGATTGGGCATCTCGACCTGGGTCAGCAGCTCGATCGCCCGTTCGGTGGCCTGCTTCTTGCGCATGTTCGGGTGGTGGACCTGCAGGGCCTCCACGATCTGGAACCCGATCGTGTACACCGGGTTCAGTGCCGTCATCGGCTCCTGGAAGATCACCGAGATGCCCTGACCGCGGACCTTGCGCAGCTTGCTCACCGGAGCGCCGATGAGCTCTTCCCCGGCCAGCTTCGCGCTGCCGGTGGCACGACCGTTGGCGGGCAGAAGCCCGAGGATGCCCATCGAGCTCGTGCTCTTGCCCGAGCCCGACTCCCCGACCACCGCGAGGACGTCGCCGGGGTTCAGGGTGTAGTTGATGCCGCTGGCGGCGGAGACCCATTCTCCGTCGACCCAGAAGTCGACCGCGAGATCACGTACCTCGAGAACCGGTGCGTCACCGGAGTGCGTAGTGGTCACAGGCTTCGGCCTTTCAGAAAAATGTCCGTCGCGTCTGCGACGATGGGGGGATGCCCGAAGCTCTTGTGCTCCGCCCCCGATTCGGTCGGATTCTCGCGGTCGTCGTCGGCGCCGTCTGCGCCTTCGCCGCGGTGATGATCGTGATTCAGGCCCCCGGCGAGGCCTGGCGCCTGCTGCCCCTGCCCGCGCTCTTCGGCTTCATCACCTGGGCGGCGTACTGGCAGCCCCGCGTGAGCGTCGCCGAAGAGGGCGTCACCGTGCAGAACGTCTTCCACACGGAGACCGTGCCATGGGGCCAGATCGCCCGCATCGACACGCGCTACGCGCTGACGCTGTACACCGCACACGGAAAGGTGACCGCGTGGGCGGCGCCGGCGCCGGGGCGACACTCGGCGCTCTTCGCCGACCGCAAGCAGGGCGAGCATCTGCCCGAGTCCAGCTACGTCGCCGGCAGCGTGCGCCCCGGAGACCTCATCAACAGCGAATCGGGCGCCGCCGCGTACGTCGTGCGCCGCGAATGGGAGAGGCTGCGCGACGTCGACCAGCTGATCGACGACGGCTCGCCCCGCCGCATCCGCGTGCACACGCTGACCATCGCGGTGACCGTCGTGCTGATCACGGCGGTCGTGCTGGGAGTCGTGGTCTGACCGCATCCGGATCACTCCCTGCCGACAGGATCGGCCGGGGCGCCCGCCGGGGCGCGGTCCGCCTTGCGGTTGTTCCACCAGGTGCGCAGCTCCTGCATCGGTCCGGCGAAGTTCGGCACTCGCTTCTGACGCGGGTCGAAGGCGTCCCGCAGACCGTCGCCGACGAAGTTGATGCACAGCGCGATGACGACGATGAAGATGCCCGGCCACCAGAACAGCCACGGCCTCGTCGAGAACGCGCCCTGATACTCGTTGATCAGCTGGCCCAGTGAGATGTCCGGGGGCCGGATGCCGAAGCCGAGGAAGCTCAGCGACACCTCGATGATGATCGCCGCGCTCATCAGCAGCGTGGCGTTCACGACGATGACACCGACGCTGTTGGGCAGGATGTGCTTGAAGATGATCCGCACATCGCTCGCGCCGGCCACTCGCGCGGCATCGACGAATTCGCGTTCTCGGAGGGCGAGGAATTCGGCCCGGACCAGACGGGCCAGGCCCGTCCAGGCAAGCGCGCCCAGGAGCACGCCGATCGTGATGGCGTTGCCGCCGAAGGTGAGTGCGAGCACCGCCGCCAGGACGAGGATCGGGATGATGATGACGACATCGGTGAAGCGCATGAGCGCCGAGTCGATGAAGCCGCGGTAGAAGCCCGAGATCGCGCCGATCACGGTGCCGAGCACGGTGGCGATGATGCCCGCGAGGAACAGCACCAGCAGCGACTGCTGCGCACCGCGCATCGTGCGGGCGAACATGTCTCGGCCGAGATCGTCCTGGCCGAAGGGATGCTCTCCCCCCGACAGCGGCCAGAGCGTCATCGTCGGCCGGCGGGCGTTGACGATGTCGTAGCGCGACCACCAGTCCTTCGGCCACCAGCCCTGGATGCGGAAGCCGTCCATGACGAGCACGCCCGCCGCCGGATCGACGACGAGACGGCCGTTGCCGCCGATGACGACGCCGACCGAGGTGTAGGCGAGAAGGACCAGCACGCCGAAGACGATCAGCGAGACCACGGCGGCGCGGTGCCCGAAGAAGCGCTTGCGGACGATCGTGCCCTGGCTGAGACCTGCGACCTGACGCTGCTCGATCGACAGCTCGCTGCCTCGCGACTCGTCGAGGGGAGCCACGTCCTCGTCGGGGAGGGTGCCCACCGGGTTCGGGTCGAACTCCGGCTCGAGGTTCGGTTCTTGAGGAGTGCTCATATCAGCTCACCCGGATTCGCGGATCGAGTGCCGAGTACAGGAGGTCGGCGATGATGTTGAAGATGACGGCCAGGGCGCCCGTGACGAGGAAGAATCCCATCATCAGATTGACGTCGGTCCTGCCGAGAGCGTCGACGAAGACCGCCCCCATGCCCTTCCAGGCGAAGACCGTCTCGGTGATCACCGCCCCGCCGATGAGGCCGCCGAAGTCGAAGGCGACGATCGTCGCGATCGGGATCATGGCGTTGCGGAAGGCGTGGCGCATGACCACGACCCGCTCGGAGAGGCCCTTCGCCCGCGCCGTGCGCACGTAGTCCTGGTTCATGACCTCCAGCAGGCTCGCCCGCGAGTAGCGCGTATAGGCGGCCAGCGAGATGATCATGAGGGTCAGGGTCGGCAGGATCATGTGCGTGGCCGCGTCCAGCATCTGCAGCCAGTAGTCGTCGCGGCGGTCGATCGCCGGCGTCGAAGCGCCGATCGTCGAGATGACGCCGCTGGAGAGCGGGATGATCGAGGTGAACGTCGACCAGCGCTGGAACATCTGGTCGATCACGAGCGGAAGGACCCCGAGCGCACCCGCGAATGCCGCCAGCCGGGCGAGGTTCGCCCTGCGGTCGCCGCCGAGGGCGAAGCCGACGATCCCGCCGATCACGCCGAGGATCACGATCACGACGAGGATCGTCCACCCGGCGTTGCCGAGGAAGAACAGATACTGCAGCGGGTAGTAGAGCGCCAGCGGCGCGACGACGCCCGCCAGGCCGAAGGCGATCAGCGCCGGTCGGTCTCGGAGTCCGGTCGTCAGGCTCGCCACGATCAGCGCCGATGCCGCCGTGAAGAGCGCGATGCCCACCAGCCCCATAGAGGGCTGCGAGAACCAGTTGGTGAGATCGAGCAGCAGGAGAAGGAGACCGGCGCCGATGCCGGTGAAGACGAAGGTGCGGATGCGGGTGGCCAGTCCGCCGCCGACGATCGCCATGAAGACGAAGCCGGCGCCCAGCCCTATCGCTATGAACATCCACCAGGGGATGTAGGGATCGCCGAGGAACTGGTTGAAGGCGATCGCGCCGTACTGCTTCAGCAGCACCGCGACCCAGAAGACCGGGAGCGAGTAGAAGACGAAGGTGGCGAAGGTGACCGTGTAGTCGTAGCCGCTGTACTGGCGAAGCGCCGTGGTCATGCCGATGGCCACGCCGAAGAGGATGGCCAGAACCGTCGCGGCGGTGACCAGCTGAAGCGTGGAGCCCATCGCGGTCGCGATGACGGCGGTGACGGGCAGCTCGCCGCGGGCGACGGAGATGCCGAGATCGCACTGCCCGATGAAGCATCCGGCAGCGCCGCCGAGCCATGAGAAGTAGCGAAGAACAGGGGGGACTTCGAGCTGAAGCTTTTCGGTCAGATCGGCGATGAGGAACTGCGCGTTCGGATCGCGGCTCTGCCGGAGTTCGAGAAGAGGATCACCCGAGTTCGCCGTCAGGACGTAGACGATGAACGAGGCGACGAAGAGGACGATGAGGGTGGCGACGAGTCGCCGTGCGACGAAGGAGAGCACCTGGGTTCCTTAGAACAAGAGTGACCGGCAAGGCCGGTGGGCCGGATGCGAGGCATCCGACCCACCGGCTGATGCTGGATCCGCCTTACTCGGCAGCCGCTCCGGCCACCGGAGCCCACTCCCAGAAGTTCCAGAAGTAGTACGGCGACAGCGGAGCCGGGGCGATGCCCTCGACACCCTTGTCCCACGCGGTCAGACCCGGGAACTGGAAGATGGTGATGCCGTAGGCGTCGGCCCACAGGTTCTGCTCCACCTCCAGCTGGATCTGGACCTGGGCGTCCGGGTCCAGCTCGGTCTCCAGGTCGGCCAGCAGGCGGTCGACGTCGGTGTTCGAGTAGCCGCCGAAGTTCGACGGCTTGTCGGTGCCGAACATCTGGTCGCTGCCGGTCAGCGCGAGGCTGGTCGATGCCCATGCGAACAGCACCGCGTCGTGCGGGTTGATCGGGTTGGCCTCGGTGTCGGTGAATGCCCAGTTGGGCTCGGAGTCGTCGATCACGTTGAAGCCGGCCAGAGCCGCCGAGGTCGCGATGAGCTCGTACTGAGCGGCACGACGGGCGTTGCCCTCGGGGTACCAGAACATCACGTCGATCGGACCCTCGACGCCGGCCTCTTCGAGAAGAGCCCTGGCGCCGTCGATGTCGACCTCGGCGAACTCGGCCGAGCCGTTGTCGGCGACGATCGGCGCGTAGGCCGGCGAGCCCGGAATCGCCAGGAGCGAGTTGCGCACCTCGGCGTTGGGGTTCAGCGGCTGGATGAGCTTCTCGACGATCTCGTCACGCGGGATGGTCTTGAGGAACGCGGTGCGGACCTTGTTGGCCTTGTCCTCGTCGCCGCCGTAGGTGGCCGGGTCAAAAGGACCGCCGTTGTTGAACGTCAGGTCGACGTGCTCGTAGGTGGCCTCGTCACCGGTGTGGTAGTCGGCGGTGGCGGTGCCCTGAACGAGCTCGAGGACGTCGGGCGTCGGCTGGCCGGAAGCGACCTGGACGTCCTGGTTCTGCAGAGCCTGGACCTGAGCGGTCGGGTCGGAGATCTGACGCACCGTGATGCGCTCGTACTTGGGCGAGGGGCCCCACTCGAAGGCCTCGTTCGCGACGAGGGTGACGTAGTCCTCCTCGACGAGCTCCTCGACGATGTACGGGCCGTAGGACAGCGTCACCAGCGGGTTCTCCGGCGTGTTCGCGTGCTGGAAGCCCGCCTCCCACGCGGTGGCGACCGGGGTCAGCCACTCGGTGTCACCGTTCTGGATGGCCTCGACCAGCTGGTCCTTGGCCTCCTGCGGGTCCTCGATCTCGGGGTAGGCCAGCTGCACGACCGCGTGGGCCGCGTTGCTGCCGACGCCGAACTGGATCTCCCAGTCGACGTACGCCTTGTCGTAGACGAGGGTCAGCTTGCGGTCGTCGATCTCGGGCAGCTGCGAGGAGAGCTCGGGACGCGGGTTGGCGAAGTTGAAGAGCGGGCCGCCGTCGGCGTTCTTGACGCCGGCGAAGATGTACGCCCACGACAGCAGCATGTCGGCCTCGTCGACGGCGACGCCGTCGGACCAGACCACGTTGTCGTTGATCGTGTACTCGATCGTGAGCGGGTCGTCGCTGGTCTTCTCGTAGTTGCCGAAGTCGGTGTTCTTGATGAGAGCGGGCGAGTTGTCGTAGTAATTGAAGCCGCTGGTCGTCATGTGGGTGATGATGCCGTTGGCGACGTTGTTACCCGACGTGCTGTTCGAGTTGAAGTTGTCGATGATGTCGTTCCACGAGACCGTGATCTCGGTGTTCTCGATGACTTCCGACTCATAGGGGTTCGAGCAGCCGGCGAGGACGAGTGCCCCCGCTGCGACGATGCCGACTCCCGCAGTCAGACGTGTGATTTTCACGCTATTTCCTCCTGTGCAGGGTGGTGCGCCCACGCAACTGGGTACAGTGCGTCGGCGCGGATAGAGACACCTTATGCATCCTGAGCGCGATGTTCCAACACCCTGTGGAAAACGTTACATAGCCTTAACTCGAATTCGTGCAGGTGTGACATTCTGACAAGATGCACGCCTCGGATGCCGCCAACATGCCCGCTCTGCCCGGTTTCACGGAGGGTTCGGCATCCGCTCTCCTGCGCCGCCGGAGGCGCCTGTGGTGGGAGGTGGCGATCGTCCTCGCGCTGTCGGTGGGGCGCTCCGCGGTGTACTCGGTGCTCGCTCTCGTGCAAGCGCTTACACGGGAGGAGTCGCTCGGATCCCAGTCGACCGCGCTGAATCCCGGCGCGAACGCCCAGGAGTTCTGGGACGTGCTCTACCAGTTCCTCGCGCATTTCTTCGCGCTCGCGCCGATCGCGCTGGCGATCTATCTGCTGTGGGAGCCGGGTCGCAGCGCCTTCCGCGCGATCGGGCTGGACTTCCGCCGCTTCGGGCGCGACCTCGGCGGCGGCGTTCTGCTCGTGCTCGTGATCGGCGTTCCCGGCATCGGGCTGTATGCGGCGGGTCGCGCCCTCGGGATCACCGTGCAGGTGAGCGCCTCGCCGCTGGATCCCTCGTGGTGGACGGTCCCGCTGCTGGTGATCGCGGCCCTGCGCGCAGGCCTGACCGAGGAGGTCATCATGATCGGCTACCTCTTCGATCGTCTGCGCCGCCTGGGCTGGAGCTGGTGGTCGATCATCCTCGCCTCGGCCCTTCTACGCGGCGCCTATCACGCCTATCAGGGCATTGGCCCGATCATCGGCAACGTCGTGATGGGCCTCGTCTTCGGCTGGGTCTACAAGCGCTGGGGCCGGGTGATGCCGCTGGTGATCGCCCACGCCCTCATCGACATCGTCGCCTTCATCGGCTACCCCCTCGCCGCCGGCTGGTGGCCCGCGCTCTTCTGACGCCCCGCCCCTGCCTGCTCCGCCCCCTCTCCCCTCTCCGTACCCATACAACCCGCGAGACTACGTCTGACGGCCGAGACCACGGTCTATACCCGCCGTCTCGGCCGTCAGACGTAGTCTCGCGGTCGTGAGTGAGGGTTTGAAGAGTGCATGAGCGGGGTTTGAGGGGATGGCGGTAAATCTTTTCTGCACAGATGCGGGAAGTCGATGAGTTGTCCACATCGAGCATCAATCACCGCCACTGCAAGCACGACACGAGAAGAGTGGTCGGATGCCGCAGATCACTCCCCTGCTCGACATCGCACCTGCTCCGATACCGCTCCTCCGCACAGGCGACATCTCACACCCTGAACGTGCTCTTGCTCGAGGCGATCTCGTGCGCGTGCGCACAGGGGTATTCGCTCAGGCATCGGCGTGGTCGTCACTTCCGTCCTGGGATCGCTACCTCTGCCGCGTCCACGCCGTCGCCCTGCTGTGGCCCGATGTCGTCTTCAGCCATGAGTCGGCAGCAGCACTCACTCGGATGCCGGTGTTCGGTGACCCTGTGATCGTTCACGTTCTCGCCGGCCCGGCGTCATCGGCGAGGGTGCTGGGTGGCATACGGCTACATACGACCATCGATGACCGCACTCTCGTGGAGGCTTCGGGGCTTCTGCTGACATCGCCCGGCCACACTGCGGTGACCCTCGCGCGTGCACGCCACAACGTGGTCGGGCTGGCAATGGCCGACGCCGCGCTGCGCCTGGACCAGACTCTCTCCCGCGAGAGCATGATCGCCGACAACGAGAGTCGCGCCAGCAGTCGCGGGAGAAGGACCGCCCGATGGGTGCTCGATCGAGCGACCCCGGCAGCGGATACAGCCCTGGAATCGGTGAGCCGAAGTGTCATCGAGTGGATGGGTTTTCCTGCTCCTGAGCTCCAGCACCGCTTCGTGTCGCCGACCGGCGAGGTCGACTACGGTGACTTCTGGTGGCCCGCAATCGCCCTCGTCGGTGAGGCTGATGGCGACCTCAAGTACGACGGCAGGTTCGGTGATCCACGGGAGCTGCTCCGGCAACGTCGAGACCGCGACATCCGACTGATCGGCGGTGCAGCGCAAGCGGTGCAGCACTGGGGCTGGAAGGAGACCACGCTGGTGGATCCGCTGCGCAGCATGCTTATCGGTGCCGGCCTGAGACCGACAGCGCCTGAGGATCCTCGCCAGCTCCACGGCGTCCGCCGCCTCCTTGCTGCGCCCACAACCACCCAGCGAGACTACGTCTGACGGCCGAGACAGCGGGTATAGACCGTAGTCTCGGCCGTCAGACGTAGTCTCGCGGTCACAGAGGCGGAGGCGGGGACGCGGGGGCGGTCAGGCGAAGGCCTCGGGCGGCGGGCAGGCGCACACCAGGTTGCGGTCGCCGTAGGCCTGGTCGATGCGACGCACGGGCGGCCAGTACTTGCCCGCCACCAGCGCGGGCACAGGGTACGCGGCCTCCTCGCGGGTGTAGGGATGCTGCCAGTCCCCGCGGATCAGCGACGCCGCCGTGTGCGGCGCGTTCACGAGCGGGTTGTCGTCGGCCGGCCACTCCCCCGCCGCCACGCGATGCGCCTCGGCGTGGATCTGGATCATCGCCTCGATGAAGCGCTCGATCTCGCCGAGGTCCTCCGACTCCGTGGGCTCGACCATGAGCGTCCCCGGCACCGGGAACGACATCGTCGGCGCATGGAAGCCGTAGTCGATGAGGCGCTTGGCGACGTCGTCCACCGTCACGCCCGTCGCCTCCTTCAGGGGACGCAGATCCAGGATGCACTCGTGCGCCACCCGGCCGCCTGCGCCGGTGTACAGCACCGGGAAGTGCCCGCCCAGGCGCGCGGCGATGTAGTTCGCGGACAGCACTGCGGCGGCGGTCGCATCCCGCAGCCCGGCAGCGCCCATCATCCGCACATAGGCCCAGGAGATCGGCAGGATTCCCGCCGAGCCATAGGGCGCCGCGGAGACCGGCCCGCCGGCGAACTCGAAGCCGCCGGCATGAGAGGCGCGCTGCGCCAGAGGATGCGAGGGCAGGAACGGGGCCAGATGCGCCTTGGCCGCCACCGGCCCGACGCCCGGGCCGCCGCCTCCGTGCGGGATCGCGAAGGTCTTGTGCAGATTCAGATGCGAGACGTCGCCGCCGAGGTCGCCGAAGCGCGCGTAACCGAGCAGCGCGTTGAGGTTCGCCCCGTCGACATAGACCTGCCCGCCGGCCGCGTGCACCGCGGCGGTGATCTCCACGACGTCCTGCTCATACACTCCGTGCGTGGACGGATAGGTGATCATGAGCGCCGACAGCGCCGAGGCGTGCTCGGCGATCTTCGCGCGGAGGTCCTCGAGGTCGACGTTGCCGAGTTCGTCGCAGGCGACGACGACGACCTTCATGCCGGCGAGGACGGCGGATGCCGCATTCGTCCCGTGCGCGGACGACGGGATCAGGCACACGTCGCGCTCGGTGTCGCCGTTCGCACGGTGGTATCCGCGGATCGCCAGGAGCCCTGCCAGCTCCCCCTGCGAGCCCGCGTTCGGCTGCAAGGAGACTGCATCGTAGCCGGTGACCTCGGCGAGCCAGGTCTCCAACTGCTCGATGAGATCGAGGTAGCCTTCGACGTCGGATGCCGGGGCGAAGGGATGGATCCCTGCGAACTCCGGCCAGGTGATCGCCGCCATCTCGGTGGCCGCGTTGAGCTTCATCGTGCAGGAGCCGAGCGGGATCATGCCGCGGTCGAGCGCGTAGTCGCGGTCCGCGAGCGCCTTCAGATAGCGCATCATGGCGGTCTCGGAGCGGTGGCTGTGGAAGACCGGATGCGTCAGGTACTCGTCACCGCGCGCCAGTTCCCCGGGCAGAGCGTTCGCTCCACCTGCGACGAACCCGAAGACCCTCTCCGAAGGCCCGCCGAAGAGCTGGGCGACCCGGTGCAGATCGGTGATCGTCGTCGTCTCGTCGACCGAGATCCCCACCGTCTCGTCATCTGCGAGGTGCAGCAGGATGCCGGCCTCTTCATGAGCGCGGGCGACCAGGGCCGCGGCATCCGGTGTCCGTACGCGCAGCGTGTCGAAGAAGTCGTCGTGCGCGACGTCGGCGCCCGCCTCGGCCAGCCAGTCGCGCAGGAGAGACGCCTTCGATGCGACCTGCGCCGCGATCGTGCGCAGCCCGTCGGGCCCGTGGTACACGGCGTACATCGACGCCATGACCGCCAGCAGCACCTGGGCGGTGCAGATGTTCGAGGTCGCCTTCTCGCGGCGGATGTGCTGCTCGCGCGTCTGCAGCGCCAGCCGGTAGGCGGGGTAGCCCTCGGCGTCCTGCGAGACGCCGACGAGGCGGCCCGGGAGCTGGCGCTCGAGCCCGGCGCGCACGGCCATGTATCCGGTCGGGTCTGGGATCCGTCCGAGGCCATCGCCGCGGTCAAGGCCCGGGGC
>CAYOTY010000049.1:0-513 GCA_964406995.1 uncultured Microbacterium sp.
CTTGACCTTGGTGCGCAGGAAGTGGTCGGGGCAGCTCGTGCCGAGCTCTGCGAGCGCCGGGGCCTTCTCGGAGGCGAGGAAGTCGAGCACGGCGTCGCTGTCGGTGAAGTGTCCCACCATGGGTCTGTCGGTCGAAGCGATCCCACGGATTGTCCCGGCCAGGGCCGCCGCGCGCTCGCGCCGCTCGGCTTCCGGCAGCGCCTCGAAGCCGGGACGGATCCCGCCGAACGGATTCGCCTCGCCATGTTCGTCGATGTAGGCCTGGGCGGTGTCGATGATCCACAGCGAGTTGGCCTCGGCCCCCTCGGAGCTCTCGCCCCAGGCGGTGATCCCGTGACCGCCGAGGATGCAGCCGATCGCCTGCGGGTTCTTCTCCTTGATGGAGGCGATGTCCAGGCCCAGCTGGAAGCCCGGGCGCCGCCACGGTACCCACACGACCCTCTCGCCGAAGATCCTCCCCGTCAGCTCCTCGCCGTCGATGGCGGTCGCGATCGCGATGCCGGAGTCCGGATG
>CAYOTY010000049.1:523-18808 GCA_964406995.1 uncultured Microbacterium sp.
CACGTGCGCGGCGTCCACCAGCCCGTGCATCGCCGTGTCGATCGAGGGAGCCGCGCCGCCGGTGCCGTGCAGGCAGTAGTCGAAGGCGGTGACCATCTCGTCCTCACGATCCACGCCCGTATAGACGCCCACGAGCGCCCGCATCCGGTCCAGGCGCAGCACCGCGAGTCCCTGTTCGGTGAGGGTGCCCAGGTCTCCGCCCGAGCCCTTCACCCAGAGCAGCTCCACCGGCTGCCCGGTCACCGGATCGATCTCGGTGCCCTTGGCGGAGGTGTTCCCGCCGGCATAGTTCGTGTTCTTCGGATCGGCGCCCAGGCGATTGCTGCGGGCGATCAGCTCAGCTGCGGTGGGGTTGGTCATGAGCGGCTCCGTCGTCTTCGCTGCACGACTCCATGGCCGTACATGTTATCTCTTGTGGAAACTAACATGAAGTACCATCTTGGCGCAACGCTAGAGAACCTCGACGAGCTCCCGGTAGGGATCGAGGAGCGTGTCGGCCGGATCCAGCTCCGTGATCAGGACCGAGATATCCGAGAGCGGAAGCGCCCGTGCGGCCTCCCGACTGCCGAGCTTCGACGAGTCCAGGCAGAGGACGGCCTTTTCGGTGCGTTCGGCGAAAGTCCTCTTGATCTCCGACTCGAGAAGCGAGACCTCGGCGGTGCCATCGTGCGGATCCAGGGCCGCCGCTGAGAGGAAGAACAGGTCGGTGCGCAGCTCACGAGCGGACCGGTTCGCGAGCGGACCGACGAGACTGCCCGTCACCGGCTCTGGAGCGCCGCCGGTCAGCAGCGGGTGCACGCCCTCCAGAGGCGTGAGGATCGAGAATGTCTGGAGTGCGTTCGTGCACACGGTCAGCCCTTCGCGGCCTCCGATGGCAGAGGCGAGTGTGCTGATCGTTGTCGAGGCATCCAGGGAGATCCTCCCCGACTCCGGCACGAACGCCAGCGCCTTGCGGGCGATCTCCTTCTTCGCCGTCGCGCGCTGGGTGAGCCGGTCGCCGAATGTGCGCGGAGTCGGAACAGCGATCGCCCCGCCGCGAAACCGGCGGATCAGACCGTCGGTTTCGAGTCCCGCGAGATCGCGGTGCACAGTCATCGCCGACACCGAGAAGCGCGATACGAGATCCTCGACCGACACTCCCGCGGGCGAGCGGGCGAGCGTCAGGATCTCGGCGCGCCGACGTTCTGCGTCCAAACTGCCCGTTAGCGCCATGCGAGCCATCCTAGGGGAGCGCCGGTGCGTCGCCGATCGGGTCACCGCCGCCTGTGCCGCCGGTGACGAGCCGGCCAGTCACAAGACCGTGACTTTCGTTGACAGGATGATCTGCCCCGAAGACGATGTGTTCTGCGAAGCAGCTGTGCTCGCACACCCTCCGCATCCAGAAAGGGTTGCCGTGACACGAGTACTCGCCGCAGGGGACTTATTCATCCGATCCGCGTTGTTCCGCGAGGCGATCCGCGCCGCGCTTCCGAACGAGCCCATCGACGTAGCCGAGCTCGACCTGCCCTGGCCCGATGTTCCCTTCGGCGCCGTCGCCGAAGTCGATGAAGCCTCCGGATCGGAGGAGGGCATCATCGAGGCTCTCGCCGGAGCAGACGCCGTCGTCACCCAGCTCGCTCCCCTCACGAGGCGCGTCATCGATGCCTCACCGGATCTCCGATTCATTGGCGTCTCCCGGGGCGGGCCGACCAACATCAACGTGGCTGCAGCATGCGAGCGGGGAATCCTCGTCACCAACGTGCCCGGCCGCAACGGGATCGCCACGGCGGAGATGACGATCGGGCTCGCGCTGGCCGCTCTCCGCAGGATCCCCTCCTCGCACGACACCCTCATGGCGGGAGTCTGGCGAGGCGATCTCTATCGCCATGACACCGTCGGCTCGGAGGTCGCCGGTGCGACCGTGGGGCTTCTCGGTGCGGGTGCCGTTGGAGCCCACGTCGCACGTGTCTTCCAGGCCATGGGCGCGAAGGTCATCGTCTTCGATCCTTTCCTCGCGCCCGATGCGTTGGACGGAGTCGCCGAGCGCGTCGATCGAGTGGAAGAGGTCTTCGTTCGATCCGACATCATCTCCGTCCATGCGCGACTCGCCGACGATACTCGACACATGGTCGACGGCGAGCGCCTTGCGCTGGTTCGCAGAGGAGGCCTGCTCGTCAACGCCGCGCGCGGCGGTCTCGTCGACTACGATGCGGTCGCCGACGCCATCGAGTCAGGAGTGCTCGGAGGTGCGGCCTTCGACGTCTTCCCCGAGGAACCGGTCGACTTCACCCATCGGATCTTCGCCCTGGCCAAGGCCGGCCACAACCTGGTCATGACGCCGCATATAGCCGGGGCGAGCACTCAGACGGCGGAACGCGCTGCGCGCGGCGTCGCCGAAGAGCTGCGCCGGTTCCTCGACGGGGAGGAGCCGCTCAACCCCTTGCGGTGACGATCACCGAGATCATGCATTCTCGCGCAGACGCGGCATCACATAGCCGACACCGCGCACATTCTCCACGAGAAGCCCCGAGTGCGCGGCAGCGAGCCGTGCACGCAGCCGCCACACGGCAGTCTTGAGCATCTCCCGCCCGCCCACGGAGTTCTCCGTCTCCCACACCGCCGTGAGCAGGGTCTCATAGCTCAGCGGATGACCGACGCTCTTGACCAAGGCCATGCACAGGCGGAACTCGCTCTCGCTCAGCCGGATCTCCTTCCCGTCGAAGCTGACGCGACGTTCCGCGGGGTTCACCTCGAGGCGGCCGTTCCGCAGGATCGGCAGGGAGTCCTGTTGACTCGACCGCCGCAGGATGACCGAGGCGCGAAGGGCCAGCTCCCGCGGATGGAAGGGCTTTGCAACATAGTCGTCGGCGCCGGCTTCGAAGCCGATGATCCGATGATCCGGGTCTCCCAGAGCCGTTACGAGGATGACCGGGATGTCCCACTCCTCACGGATCCTCTGGCACAGGGCGACTCCGTTCATGCCCGGCATGATCACATCGAGGATGACGATGTCGAAGGTGCTCTCGGCGAGCCGCTCCCACGCCTCCGCAGCGTGATTGGCGGTGATGACCTCGAACCCCTCGCTCTGGAGAGCGAACTCGACCAGCGTTCGCATCTGCGGCTCATCGTCCACGACGAGCGCCCAGGGCCTCGACCCGACAGCGGCTGTCTCATTCATCGTCATATCTCCAGGGCGAACATGAAGGTTGTGCCTGAATTGGGGGATGTCCTCACGTGCAGCTCCGCGCCGTGCATCCGGATGATCTCCCGGGCTATGCCCAGGCCGATGCCGATGCCGCCGGACAGCGGTGCCGAGGTGTTCCAGCGCAGGAACAGCGCTGCGCGACCTTCACGGCCGATGCCCACACCATGATCGTCGACGACGACCAGGGCATGATGGCTCTGCTGAACGATGCGGAGGACGATGAGTTCACTTCCCGAATGGCGGCATGCGTTCGTGAGCAGATTCATCACCGCCTGCTGCAGGAGCCGTGCATCCCCTTTCACGATCGGAGGACGCCCCGGGCAGTCCAGGGCGACAGGGACGGAGTAGAGCGACTGCACATCCTCGATCGCCTGGAGTCCAAGCTGCCGGAGGTCCACCGCCCCCTCGTCATAGGAGAAGACACCCGCCTCCAGGCGGCTCTGCATCAGCAGGTCCTCCGTGATCTCGGACAGGTGGGCGGCGTTTCTCTGCACTGTCGTCACGAACTCACGCTGTGTCGTTGTCAGCGGTCCTGGCGTCTCCTCCAGCAGGAGCTCCACGGGTCCTTTGATCAGAGCCAAGGGGGTGCGAAGCTCGTGGCTGACCTCCGCCACGCTCTCGACGCGTCGGTCCGCGATGCGGTGCCAACGGGCCACCTCGACGCGGAGGGATCTCTCGCGCCGCCAGAGGGTGACGGATGCGACGGATGCAGCCGCGAACAACGCGGCGAAAACGGCCGTCCAGACCATGCGATCCTCCTCTCCCGTGCGAACGAACGCTCTCATCTTCCCCGAACGCGAACTTACACGGCATACGCCTCGAGCTGTCGTCGAGGCGGTTCGGGGCGACGAGCCGAGTCACAAGACTGTGACCGTTTCGCCCGTTTCTCCTCTCCTGGCGTTGTCGAGGTCTGCCTAGGCTGAGACCACGGAGGGCCTGAAGAGGCATCCCGCCTCCGCACGCCGCGGACGTCGGCTCACATCGTCGTCGAGCTGCCACCGGCCCGCCCTTCCCTTGCAATGATGAAAGGACCACCCCATGCGTATGCGTCAGAGCGGAGCATTCGTCTTCTCAGGCCTCGTCGCCGCCGCCCTTCTCTCCGGATGTGCCGTCGACTCCTCTTCTCAGGAGGGCAGCGACAGCATCACGGTCGCGTGCGGCAGCAATGAGGAGATCTGCAACAGCGTGCTCCAGAGGTTCGAGGAGTCCACCGGCATCTCGACGAACTTCGTCCGCCTCTCGGGCGGTGAGATCCTTGCGCGCCTTGAGACCTCCAAGGGCGCCGCCAACGCCGAATTCGACGTGTGGTGGGGAGGGCCTGCCGAGAGCTTCGCGGCTGCGGCAGAGCGCGACCTCCTGACCAAGTACGATGCGCCGGGGCGTGCAGGCCTCGACCCGCGTTGGATGGACGAGGAGGGCTACTGGCAGTCATACATGGTGACGCCGAACGGCATCTGCGTATCGACCACGGCCCTGGACAGGCTCGGTGTCGACGAGCCTCAGACGTGGGAGGACCTCACCGCTCCGGAGTTCCGGAACAACGTGGCGATGGCCCACCCGACGACCTCGGGGACCGGCTTCGGGATGCTCGCCACCCAGTATGTTCGCTTCGACGGCGATGCCGATGCGGCCATCGGCTACCTCAAGCGCCTCCACCCCAGCATCCTCCAGTACACCAAGGGCGGCACCGCGCCGATCCAGATGGTCGTCGCCGGTGAGGTCGCCGTCGGCCAGGGTGTGGCCACGAACTGCGAGCATGCGGCCACGATCAATGGTCTGGACGACCTCAAGATGATCTTCCCCAGCGACGGGATCGGCGTCGAGGTAGGGGCCATGGCTATCGTCAACGGCGCACGGAACATGGACGCCGCCAAGAAATTCATCGACTGGGCGATGACGGATGAGGCCTTTCAGGCGCACATCGACACCGGCTTCGACGTCTTCACCCCGTCGACGGATGGCCGCAACGCTGCCGGCGACTCGCTCGCCGACCTCAACATCCTCGAGGGCTTCGACCCCGTGGCGCTGGGGGCGATCCGTGTCGACCTCGCGAACCGCTTCGCAGACGAAGTGGCCTCGGAGCCCGTCGACTGACATCCCGGAGCGGCGCGGCCGCCCTGACCGAAGAAGTGGAACGAGACCAGCATGGCGATCTCCCTGACGACTGACCCCGTTGTCGCACCCTCTACGAGGAGTCTTGGCGCACTGCCGAAGAAGAAGGCTCCGAGGAAGAGCCAGGATGTGACGACTCGGATCATCATCGTGGCAATCGTGATCATCGTCGCCATGCTGGTTCTCGTCCCACTCATCAATGTCCTCGTCATGGCGTTCTCCCCGGGCGGCATGGGCGTGCTGGGGCGCCTCACGGCGCCTGCCGTCGTGAGGACCATCACCAACACGATGGTCCTCGGCGTCATCGTCGGCGCCCTCGGCACGATCGTCGGGTTCGGGATGGCCTACGCCCAGACGCATGTGCAGTTCCGGGGCAAGAAGATCATTCATCTCATCACGCTCCTGCCGATCGTCTCCCCGCCGTTCGCCGTCGCGACCGCGTTCATCGCGCTGTTCGGCCGGGGCGGCATCATCACGAACGATCTCCTCGGACTCAGCCCGAACATCTACGGCCTTCCCGGGCTCAGCTTCGTCCTGACCTTCGCCTTCTTCCCCGTCGCTTACATGAACATGCTGGGCATGCTCAAGAACATGGATCCGGCGCTCGACGAGGCCTCGGCCAACCTCGGCGGCAGCCGCTGGAGAACCTTCCGCAAGGTCACTCTTCCCATGCTCGTCCCGGGTTTCGGCGGAAGCTTTCTGCTTCTCTTCGTCGAAGCCATCGCCGATCTCGCGAACCCCCTCGTCCTCGGCGGGAACTATCCCGTGCTCGCGCAGCAGGCGTACATCGCGATCAATGGGCAGTTCGACGTTGGCGCGGCAAGCGCGTACTCCCTGATCCTGCTCGTGCCCGCACTCCTGGTGTTCCTGCTTCAGAGGTACTGGGTCTCCAAGAGGACGGTGACCACCGTCACGGGAAAGCCGACCGGACGAGTGAACCCGATCAAGACCCCGGCAGCGCGCATCCCGATCCTGGTGTTCGTGGGACTGGTCACCGGGCTCATCGTCCTCATCTATGGAACGATCCTGGTCGGCGGATTCGTCGTCTACCTCGGCACGAACAACGCCTTCACGCTCGCGAACTACCAGTATGTGCTGGGCTCCGCGGGCGCGGACGCCGTCTTCACGACGATCGTGCTGGCTCTGATCGCCACGCCGATCGCCGCGCTCCTCGGACTGATGATCGCCTGGCTCGTGGTGCGCAAGCTCGAGCGGTGGAGCGGTCCTCTCGACTTCCTCGGCATGCTTGGGCTCGCCGTCCCCGGAACGGTGCTCGGCATCGGATACGCGATCACCTACAACACTCCGGTCATCATCGGGAACCTGCAGTTCTTCCCGGCGCTCGCGGGAGGTTCAGCCATCGCCGGCGGAGCGATCGGAATCGTCATGGTGTACGTGACCAGATCACTCCCGACCGCTCTGCGGTCCGGAGTGTCGAGCCTGAGTCAGATCTCGCCGTCGATCGACGAGGCCGCCGTATCGCTCGGCGCCAACAGCCTCACCGCGTTCCGGACGATCACCCTGCCGATCATCCGGGTGGCGATGCTCACCGGACTGACCTATGCCTTCGCCCGTTCGATGACGACGCTGTCGCCCATCCTCTTCATCACGACGCCGCAAACACGGATCATGACGGCCGAGATCCTCGGCTCCGTGGAGACCGGAAGGTTCGGATTCGCCTTCGCCTACTGCACCGTGCTGATCGGCATCGTGATGCTCGGGATCGGGTTGATGTCGCTCCTGACGAGCGAGCGCTTCTACTACTTCGTGGTGCGAGTCCGCACCAACGGAATCCACCTCTAGACACTGTGAGGAATCGAGGAAAGATGTCACTGACCGCTCATGACGAAGTCGACCACTTCGCTCAGACCGATGAACGCAGCGGACGCCTCGTCATCTCTGATCTGACGAAGATCTACGACGGCCAGGACAGAGTCGCCGTGAAGGGAATCGATCTCACGGTCGAGCATGGTGAGTTCATCACTCTCCTCGGCCCTTCAGGATGCGGGAAGACCACGACTCTGCGCATGATCGCCGGGTTCGAGCATCCCAATGCGGGGGCGATCGAGCTGGACGACGCCGACGTGATCCGGTTGTCGCCCGATCGTCGTCCGATGGCGATGGTGTTCCAGTCCTATGCCCTCTTCCCGCATATGACGGTCTTCGAGAACGTCGCCTACGGCTTGCGGATCCGGAAGCTGCCCCGCGCCGAGATCTCGGCCGAAGTGTCGTATGCCCTGACCACGATGGATCTCTCCCACCTCGCCGACCGGCTTCCCAGCCAGCTCTCCGGCGGTCAGCAGCAGCGTGTCGCGCTGGCGCGCGCGATGGTCATGAAGCCGAAGGTCCTCCTCTTCGACGAGCCGCTGTCGAACCTCGATGCCAAGCTTCGCGTGCAGATGCGCAGCGAGATCCGCCGGCTGCAGAAGCGCCTGGGAATCACGGCGATCTGGGTGACTCACGACCAGGACGAGGCGATGGCGATGTCCGACCGAATCGTCGTGATGCACGATGGGAACATCGAGCAGATCTCCGATGTGGTCACGATCTACCAGCGCCCCGCCTCGGTCTTCGTCGCTGACTTCATCGGTCGTGCCAACTTCCTCTCCGCGGAGATACTGGAGCGCATCGATGCCGGGCGGGTCAGGCTCCGCGTCCTCGGCGAGGAGCGCACGGTCGCCGCGCACGAGCGTGCCTTTGACTCCTCCGATCCGCTTCTTCTCGTGCGGCCCGAGTCGATCTCGCTCACGCCGATCGAGGAGACGCCTGTTGCAGCGAACATCGGCCGTGTGCTCAATACTGTCTTCTACGGCGAATCGGTCGAGTACGAGATCGAGACCTCGAGTGGCAACATCGTCGCGACGATCGCCGATCCGAGCAGGACGACGCTGTTCACGCTCGGTGACTGCGTCAGGATCGACTTCTCCTCGGAGAGCGCGTGGCTGCTGCCGCCGGACGAGGCGCGCGACTGACGTCCCCCGAAGCTCATCCGCGGCGATCGAGCCATTCCCCTCGGTCGTCGCGATCGCCTCCGCCTTGCGCGACACGGCTTCCGCGGACTTCGCATACATCGCCTGCTGACGGAATCGGCGGACCTCCCCTCCATGCCCGCCCTTCGTTCCCGGCGTGGATATTCATGCCCCGTCGCGCTCAGACGAGAGTGTAGCCGCCGTCGATCACGATGCTCTGTCCGACCAGGTAGGAGCTGCTCTCGCCCGCCAGATAGGCGACGAGCTCGCCGAGCTCCTCGGGTCGCCCCATGCGTCCGATCGGAGTGCGTTCGACCCACTCGGCAGCCATCTCCTGATTCTCGGCGACGAAGTCGCGGGTCATGTCGCTGGCGATGTAGCCGGGGGCGATCGCGTTGACCCGGATGCCGACGGGGAGCCATTCGACGGCCACGCTCTTGGTCAGCATGGACACCGCCGCCTTGGACGCGTTGTAGGCGGTCTGGGTCTGAGGGAGGTTGACGGCGAAGGCGGACATCGAGGACACATTGATGATGGAGGCGATCTCCTGGCCGCTGTCGACGTGGTGCCGAGCGAAAGTCTGAGAGGGGATGAACGTCCCGGTCACGTTGACAGAGAAGATTCTCTCCCATTCGGCTATCGAGGTGGTCAGCGCGGGGCTGTTCGAGGTGATCCCCGCCGCGTTGACCAGGACGGAGGGGGTTCCCAGGCGCTGGACGATGGCATCGAAGGCCTCGGCGACGGATGCTTCGTTTGTCACATCGCAACGGATGCCGAGGGCATCCCGGCCGGTCTTCTCGGTCACCAGGTCCGCGCTGCTCGCGACGGCGTCCAGCTGGTCCAGGAGTGCGATCGATGCGCCGTGCTCCGCGAGGGTGAGAGACAGGGCCAGGCCTATGCCGCGAGCGCCGCCGGTGATGACCGCGACGCGCCCCTGAAGGGAGGATGAAGGATGAGAGGTCATGATACGACGCTAACGAGTAATTAGCATAAGAGCATAACTAACGCTCATAAGAGCAGTAACGATTGTCAATTACCAAAGAGTCAGGTCCGGCTCGGCGCTACGGTTGAGCATCGATGCTCTGCGCGGCTTGGTGCTGGGCCCGAATGAAGCTGTTCGCGTGAGCGCCCAGGTCTGCGGAGTCGTCCCACAGGTTGCGCCATACCGCCAGGGCGCGGCTGAGATCGGGTTCGATGATCGCGCTGGAGAAGGACTCGAAGGTGAGAGGGCCGTCGTACCCGATCTCGGCAAGGGCCCGGAAGAACGGTTCGAACGGGATCGTTCCCGAACCCAGATAGCCGCGGTGGCTCTCGCCGACATGGACGTAGACGAGGCGATCCTCGCAGGCACGCACCGGGGCCGCGAAATCCGCCTCCTCGATGTTCATGTGATACGTATCCAGGTGGATCCCGACGTTCGCACGATCGACGTCGTCGAGGAAGCGCAGGGCTGTTCGTGCGGTGTTGAACAGATTGGTCTCATAGCGGTTCACGACCTCGAGTCCGAGGGTGATGCCCAACTCGGCAGCACGGTCGGCTGCGGTCCGGATCACACCGACAGCGTTGCGCCATCCGGCATCGGACACCGGCTCGGTGTATTTGTGCAGCGGGCCGTAAAGCGCTCCGACGAGGAATGACGAGTCGAGTCTGCCCAGGATGTCGAGGGCGTGGAGCAGCCGCGCCTCCGCGGCATCCCGACTCGCCGAGGTTCCATCCAGCGGATCCGAATCGAGGCTCTGCGCCAGTGAGGCCGCGATGGGGAGAGGATGCCGTGCTCGCACCTCCTCGGCGGCGGAGATGTCAAAGCCGTCCGGTCTGAGCAGCGGGATCTCCAGGAGGTCGTAGCCGGCACCGGCCGTACTGATGATCGCGTGCTCGAGTCCGATCCGATCGAACATCCCGGTCCACACCAGTCCATGGCATCCCACCTGCATCTGTCGTCCCTTTCGTCGCACCCGGATCCAGGGCTCGGCGGCGATCTCACCAGGCGCCTTCGGCGGAGGAGCCACAACTGTACGAACGGAGCTCCCGGCGCGTCAATCGACCTCTCATATGAGCAGTGGCCGCTTCCTGCTGGCGGCCCGGCGAGTCAGGAGCGACGTGCGTAAGCGAGAAGGCGTCGTGCCGTGGCGGCATCCGTGACGAGCGAGGTCACGATGCCGGAGCGCACGGCCGCGGCGATCGCCGCCGTCTTCTGGATGCCTCCGGCCGCGGCGATGACCTCGGGGATCGCGCGCAGCTGGTCGGTCGGGATCGCCAGAGCTCGGGGTGCGATCGCCTCGACCTCTCGTCCCTCCGCGTCCAGAAGCGTCGAGCACACCTCTGCGACGACGCCCTTCTCCAGGAGTTCATCGAGGATGCCCAGGCGCTTCGCGCTGTCGTACAGCTGCGAGTCCGGGGGGTTCCAGCTTCCCACGGCGACGGCAGCGATGGTCACTGAGCGGAAACGTCGGAAGGTGTCGACGATTCCATGTTCCCGGCGCAACGCGGTCGCCGTCGCCGGGCTCTCGACGAGAAGTGGAGCGAAGATGGGGTAAGCGCGTCCTCGTGTCGCCTGGCTCACGTTGCGCATGACCTCGACCCCGTTGTGCATATCGTTGGATGCCACCCCCGCGAGCTGCACGAGTTCGCAAGGCGTGACACGGCGAAGGTGTTGCGCCATGGCCGTGAGCGTCCGACCGGCGGTCAGTCCGAGGACGTCGCCCTCGGAGACGATCTCGCTGAGGAGGTCCGACAGCGCCTTCCCGAGGCGATCCTGTATGGTTTCGGGCTGCTCGTCCGGAGTGAGGACGACGATCGCCCGCTGGAGCCCGAAATGACTGCGTAGCTCGTTTGAGAGTTCGAGTTCGACGGTGTCGGTCGCCTCGATCGAGATCTTGACCACGCCGCTCTCCCGTGCGCGATCGAGCATGCGGGCGACCTTGAACCTCGACAGGTCCAGCTCGTCGGCAATCTCGATGCGGGTCCTCCCGTCCAGGTAGTACCTCCTGGCGACGTGAGCCAGCCGCACGAGTTCATCCGGTCCCATGCTGTTCCTCATTTCTGACGCTACGATGCTCCGCTCAGATGAGCATACAGTTGTAACGCATGAGAAGGCGCTCCTAGAGTGAAGGCCGTTCGCGGGACCCGCCGCGGATGCCACGCACTGAAACCCGTCAGAGTCGACCATCAGAGGAGCATCACATGCGCATCAGCCGCAAAGCACTCGCCGCATCGGGGGCCGCGATTCTCGCCCTCAGCATCGCCGGATGCACAAGCAGCACACCCGGGGGGAGCAGCACTCAAGGTAGTGGCGACGTCCCCGCCGACGGTGGAGAAGTCGTCATCTACTCGGCCGAGGCGGCCATCGACGAGTTCGCCGCGCGATTCAAAGAAGAGCACCCCGAGATCACCGTGCAGGTCATGCACGGCTCCTCGGGAGAGATCCTCGCCCGCACTCAGGCCGAGGCGGGTTCTCCGCAGGGTGATGTCTGGTGGGGCGGCGGCGACGTCTCGAAGTCGCACCCGGAGCTGTTCGCCGAGTACATCTCGCCCTCCGCCGCCGACATCGATCCGATCTTCGAGAGCGCCCTGGGTATGCAGTCCCCCAATAACGCGTTCTTCAGCACCTTCGTCTACAACAAGAACCTCGTCTCTGAGGATGAGGTTCCGCGGACCTGGGCAGATCTGGCGGATCCCAAGTGGAAGGGCAAGATCCACATCGCAAACCCGACCGCATCCAGCGCCGCGTACCTCGCCATGGTGAACTGGGTCGAGGTCGGTGGATGGGAGCTGGTCGAGGCGATCGCCCCCAACCTCGTGATCACTGAGAGCTCACAGGCGCCCGCGAAGAACACGGTCGACGGCGAAGCGCACATCGGCATCGTCAACGAGGTCGGAGCATTCCTGTTCTGGGGTCCTGATCACCTCGATGTCCAGTACCCCGAGGACGGCGTCATGTGGGCGCTCAGCAGCCTCTATCTGATCGACAACGGCCCCAACACAGAGAACGGCAAGAAGTTCATCGACTGGATGCTGTCTCAGCAGACGCAGCAGTTCATGGCCGATGAGTTCGACGGGATGCGCCCCACGAACAGCAAGGCCGTGCTCAGCGACATGCTCCCGATCGACGAGCTCAACGTCCTGGACTACCCACAGGACGCGACGGATGACAAGGAGGAGTGGCTCGCCAAGTGGCGAGACATCATCACCTCCATCTGATCGCCGTCAGGGGTGCGTCGTGATGTTCCACGTCACGGCGCACCCCGCGCTCATCCTCGAAAGGAGACCTCGTGTCTTTGTCCCCCTCAGCAGCCAATCTCGATATCCGCGACCTCGTCGTGAAGTTCGGCCCCTCCACGGCCGTGCACGGTGCGAACCTCTCCGTGGAGTCCGGTGAGTTCTTCACCCTCCTCGGTCCGTCCGGTTGCGGAAAGACGACGATCCTGCGCACGATCGCCGGCTTCAACCGACAGACCTCCGGATCGGTCCTCGTCGGCGGACAGGCCATCGACGCCCTTCCTCCGTATAAGCGCGACACCGGTCTCGTCTTCCAGAACTATGCCGTCTTTCCCCACCTGACCGTCGCGCAGAACGTCGCCTACGGTCTCAAGAGCCGTGGCGTGAACAAGCGCGACGAGGCCAGTCGAGTCGCAGAGGCACTTGCGATGGTCGACCTCAAAGGCTATGAGGACCGGCTGCCGAAGCAGCTCTCCGGCGGTCAGCAGCAGCGCGTCGTCATCGCGCGCGCGATCGTCGTACGGCCCCGCGTCCTCCTCATGGACGAGCCCTTGGCCAATCTCGACGCCAAGCTCCGGGTCCGTCTGCGTCGCGACCTGAAGATGCTGCAGAAGGACCTCGGGATCACCACGATCTACGTCACGCACGACCAGGAAGAGGCGCTGAGCCTGTCGGATCGTATCGCCGTGATGAGCGGAGGGCACGTCCTCCAGGTGGGAACTCCGGACGAGGTCTACCGCCGTCCGGGGTCGCTCGCTGTCGCCGAGTTCATCGGCGAGGGGAACTTCTTCCACGCCAGCATCGACGATGCGCTCACCGCGAAGATCGATGACAACGCCTCGATCCAGGTCGCCGAGGGAAGCGACGTCCGCGGCGAGGCCTGGGTCGGCTTCCGACCCGAGGAGGCGACGCTGGCGACGCCGGACTCGGCCGGTAACGGCCTGACCGGCAGGATCATTGGGAAGACCTACCTCGGCTCCTACGTCCGCTACGACGTCGACTGCGGCATCGAACGACCCGTCGCGGTGCAGACCGTGGACCCGCTGGTCGCCGGCGTCTACGAGGAGGATCAGCTCGTCAGGGTAGAGATCACTGCGGATCGCGTCATGTCCTTCCCGGGGACGGAGAAGGAGCGCGAGCTGTGACCGCCGTCGCAGCGAAGCCCCGACTGTTCGGGAGGATCAGTTTCTGGCCGGTCGTCTCGACACTCGCGCTCATCTTCTTCGCCGTCTTCCTGATCTACCCGATCCTCAACCTGCTGCTGTCGAGCCTGGGCGGCACGGAGGGGAACATCTTCGAGACGTATATCGACCTGCTGTCGAAGAAGTACTACTACGAAGGCATCATCAACAGCTTCATCCTGACGATCTCTGCGACCCTCCTCGCCGTGGCCTTGGGCGTGCCGTTGGCCTATCTGGTCTCCCGGTACAACATCCCGGGCAAGCTCCTCATCCGTGCCGCCATCGTCCTCACCTTCGTCTCCCCGCCGTTCATCGGTGCCTACGCGTGGGTACTGCTGTTCGGATCGAATGGCGTGGTGACGAATCTCCTGGGCGAGATCGGCATCGATGCGCCGGGAATCTACGGGTGGCCGGGAACGATCCTGGTGCTCGGGTTGCAGGGCATGCCCTTCGTCTTCCTCCTCGTCAGCGCAGGTCTGAAATCCGTCGACCAGAGTGTCGAGGATGCCGCCCTCAATCTCGGACGCAGGCCCCTGCAGGTCGTCTTCGGCGTGATCTTCCCGCTCATCATCCCTGCGATCAGCACCGGCGCGCTGCTGGCCTTCGTCACGGCGTTCACCGACTTCGGCACGCCGTCGGTCATCGGCCAGAACCTGCGGGTTCTGCCGCGTCTGGTCTACTCGGAGTTCATCAATGAGCATGGCGGCAACTTCCAGATCGCCAGTGCGCTGTCCACGATCCTGCTCGTGGTGACCATCGGCGCACTGCTCATCCAGCGCTGGTTCGCCAAGAGACGCTCCTTCGGGCAGGAGACGGTCAAGCCCTTGGGCGTGCGCCGTCTGCAGGGCGGGCGACGCACTCTCGCGACGATCGTCGTGTACATCATCGTCGGCGCCGCGGCCCTCCCGCTGGTGACGGTGCTGATCACGTCCTTCATGAAGACGGAGAACTCCGTCATCCTTCCGCAGTTCTCCGTGGAAGGCTATCTGAACACCCCGCGGCTGTGGACCTCCCTTCTGAACACCGTCACGATGTCCACTGCGGCGACGATCGTGTGCGTCATCTTCGGAACCCTGGTAGCGTACGTCGTCGCCCGGCGCCGCAGCCGCATCTCCGGCGCGATCGATGTGCTCTCGATGACGCCGTACGCGGTATCGGGTGTGGTGCTCGGCATCGCGTTGAGCATGACTTTCGGCGGAAGCCCCTTCTTCCTCGCGGGCACGGCGCTGATTCTCATCATCGCCTATGTCATCCGGCGGCTTCCGTACTCGGTGCGTTCCTCGGCAGGGATGCTCGGGCAGATGGGGACGCAGACGGAGGAGGCATCGGTGAACCTCGGCGTTCCGCCGGGCCGTACCTTCCTGTACATCACTGTTCCGATGATCACTCCCGCGATCCTCTCCGGGGCCCTGCTGACCTGGGCGACGATCGTGCGCGAGTTCAACACCACGATCATCCTCTATGGCAGCTCCACCGGCACGATGGCGGTCGAGGTGTTCCGGCACGTCATGCAAGGCAACTTCGGCGCGGCATCCGTCGTCGGATCGGTGCTGATCATCGCGAGCCTGATCCCGATCGTCATTCTGTTCAAGTTCATGGGTAAAGATGAGGATTTCCTAGTATGAGCACCTTCCCCGAAGAGACGGCCACGGGTGTTCCCGTGGCACCGACCGACCCGCGTCGGCGGCTCGCCCTCACCGGAACCTACAACCTCCGCGACGTCGGGGGATACCCGACGCAGGACGGTGGACGCACCCGTTGGGGAGTCCTCTACCGATCCGACGGCCTGAGCGAACTGACTCTGGTCGATCATGAGATCCTCGCCGATCGAGGGCTGCGGGTCGTACTGGACCTCCGCGACGACGACGAGTTCCTGCCGTCGCCCGATGCGGTGCAAGGGCTCGATGTGAGACACGTCTCCGTGCCGATCTTCGAGAACTCCCTCTTCAAGATCCCGCTGGACGAGTTCCCGACGCTGGAGGATCACTACCGCAAGATCCTCCGCGAGCACAAGCATCAGGTCGCCGCAGCCGTGCGTGCGCTCGGCGAGAACGACTCGCTCCCGGCGATCGTGCACTGTACTGCGGGCAAGGACCGGACCGGTCTCATCGTGGCGCTCGTGCTCAGTCTCGTCGGGGTTTCGGATCGGTGGATCGTCCGGGACTACGAGGCCTCCCAGGAGATCCTCGGGGCGGCCTTCGTCCGCAAGGTCGAGGAGCTCTACGACCAGGCCGGGATACATCGTTCGAAGATGGGAACCGCGCCCACCGCGTCACCGGCACGGTTCATGGTCGACACTCTGGAGGGTCTTCGCCAGGCGCACGGATCGCTCGATACCTTCCTGCGGGACTACGAGGTACCCAGGGACGTGATCGCCAACATCCGGGAGCAGTTTGTCGTGCCGGGGGTGCGCCGATGAGCGCTTCTGCCGCGCGGACCGCTGTTCCGGGGGCGATGCGCGCGAGCTTTCTGCTCTCGCCTGAGGTGTTGGAGGTCCGAGAGGTTCCCACTCCGGTTCCGGGGGAGGGTGAAGTCCTTGTGCAGCCCGCGTCGGTCGGACTCTGCGGATCCGATGTCCATTTCTGGGAGAAGGGCCGGATCGGCGATCTCGTCGTAGAGGAGCCCCTTATCCTGGGTCATGAGGTGGCGGGCAGGATCGTCGCCGTCGGTCCTGGTGTGGACGAGAGCCGGATCGGCGAGAGAGTGGCGGTCGACCCGCAGCGTCCCTGCCGTCGCTGCCGGTACTGCCATGATGGTCGTTACAATCTGTGTCGCCTCGTCGAGTTCCCCTCCGCTCCTCCGGTGCATGGTGCCTTCGCCGAATACATGCGGGCACCCTCGGACTTCGCCTTCGCCGTGCCGGACTCGGTCTCCGATCATGCGGCGGCCCTGGCCGAGCCGCTGTCGGTCGGGATCGCCGCGGTGCGGAAGGCGAATGTCCGACCGGGGGACCGCGTCTTCGTCGCGGGGGCAGGGCCGATCGGAATTCTCACGGCGGCCGCGGCCGCAGCCTATGGTGCGAGCATGGTGGTCGTCAGCGATCCGCTGAGCAGTCGTCGCGAGATCGCTCTCGCGCACGGGGCGACCGCGGTAGTCGATCCGAGGACGGACGCGCTGGAGGACGAGAGCTTCGACGCCTTCATCGACACCTCCGGCGTAGCCGTTGCCATCACGGCAGGGTTGCGTACCCTGTCCGCCGGCGGCAAGGGCGTGCTGGTCGGGATGGGTACGCCGTCCGTCGAACTCGATCTCTTCCTGCTGCAGAGCCGCGAACTCCAGATCGAAGGGCTGTTCCGGTACGTGAACACCTGGCAGGTGGCGCTCGACCTGATCGCATCTGGGGCGGTGGAGGTGGAATCGCTCGTCAGTGGCGTCTTCGGTCTCGATGACATCGACGAGAGCATGCGCCGCAACAGCGAGCCAGGCACGATGAAGTTCATCATCGATCCTCGGCGCTGATCGCGGTATCGCGCTCGCGTCGAGAGCCCTGAGGGAAGACGTGGCCCCGCAGGACTCTCGACGACTGCAGAGACTACTCAGAGGCGCGCGTCGTGGATCCACTCCTCGCCGAGTGTCAGCAGCGTGGCATCCGAGGCCAGGAAGGGCAGCTGCTCCTGTGCTGCCTGCGCGAGGAGCATTCGGTCGAAGGGGTCGTGGCGGCTGAGCGTCGGGAAACCTCCCATCGCTGCGGCATGCGCGGAGGTGAAGGTCACCTCCTGCAGGCCAGAGTGGAGGAACACCTCGGGGAAGCGCTCGCCGCCCGGCTTCTCGAGGCGGCCGAGCATGTGCTTGACGACGATCTCCAGCACCGACACCGAAGAGAAGCACACCCGGGCGGCCTTCACGATGCGCTCCCGCGATTTCGGTCCGAGCTTCGCGCTGTCATGGTAGACCCACAGCAGCGCGTTCGTGTCGAGCAGCATCAACGGGCGCCGTAGAACATTGCGGCGACCTCATCATCGACGCCGTCGAACAGGGCGGGATCGTGCTCCGCCTCTTCGGCGCCCAGTCCGAAGACGACCTCGACCCGATCGTGCACGACGAGGTCGACGACCGGCACGCCCGCGCGCGCGATCGTGACCTTCTCTCCCTCGAGCGCCTTCGCGATCAGGGCGGAGAGCTGCGACTTCGCCTCGTGCACGTTCACTTGGATCATGCCCTCATGATACTTGGTCTAGCTTAGCTAAGCCAGGCCATCGGGGGATCCGCCCCGTGCTCCTCGTCCATCAGGATTCCGGAGCCGCCGGATATCGGCACCCTGACTCGGGCGCCGTCCGGTGTGGGAGTGCCTCGGCCTCACGCGCCCCAGCTGGCCTGGGTGCCGCCGACGCGTTCCTCGGCGGTACGCTGCAGATATCCGGATGCCGCGAAGGCCTCCATCGGGTCGGCGGGAAGCCCGCGGCTCTCTCTCCACTCGGCCAGCGCCGGGCGCACGTCGGTGTAGAAGGCGTCCATGAACACCGCGTTCGCGCCGAGCACGTCGCCGGCCTTCTGCGCGGAGGCCAGCGCCTCGCGGTCGACGAGCAGGGCGCGGGCGGTCATCTCCTGGACGTTGAGCACGCTGCGGATCTGCCCCGGGATCTTGTCCTCGACGTTGTGGCACTGGTCGAGCATGAAGGCG
>CAYOTY010000050.1:0-18573 GCA_964406995.1 uncultured Microbacterium sp.
AACACGATCTTCACGAACGTCGCGCTCCGGCCCGACGGCGATGTGTGGTGGGAAGGGCTGACCGACGCGCCCCCCGCCGAGCTCATCGACTGGGAGGGCAACCCCTGGACGCCGGCATCCGGAAGGCCCGCGGCGCACCCGAACTCGCGCTTCACGGTTTCGGCGGCGCAGTGCCCGCAGATCTCCCCGGACTGGGAGGCTCCCGAGGGTGTGCCGCTGGATGTCATCCTCTTCGGCGGACGGCGCGCGTCGAACGTGCCGCTCGTGGTCGAGGCGACGGACTGGGCGCATGGTGTGTTCCTGGGCGCGACGATCTCGTCCGAGCGCACCGCGGCCGCCGAGGGCAAGGTCGGGGAGCTGCGCCGCGATCCCTTCGCCATGCTCCCCTTCTGCGGGTACAACATGGGCGACTACTTCGCGCACTGGCTGCGCATCGGTGAGCGGATGCGCTTCGACAAGGCACCGCGCATCTTCCAGGTGAACTGGTTCCGCAGAGGATCCGACGGGCGCTTCCTCTGGCCGGGATTCGGCGACAACGCGCGGGTCCTCGAGTGGATCATCCGGCGCGTGGAGGGCACGGTGCGCGCGGTCGAGAGCCCCATCGGGCGGCTCCCGCGCCTGCAGGATCTGGACCTGGAGGGGCTCGACATGCCCGCGGCAGACCTCGACGAGCTCTTCTCGGTCGACCCCGCGGCGTGGGAGGCCGAGGCGGATGCCACCCAGGAGTTCTTCGCCACCTTCGGCGACACGCTCCCCGCGGCCCTGAGCGCCGAGCTCGCGGCGCTGCGGGAGCGTCTGGCGCGGACGCGATAGCGGCATCCGGATGTCGGCACCGAGCCGTAGGATGGTTCGGTGCCTGAACCCGTCATCCGCGCCCACGGGCTCGTCAAGAGCTACAAGATCAAGGGCAAGCCCGACTTCCTCGCCGTAGACGGCCTCGACTTCGAGGTCGCGCCGGGGGAGTCCTTCGGCCTGCTCGGTCCGAACGGTGCCGGCAAGTCGACGACCATGAAGATGATCGGCGCTGTCTCGACCCGCACGGCGGGCGAGCTCAGCATCCTGGGGCTCGATCCCGATCAGTACGGTCCCGAGATCCGCGCGCGCCTGGGCGTCGTGCCTCAGCAGGACAATCTCGACGGCGAGCTCAACGCTCGCGAGAACCTCTACATCTACGGCCGCTACTTCGGCCTGCCGGCGAAGGCCTGCCACCAGAAGGCCGACGAGCTGCTCGCCTTCGCGCAGCTCGAAGAGAAGGCCAAGAGCAAGGTCGATGCGCTCTCGGGAGGCATGAAGCGCCGCCTCACGATCGCCCGGGGCCTCATGAACGACCCTCGCATCCTGCTGCTCGACGAGCCGACCACGGGCCTGGACCCGCAGGCGCGGCACGTGCTGTGGGATCGCCTCTTCCGCCTCAAGGAGCGCGGCACGACGCTCGTGCTCACCACGCACTACATGGACGAGGCAGAGCAGCTCTGCGATCGGCTCGTGGTCGTCGACAAGGGCAAGATCATGGCCGAGGGGACTCCGGCATCCCTCATCCGTCAGTACTCCAGTCGCGAGGTGCTCGAGGTGCGCTTCGGCTCGGATCGCAACGAGCAGACCGCGGAGCGTCTGGCGGGCATCGGCGAGCGGCTCGAAGTGCTGCCCGACCGCATCCTCGTCTACGCCGCCGACGGCGAGACGGCGCTCGAGCGGGTCATCGCCGCGGGACTGGAGCCGATCACCTCGCTCGTGCGGCGTTCCTCGCTCGAGGACGTCTTCCTGCGGCTGACCGGAAGGTCGCTGATCGAATGACCCTTCGAACGGATGCCGCGCTGAAGCCGAACCCTTCGATGGAAGAGCTCCGCGCCGAGGCGATGGAGTGGGGGCGCAGCCCGAGGCGCTTCGGCGGCTGGTACGTCACCGAGCACATGGTGCGGGCTATGCGCTCCTACGGCTGGACGATCGTCGTGGGTGCCTTCGCGCAGCCGGTGGTGTATCTGCTCGGGCTCGTGGTGGGCCTGGCAGCCCTGATCGAGGCTCCGATCGTGGACGGGGGGATCGAGGTCTCCTACCTGATCTTCGTCGCGCCCGCGCTGCTGATGTCGGCGACGATCGCCGTGGCGACAGAGGAGTTCACCTACCCGGTCATGGCCGGTTTCAAGTGGCGCCGGTACTTCTTCGGCTTCAGCGCCTCGCCTATCGCGCCCGCGCAGATCGCCATCGGTGTCGTGCTCGGCGCGACCGCACGCATGGTCGTGGTGGCGGTCGCCTACACGGGGCTGCTCTACGCTTTCGGTGCCGTGCCGAACGTCGCCTGGGGATGGCTGTCGATCCTCGTGGCGCTGCTGGCGGGGCTCGCCTTCGGGGTGCCGCTGATGGCCTACTCTGCCTCGATCGAAGAGGACAAGGGTCAGTTCGCGCTCGTGAACAGGTTCTTGTTCATGCCCATGTTCCTCTTCTCGGGCACCTTCTATCCGCTCGCGACCCTGCCGATCTGGCTGCAGTGGATCGGCTGGATCTCGCCGCTCTGGCACGCCGCCGAGATCGGCCGCGCACTCACCTACGGACACCAGATCGCTCCCGGGATGCTGTTCGTGCACCTGGGCTACCTCGTGCTCCTGACCGTGATCGGCTTCGTCATCGCCCGGCGACTGTTCGTGCGGAGGCTGGGGAAGTGACCGCGTCTGCTCCGCCTCTGACCACGCGCCGTGCAGGGGGCGTTCGTGCGCTCTGGGCGGGAAACCCCTTCGCCGTCGTGCAGCGCGGACTCGTCGCCGCGCGATCGTCGAACTGGATCGTCATCCTCTCCGGCTTCTTCGAGCCGGTGTTCTACCTCGCCTCGATGGGCATCGGCCTGGGGGCCCTGATCGGCGACGTTCCGACCTCGACGGGCCTTCAGGTCTCGTACGCGGCCTTCATCGCTCCCGCCCTGCTCGCGGTCTCGGCGATGAACGGCGCGATCTACGACTCCACCTGGAACGTCTTCTTCAAGCTGAACTACGGCAAGCTCTACGAGGGGATGCTCGCGACATCCCTCGGCCCCCTCGACGTGGCCCTCGGCGAGGTCCTCTACGCGCTGCTGCGCGGCCTGCTGTACGCCACCGGCTTCATGATCATCATGCAGTTCGTGGGCCTGAACCTCGCGTGGACGGCTGTGCTGGCGCTGCCGGCGGTGCTGCTGATCGCCTTCGGCTTCGCCAGTCTCGGGATGGCGATCACGAGCTATATGAAGGCCTTCCAGCACATGGACTGGATCAATATCGTGCTGCTGCCGATGTTCCTGTTCTCCGCGACGCTGTATCCGATCACGATCTACCCCGAGGTGATCCAGTGGATCGTCAAGGCCTTCCCGCTGTGGCACGGCGTGGAACTCGTGCGTGGGCTCACGACCGGGGCCTTGCACACCGGGATGCTGTGGCACCTGCTCTATTACATCGTCATGATCGCCGTCGGGCTGATCTTCACGACCAAGCGCATGCGCGCGCTGTTCCTGGACTGAACGGGGTCGCTCCGCTCAGCGGAAGGCGATCTCGGCGGAGATCGCGGTGTGCCCTCCGGGTGCGATGACCGCGAGCTCCTCGGCACCCTCGTTCGCAGCGCGCCCCACGAGGTGGAGCTGCTCGCCGGCGAAGACGGGCGCGTGCGCGCGGAAGTCGAAGCGGGCGATTCGCGCAGCCGGGCGGTGCTTCTGGAAGGCCGAGACCAGCAGGGTCGCCGTCAGCGGGCCGTGGATGACCAGTCCGGGGTATCCCTCGACCTCGGTGACATAGGCGAGGTCATAGTGGATGCGGTGCGCGTTGAAGGTCAGCGCCGAGAAGCGGAAGAGCATGACCTCATCCGGTGCGACCAACTCCGCCCAGTCCCAGCCGTCGGGGGTCGGCGTCGGGGGGCGCGGCGGGCGGCGTGCGGATCCGGCCGCGGGGTCGCGAGGCGCGGCCTCGCGATAGACGATCGTGTGCCGGTCGGTGAGGGCGTGGATGCCGTCGGCGGCGATGTCGTGGCGCAGCACGACGAAACAGAGCCTGCCGCTCGCGCCGGTCTTCGGCGTGATCGACTCGATCGTGGTGGTCCGCTGCAGCTTCTGACCCGGACGGATCGGTGCGGCGTAGTCGATGGTGCTCCCCGCCCACATCCGGCGCGGCAGGTCGAGGGGTGACAGGAACCCGCCGAGCCGTGGATGGCCGTCGGCGCCGAGCGCGCTCTGCGGATCCCGCGGGGTGAACTGCAGCCAGTGGCCGGTCGGGCTGAGCACGGCATCGTCCTCCGGCAGCGGACGGTCCAGGAGCGCGGCGAGCTGAACGAGCGCCGTGCGCGAGGCGATGTCGGCCGACACCTCGGTGCGGCCCACCCAGGCGTGCGGATCCGTCGTATTCGTCGTCATTGCCGTACCCGCCGCTCAGCCGCGTCCGTATTTGCGGTGCGCGGCCTGTTTGCTGACCCCCAGGGCGCTCGCGATCTCCTGCCAGGAGTAGCCGGCGTTGCGCGCGCGGCGCACTTGGGCATCCTCGGCGCGGGCGATCTCGCGGCGGATGCCGCCGAGCCGCCGGATCTCAGCCAGCGGCTCGCGCTCGGGATCGAGGGCGGATGCGATGAGCGGTGTCATGTCGTCAATCTACATTGACGCGCGGCCATCGTCAACTCGTGTTGACGATGGGTGAGTTATCCACAGTTTTGTCGTGACAGCATGTGCAACACATGCGATTATGGGAACATGGCACGCATGCTGCAGGTGAGGAATCTTCCCGACGAGGTGCACGCCCGTCTCAAGGAGCGTGCCGTCGCGGAGGGCATGACGCTGTCGGACTACGTCAAGCGCGAGTTGACGCAGCTGGCCCAGTACCGGAGCAACGCCGAGATCCTCGCGGCGGCGCGGGAGCGGGCGAAAGCCCGTGGCCTCACGATCGACGCGGAGGACACGGTTGCCGCCCTCCACGAAGAGCGCCGCCTGAGAGATGAGCATATGGACTGGGTTTTCGCCCAGCGCGGGAGCGAGAAATGAGGGGCGTGGTTCTCGACGCATCTGCAGTTGCCGATGCGGCACTCGGTGCGAGCGGCCTGCCCCGCGAGATATTCCACTCCCATATCGGCCTCGACATCGAGGTGATGTCTGTCTTTCGTCGCCAGGTGATACATGGCATGGTCTCCGCTCACGAGGCGCGCGAAGCGATCGACGTATTCCTGAGCATCGAGATCGCCTCGCATCCGGTCAGGCGTCTGCTCCCGAGGATATGGAGCCTCCGGCATGACATCTCCAGCTATGACGCCGGCTATGTCGCGCTCGCCGAATCGCTGGGAATCCCCTTGGTGACTCGCGACAAGAAACTCGCCAAGACCGCGCAGCGCTACTGCGACGTGATCGTGCCCTGAGTCCTAGCGCCAGAGCACCGCGACGGCGGCGTTGCCGAGGGTCAGGATGCCGATCAGCCAGAAGATCGCGGCAGGTGGGGCGCCGCCCTCGCTCTTGCGCTGGCGCGCCTGTGCGATACCCAGGAGCGCCCCGATCACCAAGAGCACGGCGAGCTTGACGGCGATCTTCGTGTAGTTCATCTGCACGTCCGGCGGGAGGCCCCACGGAGCAGCCAGGGCGAGACCGGCGACGGCCGCGATCGCAAGGCCCCAGTGCATCACGCGGGTGATGCGGCGCGATCCCACCGCCTCCACGACCCAGGCGCCGAAGAGCACGGCGAAGCCGACGAGGTGGACCAGAACGACGACGTGACGCAGGATATCCATGCCCCCAGGCTAGGCACTCTCCGGGCGTTCCGCTAGGAAGGCGAGCCTCACCTGCCAGGCCGTTTCGACCCGCTGCGCTCGCTCAACGACCGGGGTTGCCGCGGAGGTCCCGGATGACGAGGGCCGTGCGCAGCGCGGCATCCGCCGCCTCTGCCCCCTTGTCCTCCTGGGAACCCGGAAGGCCCGCGCGGTCGAGCCCCTGCTGCTCGTCGTCGAGAGTCAGCACGCCGAAGCCGACCGGCCGCCCGGCATCCAGCGAGACGCGGGTGAGGCCGTCGGTCGTCGCGGCCGAGACGTACTCGAAATGCGGCGTCCCGCCCCGGATGATGACGCCCAGCGCCACGACGGCATCCGCGCCCCCGGCGAAGGCCGCCTGGGCGGCGACGGCGAGTTCGAAGGAGCCTGGCACGCGCACCACCCGGTAGGCGGCACCGGATGCCGCGAGCACCCGTTCGGCCCCGACGATGAGCCCGTTCGTGATGGTCTCGTGCCATGTCCCGGCGATCACCACGACATTCAGTCCGGCACCATCGACCCCGCCCCGATCGGGGGCTCCTGCGCCGCTCATCGTCCGCCTCCGTTCGCGAGCGCGTCGTTCAGATCATCCTGGTCGATGAGGTGTCCCATCCGCTCGCGCTTGGTCGCCAGGTACTGGTGGTTGTTCGGACCGACCCCGACGATGAGCGGCACCTGCTCGACGACATCGAGCCCGAGCCCGCGCAGCTGGTCGACCTTGTCGGTGTTGTTCGTCATCAGGCGCACCCGGCTGACGCCGAGGTCGCCCAGGATGCCCGCCGCCGCCGCGTACTCGCGGGCATCCGCCGGAAGCCCCAGGGCGAGGTTCGCGTCGACGGTATCCATGCCGCCCTCTTGCAGGCTGTAGGCGCGCAGCTTGTTGATGAGTCCGATGCCCCGCCCTTCGTGACCACGCATGTAGATCACCGCCCCGCCCTCCTGCGCGATCGCGTCCAGCGCCGCCTCGAGCTGCGGGCCGCACTCGCACTTCAGGGATCCGAAGGCCTCGCCGGTGAGGCACTCCGAGTGCACCCGCACGAGCGCGGTGTCGCCGAGGTCGCCCGAGACGATCGCGAGGTGGTCGGTGCCGGTCACGCGGTCCTTGTAGGCGAGCACGCGGAAGGTGCCGTGCCGGGTGGGCACCGTGGCATCCGCTCGCAGGCTCACCCGCCGCCGGGAAGCGCAGGCCGTTCCGTCCGGATCCGTCTCTTCGAGGTAGGCGATGAGCTGCTCGATCGTGATGACCGGGACGCCGTCGCGCTGGCCGAGCTCCTTCAGGCGCGGCAGGCGCATCATGCTGCCGTCCTCGTCGACGATCTCGGCGATCGCGCCGACCGGACGAAGCCCTGCCAGACGCATCAGCTCGACGGCCGCCTCGGTGTGGCCGCTGCGTTCGCGCACCCCTCCCTCGACGGCGCGCAGCGGCAGGATGTGCCCGGGGCGGATGAGGCTCGTCGCGGTGGACTCGGGGTCGGCGAGGACGTTCAGGGTGTGCGCGCGATCCGAGGCGCTGATGCCGGTCGTGACGCCGGATGCGGCATCCACGCTCACGGTGTACGCGGTCGCACGGGCGTCTTCGTTGTGCTCCACCATCGGCGGGAGGTTCAGGTGGTCGGCGAGGTCGCCGGGCATGGGCGCGCAGATGAACCCCGACGACCACCGCACCGTCCATGCCACCCACTCGGGGGTGGCCAGTTCCGCCGAGAGGATCGCATCGCCCTCGTTCTCACGGTTCTCGTCGTCGGCGACGATGATCGGCTTTCCGGCGCGCAGCGCGTCCAGCGCCTCGGGAATCGTGGCAAGGCTCATCGCGAGCCTCCTTCCGCAGGGGCCCGGAAGGCGAGCAGGCGCTCGACGTGCCGGGCGATGATGTCGGTCTCGAGGTTGACCAGGTCGTCGGCGGCGCGCTCGCCGAGCGTCGTCGCCGTGAGCGTCTCGGGGATGAGGGAGACCTCGAACCAGGCGGGAGCGCCGGCAGGGGCGACGGCGCTGACGGTGAGCGAGGTCCCATCGACCGAGATGGACCCCTTGTCGACGACGAGGGGGGCCAGCGCATCCGGGAGGGCGATCCGCAGCACCCGCCACCCGTCGCCGGGGCGCACTTCGAGCACGCGGCCGGTGCCGTCGATGTGCCCCTGCACGAGATGACCGCCCAGGCGTCCGCCCACCGGCGTGGCCTTCTCGATGTTCACCCGCGTTCCGACCTCGGCGCCGCGGAGGGCGGAGACGTCGAGCGTCTGCTTCATCACATCGGCGTCGAAGGTGTCGGATGCCGAGTCCACGACCGTCAGGCACACCCCGCTGACCGCGATCGACTCGCCGTGCACGACGTCGGTCACCGCGCCCGGTGCGCGGACGGTGATCCTTCGGCCGTCGCCGGAGTCGGCGATGGCGGTGATCTCACCGATCTCGGTGATGATTCCGGTGAACATCAGTGGGGTCCTCCTCGGGTTCTTCCGGCCGCCCCGCCGGCCCTCTCAGAGGGCGAGTCGGAGCGCGGCCGCATGGTCATCAGCAGGTCGTCGCCGAGGTGCTCGACGCCGTCGGTCCTCAGCCGGAGCTGTTCGTCGATCGTCTCGACGCCGATGTCGCCGATCGCGAGCCGGTCGCCGCCGATCAGTGTCGGGGCGAGATAGCAGAGCAGCTCATCGACGAGCCCTTCGCGGAGGAAGGCGCTCGCGATCGTCGGGCCGCCCTCGACGAAGACCCGCTGCACTCCCCGTTCGCGAAGCTCGGAGAGGAGGGCCGGGAGGTCGCGCCCCTCGTGGCGGAAGAAGGGGAGGGGGTGTCTCCTGATCGCTGCGTCCTCGGGCACCTCTCTCGTGCCGAGCACCACGGGCATCGGCTGCGAGGCGTACGGCGAACCGTCGTCCCTGCGGGCGGTGAGCGCGGGGTCGTCGGAGAGGAGCGTTCCGGTGCCGACGACGATCGCGTCGGCCTTCGCGCGGCGGCGGTGCACGTCGGCGCGTGCGGCGGGGCCGGTGATCCACTGACTCGTGCCGTCGGATGCCGCAGCCCGTCCGTCCAGGCTCTGGGCCCATTTCACGGTGACGTGGGGGCGGCCCAGGCGCTGCACCGCGAGCCAGGAGGCCAGCAGCTCGCGGCCGGCCTCGACCGCGGCATCCGCCTCCACCTCGATGCCCGCCGTCCGGAGCCGTTCTGCGCCGCCGGAGGCGAGTTCGCTCGGGTCCGACATCGCGAAGACGACGCATGCGATGCCGGCGTCGATGAGCGCCTGGCTGCAGGGGCCGGTGCGGCCGGTGTGATCGCAGGGTTCGAGGGTCACGACGGCGGTCGCGCCGCGCGCGGCATCCGGGTCTAGCCGCGAGAGCGCATCGACCTCGGCGTGCGGGGTCCCGGCGCCGCGATGCCAGCCCTCGGCGATGACCGAGCCGGCGGGGGAGAGGATGACGGCGCCGACCTGCGGGTTCAGACCCCGCGGGCCACGACGTGCGAGCTCGAACGCCCGCGCGAGCGCTGCGCGCTCCGCCTCGGTGACTGCCATCCTCTGTCCTTCGAAAAGACTCCGGGGATGGGTGGTGCCACGCGCGGACGCGTGCCGTGCTTCCTCTCATCCGGACTAGCGAGATGTTCTCGCATCACCGTCGGTTCCGGAATTCCACCGGATCAGCAGCGAAGAACCTCTCGCCGCTCGCGGACTGTCACCGCCGGTTCGGATTCACACCGACCCCGGAGCACGTTGCTGTACTCATTGTACCCAACAGGGCACATCGTGATTCATTCCCCGTCATAGAGAGACGTGCGGAGGAAGGCGACGATGTCGCCGATCATCGCCGCCTCGACCTCGGGCGGAGCCACGGTGTGCGTCATGACGTACTCCACGGCCGTGGCCGGCGAGCCGCCCGCGATGATCGCCTCGCACAGCCGGGCTCCGCCGACTGCGATCTCATCATGCCGGGCGATCGCCGCGAAGGTGGGCGGCATCCCCGCAAGGGCGGTGACGTCGGCGAGCGAGACCCAGGTGTCTGCGGCGTCTACCTGTGCGGCATCCCTCTCCGAGCCGAGATAGCCGAACAGCTGTCGCCGTCGAGTCTCCCACGCGGTCTGATTGTCGCGGATCTGCGAAGGAACGTCGGCGAGGAGGACGGAGGGGACCAGGAGGGCGAGAGCGGTGATCGGCGGATGCTCGCGCCGCAGCGCGTCGGCCTTCGCCGCCGCGGTAGCGATGTTGGCGCCCGAGGAGGTCCCGACGAGCGCGATCGGCGCAGAACCCGTCGGCGCGCCGAGCAGGCCTTCCCGCACTGCGTCGAGAACGCACAGCGTGTCGACGATGGACGCGGGAAAGGGATGCTCGGGAGCAAGACGGTAGTCCACATTGAGCACCGCGGCGTTCACCTGGGTTGCGAGCTGATCGATCAGTGCACTGTCTATGCGGTCGCCGGCACTGCCTCCGCCCATCCAGAAGGCGCCACCGTGAAGCCGCACGATCGAAGCCGTCGGGGAGGGCGGTGCTGTGATCGCCACCCGCACCTCCTGAGGGCCGGCCGCGCGCGCGCCCGGTCCTCGCGGTCCCGCGCACTCCGATCCGAGCTGCGGATCCGCAGGCACCGGCACGTGCACCGTCGCGCGGGTCAACGGCGCATCGAGGGGCGGGAGAAGATCGGATGCCGTCACGCCGAACAGCTGCCGGGAGATCCGGTCCACCCGGGCGCGGTGCGCGAGAGCATGTTCATCCGCTGCGCGGCGCGCCCGGGCGACCTCGGCCCGCCAGTGGGCGGGATCCTGGTCGACATGAGGGCCGGGGAGCGGCTGTGGGCCCAGCGGGCGCGTGGAATCCGCCCGTACGGCGCGCATGAGCGCGTCGAGGCGCTCGAAGTCGTCCGTGCTCACGTGGTGAGTCCTTCGGCCAGCGTCGCGGTCAGGACGATGCGCTCGATCGGCGCAGGGGTGCCGCGCACTGTCGCCATGAGCCGCTCGGCGCCGATGCGCCCGGATTCTGCGAGCGGCTGGCGGATCGTCGAGAGACCGAGGGCCTCGACGAGGTCTCCGCCGTCCCACCCCATGACGCCGACCCGTCCGGGAACATCGACGCGGTGAGCTCGGAGTCCCGCGAGCACTCCTGCGGCCAGGATGTCATGCCCTGCGAGAACCCCCACTCGGCCTTCGTGGGAGAGTGAAGCGATGAACTCGGCGGCGGCGAAACCGGTTGACACGCCACCGGAGCGCGCGGTGATCTGATGGATATGGGTCTCTTCGACACCCTGATCGGTGAGTGCGTGGACGAAACCCGACAGGCGGCGCTTTCCTTGGGAGATGTAGTCGTTGGAGACCTGGCCCTCGGTCACGTAGACGAAGCGTTCGAAACCTCGTGCGATGAGATGCTCGACCGCGAGCCGGGTGCCCTGTGCCTCGTCGAGGACGATCGAGGTGAACCGCGGATGCCCCGAATCGATGAGCACGGTCGGCAGCTCCCGGTCGAGGATCCGCTCGCTGAGTCCGGTGTCGACAGGGACGCCCATGATGATCAGGCCCTCCAGATTTCCCGAGAACGGGAGGGTTGCCAGACGCGGAGAGGGTGACCTGCTCGCCGAGGGGTGGTCGTACACGATCGTCTCGGTGCGGTCGGTGCCGATGACCTCCAGGATGCCGTTCAATCGCGCAGCGTACGACAGATAGCTTCCGAAGGGCGCGATGACTCCGATGCGCTTGCGGGCCGTGGGAGCACGATGATTCGCGACCGAGTGCGGGACATAGCCGAGTTTGTCAGCGGCATCCAGCACCCGTGCGCGGGTCTGGGCGGACACCCGCCCCGGCCGGTTGATGGCGTTCGACACCGTGGCGATCGAGACGGATGCCTCCATCGCCACATCGTGGATCGTTATCGCACGGCTCATAGGACATATCTTTCCGCCTCTAGCGACCTTCTGCGCTGCACCGCCGGGTCGGGAATGGGTGCGGCATCCAGGAGCGAACGCGTGTAGGGATGCGCGGGGGATCCGATCACATCCTGCGCTGTGCCCTGCTCGACGATCCCGCCGCGGTGCATCACCGCGATATCGTCGCAGAAGCTGCGCACGACCGAGAGGTCGTGGGAGATGAAGAGGTAGGCGATCCCGAGTTCGCCCTGGAGGGACGCCAGCAGCTCGAGCACCTGCGCCTGGATCGACAGGTCCAGTGCGCTGACCGGCTCATCGCACACGATCAGATCGGGGTCGAGCACGAGCGCGCGTGCGATCGCGACGCGCTGACGCTGACCGCCGGAGAACTGTGCCGGATATCGCAGAGCCGCCGCCGCGGGCAGACCCACCCGCTCCAGCGCCTTTCCCACGGCGTGGTTCGCCTCTCGGCGGCCCATCCCGTGCGCCAGCACGAGCGGCTCTGCGAGAGTCGAGCCGACGGTGCGCACGGGGTTCAGCGAGCCGTAGGGATCCTGGAAGATGATCTGCACTCGACGACTGAGCTCGCGGCGTCGCCGTCTCGACGCGCCGACGAGCTCCTCCCCGTCCAGGCGGATGCTGCCGGCGGAGGCCTCCACGAGCCCGACGATCGCGTTCCCGACGCTGGACTTGCCCGAGCCCGATTCTCCGATGAGCCCGAGAGTACGACCGCGCTGCAGATCGAGGTCGATGCCGCGGACAGCGGCCGTGTGCACGGTGCGCCCCTCGGCGGTGCGGCCGGTGTACTCGATCTCCAGCCCGTGGACCTGCAGCAGCGGCGAGGTCGGGGGCCGTGTCGGGTGGACGTCCAGGCGGGCGGGATCGGCGGCGAGCATCGCGCGGGTGTGCGGGTGCTGCGCATCGGTGAAGATCTCATCTGCGGGGGCCTGCTCCACGAGCACGCCGTCGCGCATCACGATGACCCGGTCGGCGATATCGGCGACCACGCCCCAGTCGTGCGTGACGAGCAGGAGCGACATCGAGTCGTCGTCATCGCAGAGCTCATGCAGGAGAGCGAGGATTTCGGCCTGAACGGTCACGTCGAGCGCAGTCGTCGGCTCATCGGCGATGAGGATCTTCGGGCGGGCGCTGAGCGCGGCGGCGATGACCACGCGCTGCGCCATGCCTCCGGAGAGCTGATGCGGGTAGCGGCGTGCGACGGATTCCGGATCGGGAATGCGCACCCGCTCCAGGAGCTCGATGACGGCGAGGCGCGCTGCGGCACGGCCTACGCCCTGGTGAAGCCGGACGAGCTGGGCGAGGAGGTCGCCCACACGCATGGTGGGATCCAGCGAGGGCTGTGGATCCTGAGTGATGTAGCCGAAGGTCGAGATGCGCAGGCGTCGCATCTGGGCGGCGTCCGAGGTGTCGATGGTCTGGCCGTCGACCCGAAGCGTTCCCGACGCGACGCGGGTTCCGCGGCTCAGGCCCAGCACCGCGAGCGAGGTGACGGACTTCCCCGATCCGGACTCGCCCACCAGACACAGTGTCTCGCCGCGCTGCAGCGAGAAGGAGACGTTCTCGACGAGCGTCGATGTGCCGCGCGGTCCGTCGACCACGATCGTGAGGTCTGTCACCTCCAGCAGAGTCGAACCCTCGGCGGGTGTCTCGGACGGTTCGGAGACGGATGTCGCGGAGATCGCCCGACGCAGGCGCGGGCGCTTGCCGCCCGAACCCGTCCAGCGCTCGGCGACGGCATCGCGCACGCTGTCCCCGAGGAGCATGAAGGTCATGATCGTGAGGATGATGATCCCACCGGTGGGGATCAGCAGCCAGGGCGAGCGCCCGATGTTCTCGCTCGCGGTCTGCACCATGTTCCCCCAGCTCGGATGGGGCAGCCGCACACCGAACCCCAGATAGCCGAGTCCGGTTTCGGCGATGATGACCACGCCGCAGAAGATCGTCGCCTGGACGATGATCGGACCAGCGAGTCGCGGCAATACGTGACGGACGGTGATCTGCGTCTCGGTGAGTCCCATCGTGCGCGCACCGCGCACATAGAGCTCGTTGCGCACCGCCCGCGTCGTCCCGCGCACCACGCGGATGAGCAGCGGGCTGGTGAGGACGCCCAGGGTCACCATCGCGATGGTCATGTTCCCCGGAGCGATCGAGAGCATCACCAGAAGGATGATGAACGAGGGCACCGACAGCAAGATCTCTGCGGTGCGGACGATCACGGTGTCGAGAACACCGCGCGACATCCCGGAGGCGAGCCCGAGCGCAGTTCCCACCGTGAGGAAGACTGCGAGCGCCTGGACGACGCCCAGCAGTGTCACCCTTCCGCCGTAGAGCAGTCGCGAGAGCACATCGCGCCCGAGGTCGTCCGTCCCGAATGGATGCTCGATCGTCGGACCCGACAGGGTGTTCAGGAGGTTCTGAGTCAACGGCGGATAGGGCGCGAGCAGGGGAGCGAAGACCACCGCGAGGGTGAGGACGAGGAGGATGCTCGCGGTGACGACGAACTGGGGGCGCCTCAGCAGCAGTGCCCACAGCGGCTGCACCTGTCGGGTGTCGCGGGGCTGCGTGGCGAGCCCGACGGTGTCTTCGGTGTCCTTTATGCCGCTGGTGCTCATGCGGACTCCTTCACATTCAAGCGGGCGTACACCAGCTCGACGACGAGGTTGGTCACGATGATGACGATCGTGAAGATCAGGGTGATCGCCTGCACGACCGGCAGGTCGTGCAGCAGCGTGGCGTTGACCGAGTAGCCGGCGAAGCCCGGGATCACGAAGACGCTCTCCACCAGGACCGTGCCGCTGGTGAGCCCGATCATCTTCATTCCCAGGATCGTCACGATCGGGACGGCCGCGCCGCGCAGCGCGTGCCGCCAGAGGATCCGGCGCTCGCTCACGCCGTGCGCGCGGAGAAGAACGATATGGGGCTGTGCGAGCTGTTCGGCCACGGCGTCGCGCGTCTGCTTGGCCAGGAGGGCGGTGCCCCCGATCGTCAGTGTGACGATCGGCAGAGCCATGTGCCCCAGCCACGGACCGAGCCCGTCGACGATCGGTGAATAGCCGCTGGTGGGGAGCCACCGCAGCTGCACGGCGAACACGGTCGCCAGCACAAGGCCGATCCAGAAGCTCGGCACCGCCGAGCCGATCACGCTGCCGATGTCCGCGGCCTTGCCGATCACGCCCGGACGGGCGGCGCCCAGGACACCGAGGACGATGCCCAGGGCCGATGCGCAGATGAATGTCGTGACCATCAGGGCGAGAGTCGGCTCGAGTCGATCCGAGAGCACCTGGGTCACCGGAACGCCGCTGACGATCGATCGGCCCAGGTCGCCTTGGAAGAGCGCGCCGAGCCATCTGCCGTACTGCTCCCACAAGGGCAGGTCCAGCCCGAGAGCTGTGCGCACCTGTTCATATCTCTCGACGGATGCCGTCGGGCCGACGATCGCCCGGGCGGCATCGCCCGGGGAGAGCGAGACGAGCACGAAGATCAGCGCCGAGATGACGAAGAACAGGATCACGCTCATCACGAGCCAGTTGATGAAGCGCCTCAGGGGCATGGTGACGTCCTCTTCGAAGCAGGAACGTGTGCCGAGGGCCTTAGCCCCCGGCACACGGGATGATCACTGTGCGGGAGCCAGCTCGATCAGCGGCACCTGAGGCCGCGCCTCGGTGACCTGGGTCGGAGCCAGCGTGGTGCCTGCGAAGTAGAACACCGGAGCGAACACGACCGGTGCGAACCAGGCATCCTCGACGAGCTCGGTGACGACCGCCTCGTAGTAGGCGACGGCATCCGCTTCCGTGGCAGTCATGCCGTCGGCCATGTTCTGTGAGATGGTGTCGCTGGCCGAGCCCAGGGGGTTGAAGACCGCGCTCGGACCGAACAGCCCGTCGTACTCCATCGGCAGGGGCTGCGAGCCGTAGCCGATGCCTGCCGCAGGGAACGTTCCCCCCGTCATCGCCGCGAAGTAGTCGGGACCGGGGCGTGAGTCCAGTTCGACGGTGATGCCGATCGCCGCGAGCTGCTCCACGTACACCTGGGCGAGCGTCGCCGCGGTCGCCGAGGTGCTGGCGATCACCGGAAGAGTGAAGCCGTCCGGGTAGCCGGCATCCGCCAGAAGACTCTTTGCCGTCTCGATGTCGAAGGGATAGCGTCCCTCGAGACTCTTGACATAGCCGGGCTCGCTGGGAACCATGGTCTGCTCGGTCGGGAAGCCGTACTCGCCCAGCAGGCCCTCGGCGATCGCCTCGCGATCCAGGGCGTGGTTGATCGCCTGGCGTACCCGCACGTCACCCAGCGGTGAACCGAGGTCGCCATCGCGGTCGAGCAGGCTCAGGCCGTAGACGATGGTGGGCGCATAGAGCACCTGAAGGCCGGCGTCAGTCGCCGCATCCGCTGTTCCGAGGTCGCCCGCCGCGTAGTCGATCTCGCCGACCTTGAGCGCGTTCAGACGCTGCTCGGGGTTTTCGATAACGGTGATGACGATCTCGTCCCACAGCTGCGCATCCGGGTTCCAGTAGTCATCGCGGGCATGGTAGACGTAGCGGGAGCCTGCGACCGTGTCGGAAGCGCTGAGAGCGTAGGCACCCGCGCCGGCGGTCTGCGTCGCCAGTCCTTCCGGATCCTCGGCGATCGCGATCGGTGAGATGACCATTCCGGCCACCCAGCGCTGGGTGAGCGCCTGGGGGACGAGTGGGTGCGGAGTATCCCAGGTGATGCGCACGGTGTCATTGCCGACCTTCTCGTAGATTCCGCCGTTGACGAGGGTCGCGACGTTGCTCTTGCCCTCGTCGAGGTACTCGAAGTGGGCGACGAGGGCGTCGGCGTCGAGCACGGCGCCGTCGGAGAAGGTCACGTCCTCGCGAACCGTGATCTCGAAGACCTTGTTCTCATCGTCGATGAAACCCCACTGGGTGGCCAGACCCGGAACGAGCTCCCCTTCGGCGGTGACGTTGATGAGTGCGTCATAGGCGGGCTGTGCGTAAGGACTCGTGGACTGCTCCATGTTGGCCGGATCCAGGCTCGTCGGCGGCGCCGCCAGAGCGACGCGCAGCGTACCGCGCGACTCGTCGGCATCGGCATCCGGTGTGCGGTTCGACGAGGCGCAGGCGGTGGCGATGAGCGCGACAGCGGTGAGGCCGGCGGCAGCCGCGACGGCGCGGCGCATGCGGCGTGGATTGAACATGTGACCTCCTTGTCGGGTGACGGGTCGGTCAGGTGGTCTGCCTACCCCCTGTCACGTTGAGCAGTCAACACGGCGTCCGTACCGAGGTAAAGAAGTTTATGTAAAACGTTTTAGATGTCACATTCCGATACATGCGCTCCGGACCGCTCTCGCCCCCTCCATCGGCGCTATCGTCGAGAGCACACGCACGATCGAAGGAGACCTCATGTCAGCCACCGTCCGCACCGTCACCGTCGATGAGGTCGTCGAGATCGTCGAAGCCGGAACGCACACGATCTTCGACGTGAACTCCCCGCAGCGCTATGCGGACGGCCACGTCCCCGGCGCCGTCAACATCGCGAAGGATGCCGTGGCCGGTGCGCTCCCGGCTGAGAAGGACGCACCCGTGGTCTTCTACTGCGGCAGCATCGCGTGCCAGGCAGCGCCCAACGCCGCGCAGTTTGCCGCGGCCCAGGGTTACACCGACGTGAGCGTCCTCAGCGCGGGCATCGCCGGCTGGGAAGAGGCCGGCAAGGCGACCGAGAAGGCCTGAGGCCTACTTCAGCAGGCGGGAGAGCCGCCGGTCGGCGAGCGGCTTGCCGCCGGTCTGACACGTCGGGCAGTACTCCAGCGACCGGTCGGCGAAGAAGACGCTGCGCACCGTGTCGCCGCAGACGAGACAGGGCTGCCCTCGGCGTCCGTGCACGCGCATCCCGCTGCGCTTGGAGTCCTTGAGGTCTGCGGGCGGAGTGCCGGATGCTGCGGCGACGGCCTCGCGCAGAGTGCTCTGCAGCGCCTCGTAGAGCCGGGAGACCTCCTCGGCGCCGAGTTTCCCGGAGATCGCGTACGGCGACATCCGCGCGACATGGAGGATCTCGTCGGAGTATGCGTTTCCGATCCCGGCGATCACCGATTGGTCGCGCAGCAGACCTTTGATCTGCATGCGGCGACCCTCCAGGAGTCCTGCGAAGGCCTCCGCGGTGAAGGCCGGGTCCAGGGGATCGGGTCCGAGGCGCGCGATGCCGGGCACCTCGCCGGGATCACGCACGGCATAGACCGCGAGCGATTTCTTGGTACCCGCCTCGGTGAGGTCGAAGCCGCTGCCGTCGTCGAGGGTGACCCGCATGGCGATGGGGGAGCGGCCCGGCTTCACCAGCGTGGTCGCCACCTTCTCGTACCAGCGCAGCCATCCTGCCTTGGCGAGGTGGAAGACGAGGTGCAGCTCGGCGCCGTCTCGCCTGACGCTGATGTCGACGAACTTGCCGTGACGGATCGCGCCCGTGATCTCAGCGTCGTGCAGGGCGTCGATCGGCGGGTCGTAGGTGCGCAGCGCGGAGATCGCGGCGACGCTGATCCTCGTGATCGTCTTGCCCGCGGCGCGCTCGCTCAGGAACTCGGCGAGTCCCTGCACCTCCGGCATCTCGGGCATGCGCCCATCCTCGCACGCACCGCCGACATCGGCGCGGGGAAGACTTCGCGCTGGAGCATCTGATCACTCGAGAGCATGAAGGTATGCGCCGTATCCGCGTGTTCCGGCGACTTTGCATGCCGTCGTGTCGGCGGCGAGCTTCAGAGCAGGTCAGACCCGCCGGAGCAGGCCTACCTTGTCGTAGACGTCGGCGAGCGTGCGGTCGGCGACGGCATCGGCCTTGGCGGCGTTCGCCGCGAGGATCCGGTCGAGCTCTGCCGGATCGTCCAGCAGCTCCAGTGCGCGCTCGCGGACAGGGCCGAAGACGCCCGTGACGACCTCGGCGAGACCCTTCTTGAAGTCGCCGTATCCGCGACCGGCGTCTCGAACCTCCTCGAGATCTACGCGGCCCTCACGGGGCG
>CAYOTY010000051.1:0-18558 GCA_964406995.1 uncultured Microbacterium sp.
GCCGACGGCCTCCTGGATGGCGTCCTTGGTGATCTCGTGGAACACCATGCGCTTGACGGGGACCTTGGGCTTGAGGGTCTCCAGCAGGTGCCAGGCGATCGCCTCGCCCTCGCGGTCCTCATCGGTGGCGAGCAGGACCTCGGAGGCGGACTTGAGCGCGCGCTTGAGCTCGGCGACGGTCTTCGTCTTGCGATCGGAGACCACATAGTAGGGGTCGAAGTCGTTCTCGATGTCGATCGAGTACTTTCCGTAGGCCTTCTTCGCCTCGGCGGGGATGTCGCGCTTGTCGGCGAGGTCGCGGATGTGCCCGACCGAGCTGAGCACCTGATACTCGTCGCCCAGGTAGCTCTGGATCGACCGCATCTTCGTCGGAGACTCGACGATGACGAGCTTCTTGCCTTCTGCCAAGGTGCGTCCTTTCTTCGAAGCACACCATACACACCGCGAATGCAAAGAGAACAGAGCGGTGTCGATGATCTTGCCGTGAGCGTCACTCGGGAGGCCCAGCGCGGGCACGTGCGACGGCGTCACCTCCAGCGTAGACGGATCTGACCTCCACGGTCGCCACGGTCCCGTCCAGCTCGCACGCGGCCAGTCGCGCACCGGCGGCCTCGGCGAGGCGCGCGGCGACCGCGCAGGCAGGCTCTTCCGAGGCCACGGCGCCCGAGGCGACGTCGGATGCCGCCAGCGCGGCCACGTCCGCGGCCGCCGCCGTGCGCTGCGAGGACACCGCGGCACCGCCTACGGCGGCGAGTCCGATCGCCAGCGTCGCCGTCACGGCGACGAGACCGGCGGCCAGGGCGCTCCCGGCCATCACCAGCCTCCGTCGAGGGCGCAGCCGGAGGCGTGCAGCGGCATCCGGATGATCCGGCCGACGCCCACCTCGACGCGGACGGTCGCGCACACCAGGCCCTCGCGCCGCTGGGACGAGAGGCGGACGCCCGGCACGGATGCCGCCACCGCCTCGCGCACCCATGCGTCCGACTCGCCGCGGCTGAGCAGGCGCGCGGCGTCCGAGGCGGCATCCTGCAGCGCGACCTGCACGGCCGCCGCGCTCAACGCCCCGATGCCGAGCAGGAGCGTGAGCACGACGACCGGGAGCGCCACCGCGAATTCGGCGGCCACCGAGCCGGCCTCGCCGACGGCGGGAGATCTCCTCACGAGACCGTCAGCGCCCGGCGGACGAGGTCGGTGAGGATGCCGCGCACCTCGTCGGATCGCATGATGATGACCAGCAGGCCCGCGAAGGCGACCGCGGCCATCGCCCCCGTGAGCAGAGTTACTCGCTCCTGCCGCCCTTCGAATGGCGGATCGAGGCCGCGTGATGCGCTCTCTCGACGTGGTTGCTTGCAACGACGAATCACGGCTGGTTTCGTCCCGCCCGAAAGCTCCCGACAGCAACGGCTGACGGGTCACCCAGGGCGAAGCCCACCCAGGATCGCGAGATCCACCCAGGGCCGCGTCCACCCAGAGAATCGAGAACAAAATGACCATCAACACCGCACCGTTCGTGCAGACGTTCCTGACCTTCCGGCGCTCGCTGGCTCAGGCCGTGGACTACCAGAACCCGAACTACACGAACTCGGCCCTTCACCGCGAGCGGTTCAAGCAGGTCATGGACGCCCGCGCCGCGCTCCTCGATAAGATCCCGGCCGCGAAGGATGCCGACTCGGATGCGCAGATCGCGGAGGTGCTCGACGGTCTCGCCCCGAAGAACGCCGACGAGGTGGCGCTCCAGGAGGCCGAGTGGCGCAAGGTCGCCGCGCTCCTGTCTGCTGGCCGGTCGTTGGAGGCGCTCATCCTCTCGGCGAACCCGCTTCGGCTCGCGGCGATCGCACAGTGGATCGAGGTCTCCCCGGAGGCGCTCGAATCGACCGACCCGTCCGGTGTGATCGCTGAGGTGCGCGAGCTGGTGTTTCAGCAGCTGGTGGAGCATGGCGTCCCGGCTGCCGTCCGCGTACGCGACCTCACCGCCGACACCGACCTCGTGGCGGCGTGGCGCAACGTGCTGAGCGAGGCGCTGGAAGGCGCTGTCGGCCTTGGCACGATGTCCCGCATGGCGCACCTGGACCCCCAGGGGTATGCGGCGCTCGGGGTGGACGAGAACCTGGATCGGGACATCCAGATCGACTACAAGGTCGAGAAGCTGGACGGCCTGAACCTCCGCCGCGACACGATCGCCGCGAGGTAGGCCCGACCATGGCGACGGGTGTTCGGACCTCAGCGGAGGTCGAGGAGCAAATCCGAGTCCTTGTGCGGGAGGGGAAGACCCGTCGCCAGGTGATCGAGGAGACGGGGGTCTCGCTGTACGTGGTTTCCCGCGTGGTCCGCGAGACTCCCGGTCTCAAGTTCGCGATGAACGGCTCCGGGTCTTCGGGCACACCGGAGGCAATGGCGAAGGCTCGTGGTGTGCAGAGCGAGTACGCGCGGAACCGGCGGGCGGCGATGTCCGACCGGATCCTCGATGCGACGGAGAAGACGCTCGACCTGCTGGAGAACACGACCGCTCCCCGGGAGCGGCAGTTCCTCTCACAGGCCCTCCGCAACCACACGGCGGCGTACGCCGACCTGACGGCGCAGGATGCGAAGGCAGCGCCGGACATGCAGATGGTGGTGTCGATCTTCGATCGGTTCAATATGAACGCGGAGGCCGTGATTGGCTCCATGGCTCCGACGCCGCGTCCCGGTCTTATCCAGGAGTGACGCTCCGCGCCTCTCCGTTGAATCGAGAAGGCCCGGCTCCCCTCAGAGGGCGTCGGGCCTTCTTTATGTCCAGGAAGACCCCACCGGAGGCCGGGTCTACCCGTTCAGCGGCCTCCGCTTGAGGTGCTCGGCCAGTGCAGCCATGTCGGGGTAGATGTACGACAACCGGTAACCGAACCGGGATTCCATCACCTCGCGGATTTCCTGCTTTGCGGCGGCTTCAATTCGGAAACTGAAAGTCGGCGCGAAGTTCCGTGAGTTGTACATCGGCCTTCTGGTCGGTTTCAGCATCTTCGCGTAGATCGACGCTGAGGCGAGGAGGTCCGCGCGACGCCAGTAGACGTTCCTCTCGACCGTGAAGTAGGACGCGAGCTTCTTGGAGGTCATCGGCACCCCGTCGAGGACAAACGCGGCGTTCTGAGCGGAGATTCGAGGGTCGTATGCCGGAGGCACCCAGATGCGCCTACGTGCGCCTGTTCCCCAGTCGAGCGTCTGGCGACTCGCGTTGTCCGTGAGCAGGTGCCAGAACGGGTCTCGTGCCGCCCCGAGATCATCGAGCTCTAGTGCCGAATCGGGCGCAGGAGGCTTCCCGTCTTGCGCTACCGGGCGAGTGGCGAGGGCAAAGAGCCGTGCATCCTTGTCCTCTTCGTCCGGATCGAACTCAACCGCGAACCACGCGCCGATGTATGGGTTCTTCGTTACGTCGATGAGCCGAGTTGGACCCCCAGCGTGCTGGATGCGAGCAAAGGTCTCCAAAGCCGACATGTTGTCGAATCGCCAGTCACGGCGGGCGATGCTTAGGATCTCTCGCTCCGCCGCAACCATCTGATCCTCGTCAGGGTAGGGCTGGGCTTTCTTCGGGCTTCGCTGGGGCGGCACTACCTTGTTGGTGTTCATCAGATGCCGGTAGAGGTGGCTGTGCATCCCCCACTCGGCGTTCCGTACGCCGCGCCATACGAGCGGAAGGTCGGGAGTCTTCGATATGAGCTTCGTGATTGCGGCGTGCAGGTCGTCGAAGCAGGTGATCACTTCTTCCGTCGCCTGAAAGTAGCTTTGGGGCGACTCCATATGCGACGAATACGCACTCTCGGGCTCGTCCAGGACCGCGTAGTCGCTCGAACGAGTGAGCGCGGGCGTTTCCGTCATGTGCCGGATGAGCGCATTGACCGAATCGAGGGACGGCATAAGCTCTCTCGCGTACAGCTTGGAGATCGAGTCCGAGACTGAGCCGAGGTTGGATACGGCAAGTGCGTTGAACGCCTTCATGGAAGGCGAGACCATCCCGGCGATGTACTCCTGCATGTTCTGGAAAGCGCCAGATCTTGCGAGCATCGCTCCGACTCCTGCGCTGACCCCCGCGAGGCCGCTGATAGCCCCCGAATTGAAGCCGACCCCGACCGCCTGGGACCCCGCGCCTCGCAGGCCGACTCCAGCGGCTAGTGCTCCCGTCCCCTTGAATCCGACTCCGGTCGCCGCATCGTCGTCTCGGGTCTCTTCTGGTGGGGTGCCCTCGTCTGCGTCCTCGTCGCTCATGCGCTCACGCTAGCGGGTCTGTCAGACTCGTGGCATGGACGACCTGGAGCGTCAGCGAAGATTGCGGCTAGAGCGAGATGCGCTCTCGTTTGACACACCAAACTGTCCGTGCTGCTTGGAGCGGATGCGCGCAGTCGAGACGGACGGCAACTCCACATGGACTTGCCCTGAATGCGGGGAAACACGGGATGACTGACGGTAACGCAGCCGAAGACCAATTCGAGCAGACAGAAGTTGAGGCTCTGCGGGCTTACCTCGCGGAACGCGACATCGCATCTTCCGTCGAAGAGGCGACAGAGGATCGCGGCGGATCTATAACCTTCAAGCTGCCGTCTGGAAGAGGCGAGCGCGAGGTTACCATCCTCTACTTCATGGCGAAAGCCGCTCGCGAAGGTGACGTGGCCAAGTGGCGACTCTCAGAGAAGTACACGGCCATATTTCACTCGGAGACTGGGCAGACCGAGGTGGGCTTGGCGCTTCCGCGACATCAAGGCGAGGTCGTTCCGATATGGGATCTCGAAGGCGTCATCAAGGGTCCCGACTTTGGCTCTCATACTGATGAGCCCTTAGATTCGTCGCTCTTCTCATCGGTATCCAGTTCGTTTGTCCGAATCTTCGGAGTGGAAATCGACTGGCACCTTCCGATCGAAACCGACGAGTACAGCATGAGCATCGGCCCCGTGTCGGACATGCTTTTCGCCGTGCGACGCGCAGGCTTCGACTCGGTGTTGTCTATCAAGGTCAAGCATCGTGACGGCGCAGACGGGCCTACGGCAGACGCGATGATCGACGGGCCCGTACGTGACTTCCTGACCGAACTCGACTTTGCATATGGGTTGAGTATTCAGCTTGCGTCTTGGTCGAGCCCGCTGGCTACAGTCCCGCTCACTCTAGATGGGGCCACACCATCGTTCCCACGGAACTCCTACGCGGACGAGCCGAAGACTCTTTACTGGTACGGGAACGGAGCGAAGGAACTGCCGCTTGTTCAGTTCCTTGCCTACTACCAAGTGCTTGAGTTCTACTTTCCGCAGTTTAACCGCGAAGCAGTGATCCACCGTCTCCGCACGAAGCTCAAGGACCCGAGCTTTGACGCTGGCGACAGCGCGCACCTGGACCGGCTAATCAGCGCCACGGCTGAAGCGCACTATGGCGTGCGGAACGAACTCGAACAGCTGCGTGCGACTCTTCGGACCTGTGTCGATGACGACGACCTCAAGGCTTACCTCATGGACGAGTCGCGGCGGGATCACTTCACTCGGAACAAACAATCCATGAAGAGCGTTCGGCCAATCAATCTGAAACAGGATCTGCACGAGCAAGTAGCGGGGCGCATTTATCAGATTCGGAATCGCATCGTGCACACGAAAGACCTCGATGAGGGCTCCGGCCTCGAATTGCTGCTCCCGACCAGCCAGGAAACAAAGACCATGGGGCCGGAAATCAGGTTGGTGCGGTGGCTCGCGCAACGCGCCATGATCCACGGCTCCACCCCGTATCCCAGGTGATGCTAGCCCAGCATCGCGACACGTCGGGGGGTCGGAGTAATTGACAAAGGGGGGTCAGGGAGTGTATTGTCGCCCCCGAAATTGAAGAGCGACACCGGATCTGGGGCTAGCAAGCCCCGTTTCCGAGCAGAGGAGTGGTACACAATGCCTCTGCCGGTGAGCAAACCCTACTGACGCGCACCGTATCCCAACGAGGGTGGAAGACCCGCTGAATACCAGCGGGAGGATGAGGTTTCGACCTCAAGCATTCCCTCCCCATCGCTTCGGCGGTGGGTCTGGATACGGGGTGCGTTTTGTCGTTCTTGGCACCTCTCGTTCAGAGGGAGTGCCGACGTGGCAACTTCAACCACCACAAATTGGGAAGCTGAGCAGCTTCCCGACGATCAGATCGCCTGGCTCCTGCGGACACTCTTCGCCGAGCCGGTCGCCGACACCGGGGCGGTGGCGGCATGACGACTGCAAACGCACCGCGCAACCTGCGCCGATATCTTCCGGGCAAACCTGACAGCGACACCGCGTTCTGGCTTACTGTTCTGGGATCCGCCTTCGCGTTTGACATCTGCCTGGCGATGCTCCTCGCCCGAGTGGCAGGTGCCTGATGGTCAAGCTCGACCCGGAAGTCGTGCAGCTGCTCGAAGATGCCGCCCAGCCGGAGCGGTCCATGGTCGAATGGGCCCTGTACTGGGTCGAGCAGGGCTGGCCCGTCTTCCCACTCCGGCCTAACGGCAAAGAGCCCCTGTTCCCGAACCCCCATCCGAAGGGGTCCAAAGAGCGCGGGGAATGCAGCGGCCAGTGCGGTCATGTCGGCCACGGAGTGAACGACGCCACGCGCGACCCCGAGAAGATCGCGAAGTGGTGGGGGCAGAACCCCACCGCCGGGATCGGCGGATCCACGCTCGGACGCCTCGTCGTCGACTTCGACTACCAGCACGGAGCCCGAAGGCTCGACGTGTTCCCGTCTACGCGGGAGCATCTCAGTGGTCGAGGTAACGGCAACGTCCACGTGGTGTACGGCGTCGGAGGCGGCATCGCGCAACAGATCAAGGCGGGCACCCACGTCCTCGGTGACGGGGCAGACATCCGTGCCGGGGCTGGGTCCTACGTCGTCCTGCCGCCGTCCACTCACCCGGACTCAGGCAAGCCATACACCGTGGCGGACGAGATTGTGCCAGAGCACACACTGACCGATGAAGACGTGCATACGATCTGGTCGGCGTACGGCGCGGCCCTCCCAGGGGCGAAGAAGGCAGCCGCGCCGAGTTCCGAGCGCCCCTCCCGTGAATCGGAGGGGGAGAGCGGTCTGTTCGCGCGTTCCGACGCCGTGAAGTTCCTCCTTGACCCGCCCGAGCGAGGACAGGGACTCACGAATGATGCCCTGTCGAAGGTGGCCGGCTACTACGTGCGGCTGTACCGCGAAGACCGAGCACTCTACGAACTCCACGTGCGCGACTGGGTGGCGAAGATCGACCCGGAATACGAAGACACCCAGAAGACCCTCGACTCGATCTGGGAAACCGAGCACTCCAAGGAGGGTGAGCGCGACCGGCGGATCGAGGAGCAGCTCGAATACCTCCGCATCCGAGGGATCGCCGACCAGATGTACCGCGAGGAGCGCCGCCGGGACTCCGAGGAAGCCGGACACCTCGCTGAGGGCGGCGAGTTCGTGCTCGACGTCCCCGAGGTCGCCTCGGTGTGGGGCCACGGGGCGCAGGTCGGCTGGATGCGCGGGGAGGCGCTGATCCTCGCCGGGCCGAACGGCGTCGGCAAGAGCACCCTTGCAGCACAGCTCGTCCGCGCCCGCCTCACCGGAGGCAAGGTGTTGGGCCTTCCCGTCGAGGCCACCTCCTCGAAAGTGCTGTACCTCGCAATGGATCGGCCAGCTCAGATCCGCCGCCTGTTGAACGTCTACCTCGGCAGTATCGACCGTCAGGTGCTCGATGACCGCCTGGTGGTGTGGAAAGGCCCGCCGCCTGCTGACCTCGCTGCACAGCCCGAGACCTTGCTCGAACTGGCGAAGCAGGCAGGGGCCGACACCGTGGTGGTCGACTCGCTCAAAGATGCCGCCGTCGGGCTGTCGTCCGATGAGGTGGGCGCGGCATACAACCGGGCGCGACAGATCGCCCTCAACGCCGGGGTCGAAGTCCTCGAACTGCACCACATGGTGAAGAAGGGCGACAACGGTTCGAAGCCTGACCGACTTGAGGACGTCTACGGCTCGGTCTGGATCACGGCGGGCGCGGGATCGGTGGTGCTGCTGTGGGGTTCGGCGGGCGACACACTCGTCGAGCTGACGCACCTCAAGCAGCCAATCGACCCGCTCGGTCCCTGGCAGGTCTTCCACGACCGTGAACACGCAGTGTCGCGGGTGTACCGCAAGCGGGACGCACTCGCGATCCTCGCCGCGCTGTCCAGTAGTGGACTCACCACGGCCAACGCCGTAGCCGTCGAGCTGTTCGACAGCGAGAAGCCGGAGGAGGGCGAGAAGCAAAAGGTTCGCCGCAAGCTCGAAGACTTCGAGGCGCGGGGCTGGGCGAAGCGCCACATCGGCGCGGTAAAGCTCCGAGGCCAGAAGCCGAGCGACGGCTGGGAAGCCACCGTCGCAGGTCGCACACGCGCTGACGAGGACTCTTTCGACTCCGATGCAGGGGGTGATGAGGGTGCGCTCTTCGAACAGCTCTGAGCAATCCACGGAGCAATCCACGCGGTCCTCTGGAGTAGCAATCCACGCAGAAGTCCACGACGGTCCACGCCCTCCGGGCTCTCCCGCGTCACGACGGGGCGGAGCAATCCACGGAGCAATCCACGGGAGTCCACGGCGAGATCCACGTCTAGAGGTCCACGCGAGGAACCCCCCCTCCGAAGGAGGGGGTTCCGCTGGACCGGGCCTCCACACCCGACCACAGACAAGACCAACCTCATACCGCTTTCCCAACCTTTCGCGCGCGATGGAGGCGCTCTAATGAACGACAAGACCACTGACCTCGCGGCGGCACAGCGCCTCGTACCGAAGCTCCGCCGGGTCCTCGCCGAGAGTTCCAGCGGTATGGCCCGCGCAGCCCTGCGTCGTCGCATAGCGAGTCGTGACAAGCATGCCTACGACGCCGCACTCGATCTCCTGATCGCTGTCGGCGATGTCGTGGCCGGTCCCGCGCTCAGGGGCTCCGGGACGAGGTACAAGCTCACCGACACCGGGTACGCGGGTGTCGGACCGGCGTCCGACGAAGAAACACACCCCGAGGAGGGCTGAGGCATGAAGAAGCAGCAGACGCCGGAGTGGCTGATGTGGGTCGGGCTCGTGGCCCTGCTCGTCGCAGCACCGGTCATCGGCGCGGCGGTCGGCACCTGGATCGGCACACCGTAACCACAACAGACCCCCGGCGGCTGGAAGCGTCCCGCCCGGACGTCCGCGACAGCCGCCGGGCCTCAAACACCAACCACGACCTGAGGAGGTCACCATGAACGAACAGAGCCACAACCTCTACGGCACGTCAAACGAACCCGGCATCAGCGAGGAGGTCGCGAACATCAGGCGCTGGGCTGAGTACGACGACTCCTTCCCGACGCTCAAGGTTCCACATGCCGAGCGCACCCTCGCTCAGCACCTCGAATGCTGGAGCATCCGCGATCTCACGTGGCGGCGGCTCGTGTTCCTCGGCGTACGCGATGTGGGCGCGCGACTCAAGGCATGCGCAGCGCGGCTCGGGTGCGGGCCGGATGACAAGCCGAGCGCCGAGACGCTGGCCTACCTGCACCACCTGCTGATGGTCACGTACTGGGACGTGTGGCAGGAGCGCGGCCCTGAGACCACGGCCTACGCCGCCGCGCACGGATTCCCGGTGATGCGATGAGCGTCGATCCGTTCGAGCCGGTGCCGGTGGACGAGGACGCCCCGGCGCTGGCCCCCGGTCAGGAGTGGGTGATTCCCGCCGGTCGACCGCTTGACCGGCTGGTCGTCCAGGTCGTGCCGGACGACGCCCCGCCGCTGGTGCGGGAGGGGCTGGCCAGGCGGCGCATCCAGGCGGTCGAGGGCGAGTGCCCGTGTGGTGGCCCGATGGTCTGGGCCGACCAACTCGACGAGGACCAGCTGGCCAAGGTGCGCGCCCTCGGTCTGCTCGACGGCCACACCGTCCACGGCGTCCACTTCGGCGACTGCCCCGGTGGCGACAAGGTGCTGGTCCCCGCGCTCGCCGCGTGGCACGAGAAGCGTGACGCCGGGTAAATCCCGGCCGCGTACGACGTGGTGCATTGTGCGGCGAAATCAGGGCGGGTTGGATCGCCCGCGATCCGCACTGACAGCAACGAACTCTGGAGATCTCATGGCACTGGACATCGGGACGTTGGTCGCGAAGATCAAGGTCGATGACGGCGACTTCGACAAGAAGACCGACAGCTGGACCACCAAGGGCGCGGCTATCGGGTCCGCCTTCGGTAACCTCGCCGCCGACGCGATCGCACAGGCCGGGCAGATGCTCGCCGAGTTCGTGGGCGACGCCATGGCAGCCTCGGACGCCACCGACAAGTTCAAGCAGACCCTGGAGTTCGGTGGTCTCAGCACGGCGAAGATCGACGCCCTGACCGCGAGCACCCAGGCATACGCCGACACCACGGTCTACTCGCTCGGTGACATCCAGTCGATCACCGCCACCCTCGCCGCGAACGGCGTCAAGGACTACGACACCCTCGCGATGAGCCTCGGCAACCTGAACGCCGCCGCAGGCGGCAGCTCTGAGACCTTCGGTCGTGTGGGGTCTGTTCTGACGCAGACGGCCGGTCAGGGCAAGCTGACCACCGAGAACTGGAACCAGCTCACCGACGCGATCCCGGGAGCCTCGGGACGACTGATGGACGCGCTGCTCCAGGCGGGCGCATACACGGGCAATTTCCGGGAGGCGATGGAACGTGGCGAGATCACGGCTGAGGAGTTCAACGCCGCGATCACCCAGCTGGGTACTGAGCCGGTCGCTGTGGAGGCGGCGCAGTCCACCGAGACCTTCGAGGGGGCGGCGGGCAACCTAGCGGCGACGATCCAGTCGAAGCTGGTCGCCGCGCTGGAACTCGTCAAGGGGCCGATCAACGACGTGATCAACTTCCTCGCCGACCTGATCGCCAACAGTGAGGTGTTCCTGCCGATCGTCACCGGGCTCGGTGCGGTCATCCTCGCAGCGCTAGCACCCGCTATCTGGGCGGCTGTCGTGGCGACGGCAGCGTGGACCCTCGCCCTGCTGGCCAACCCCATCACCTGGATCGTGTTGGGCATCGGTGCGCTCGTCGCGGCGATCGTCTGGCTCATCATGAACTGGGACACCGCCGTGGCGTGGATCTCGGAAGTCTGGGGCGGCTTCATCACCTGGATCACTGGCGTGATTGAGGGCTTCGTGTCCTGGTGGAACTCGATCTGGGCCGCTGTCGGTCAGTGGATCTCCGACGTCTGGAACGGCTTCATCGGCTGGATTCAGGGCGTGTGGTCGGGTTTCGTCGGCTGGCTGATGGGAATCGTCAACGGCATCGCGTCGTGGTGGAACGGGCTCTGGTCCGCGATCGGCAACTTCATCCAGGCGGTGTGGTCGGGGTTCGTCGCCTACGTGCAGGGCATCTTCCAGGGGTGGGTCTCCTGGATCATGGGCGCGCTGAACGGGTTCATCGGTTTCTGGTCGGGCATCTGGAACAACGTGAAGAACACGGCGGTGTCGATTTGGAATGGCACGATCGCGTGGTTCCAGTCGATCCCGGACAAGATCATGGCGGTGTTCACCGGGGCGGCGACCTGGCTTTACAACATCGGCCGCGACGTGGTGCAGGGCCTGTGGAACGGCCTCAAGTCGATCTGGACGTCGGTCTCGGCATGGTTCGAGGATACCTTCGGCGGCATCATCGACACGGTGGCCGGGATCTTCGGCATCGCGTCGCCGTCCCGGGTCTTCCGTGAGTTCGGTATCTACATCGGCGAGGGCTTGATCGACGGCCTCGATCGGATGTCTGGCCCTGTCGAGGATGCGTTCGCCGACACTTTCGGCCTTCCCGACATCGGTCTGGTCGGCTCGGGTGGGGGCGGCGGTGTGGTCAACAACTACTCGAAGGAGATCACCTACGTCGCCGAGCCGAACACTTCGTTCAACGCGCAGGAGGAGTTCTTCGCCGCGATGGGCTCGCCTCGGGTGTCGGGTTTCTGAGTCGCATGAGCATCCCTACTGCTGTTTCTCCGTCCGAAGCGTCTCCCGTGACCTCGGAGGTCCGCCCCCTGCTCCAGGCGCTCCCGGTACCTACGAGGTCGCGGAAGACCCCACCGAGCGCCGAGGAGCGGGCAAGCGAAGCTGCCGCCGAGGCGCGGAAGGCAGAGCGCGAACTCGCCGCCACGCTCGGGGTGAGCGACGAAGCCTCCTGGGCCTACGCCGACCTGAACCACGCGCTGCTGCTGGCGCACGAGCTCGGACGAGAGGTGCCATGCCAGGGTCGGGGTGGCGAGGCGTGGACGTCTGACGATTACGACGACCAGCAGGTCGCCGCAGACCGATGCCTCGACTGCCCGGCTATGGCGCTGTGCGAGCGGTACCGCGCCCTGGCGAAACCGGCCGCTGGTACGTGGGCGGGCGTGACGAGCGACCCGGCCAAGAAGCCTCGTCCGCCGAAGCGTCCGCGAACGTCCCGACGAGGCGTCGCCCCTCGCTTGCTGTCAGATTCGCCGAAGGCGGTGCGAGAGCGCGAGCGCCGAGCGGAGCAGAGGGCGCGCGACCTGCAACGAACCCCGAACAGTCGTGAGTGCGCGTGTGGGTGTGGCGGGATGACCCGAGGCGGACGCTACTCGCCGGGGCACGATTCACGGCACTTGACCCGTTTGGTTCGCGAAGTCCGCGCCGGAGCGATGACCACCGATCGCGCTCTGAGATCGCTGGTCGATTCGCCCGCGTTACAAGCGAAGCTCACCCGCTTCCTGAGCGGGCGGTAGTCCCCGTGAGAAGCGGTAATTGCGGCGTGATTTTCGGCATGATTTTCTTGAAGATAGGGCAGGAAAAGCCCAGATCAGCAACCAGATTGGATACCCCGCGATGAGCACCAAGGCCACCGTCACCGAGATCCCCGTCAACACCTGCGCATGCGGCACCTGCCACGAGCCGGTCGGCATCAAGGCCATGTACCGGCCCGGGCACGACGCCCGGCACGTCAGCTACCTGCTCCAGGCGCTCGTGAACTCGTACGCGGACGGGCAACCCGTGACCAAGGCGGTCATCAACGGCCTCGCGAAGGAGCTCCCGAGCGAACCGCTCCGCGCCAAGTTCCACCGTGCCGCCGCACGCCTCATCGCGAAGCACGAGGCCAACACGAAGGAGACCAAGTGACTCAGCCCGGCGACCACATCGCCTTCATCAGCACCACAGACGAGTACACACGCCTCCGTGCGGGAGACACCGGAGTGGTGACTTCCGTAGACGACCTCGGGACCGTGCACGTCGCCTGGGATCCGGACGGCCACGTCCTCGGGCTCGTCCCCGGCGTCGATGCATGGCGAGCGCTGCCCCCGCGTTGGGACGGCATCGACTCACCGATGCACGAGACCAAGTTTTGCCCGCACTGCCAAGAACAGAAACCCGTCGGAGAGTTCGCCCGACGCCGGAGACATGGCGAGATTCGTCAGTCCTGGTGCCGGGCATGCATCGCCGACACAAACCGTGATCGTCGGAAGGAATCGAAATGAGCATGCCCCCAGTCCTCACCCTGGACGAGTTCATCGTGGCGACGATGGTCTCCCAAGGACCGATCGACCCCGCCCAGACGATCAAGAACTTCCGAGAACTCCGGATGCACCTATCCCGGGCGGCGGAACTGCACGACCCCGACCTCACCCTGGACGACGAAATCTCGCTCTCGCTGGCACTCGCGATCACCCACGACGCGAACGACCTCGAAGGGCTCCGATCATGAGCGGCGTCACTATCTTCGACCCGAAGGTGTGCACCTCCTGTGGGCGGCTCAAGGCACCCTCCGCGTATGCCCCGGGTGCCGATGAATGCAAGACCTGCCAGGGGCGGAGGTTCTCGTGACTACCAAACGCGCATCGGTCATCATCCGAGTGTCTACAGAGGATCAGGTGGACGGCACGTCGCTGGCCGACCAGGAGCGGCTCTGCCTGGCGCTGATCGAGGCGCGCGGCTGGAAGTTCACTGGCAAGGTCTACGCAGACCGGGGTGTGTCGGGCACTGACGAGAACCGCCCGGGGCTCACCGAAGCCCTCCAGGACGCCGCGAAGGGCAAATACGACGTGCTGGTCGCGCTCAACATGACCCGCCTATCTCGCAAGCTTCACATCAGCGCGAAAGTGATCGACGACCTCGCCAACCTCGATGTGGCGTTCGTGTCGGTCCAGGAAGCCTTCATCGACACTTCGACGTCGGCGGGTCGCGGCTTGGCCGGTGTGTTCTCGTCGTTCGCTCAGATGGACCGGGATGCGATCGTGGAGAAGACCGCGCGAGGCCAGCGGGCGAAGGGTGAGGCCGGGTTGTGGCCCGGTGGACACCCGCCGTTTGGGTGGCGACTTGAAGGGCACAAGCGGACTGCGCATCCGGTTCGCGACGAGCGGGAACGCCGGGTGCTCGCCGAGGCATACCGACTGCTGGTCACGCAGCACCTGAACGCATTCCAGGTGGCGGCGCGACTCAACGATGCCGGGTTCAAGCCCCGCAAGGCCGACGCCTGGAATCCTGAGTCACTTCGTCGGGTGCTCGCCAACGAAACCCTGACCTCAGGAGTGCTCACTTGGGGCGCGCCGTCGAGCGGCGGGCTCTACCCAAGGAGCCACAAGACCAAAGTCAAGCGCGACGGTACGCCTCGCTATGGCGAACCAATCCGCATCGAGCTTCCGGAGCCCCCGTTCTCGGCGACCCAGCATCGGGCGATCGTCCGTGCGCTGGCGAGCCGGTCGAACCGGGGAAAGGCCGCATCGCCGATCTCTCGGCCGCTCACCGGCCAGGTGTTCGGCGCGTGTGGGATGCCGTACTACGGCGTGACGATCAAGGGCAAGGCTCCGGTGATGCGCTGCACCGGGCGGCGTCACCTGGCCGGGGAGGCGAAGTGCAGCTGCACGCAGGTGGCCTGGGAGCCGCTGGAGTCGCGTGTCTGGGCAGCGGTGGTCGGGTTCCTGTCGGATCCGGCACGGCTGGAGGCTATGGCGCGGCAGTACCTCGAACTGCCCGCTGAGGTAGGCGATGGTGCACAGGATGTCACGCTGCTGGCGGCTGTGGAGCGGCAGATCGAGAAGCTGGAGCGAGCCCAGGCTAACGCCGCTCGCGAGCTTCTCCTGGCCGATAATCCCGCCCCGATCCGGGAGGCGCTCGCACAGGTCGAACGCGACCTGGAGGGCCTCAGGGAGCGGCGGGAAGGATACCGGGCACTGGCGTCATCAGCGCAGGCGAAGGGCGAAGCTCTCCGCGACCTTGCGGCGCTCGCCGAACGCGCGCGCGGCAACCTGGACCGACTCACCGAGGACCAGCGCCGCCAGGTTTATGAGATCCTCCGGGTCCGGGTGCAGATGACCGGCGAGATCAAGGCGGACGCGCACCGCGTAGCCCGCCCTGAGGGCCTGTCCGTGTCGGGCGTGCTCGACCCGCGCCTATGGGGCGACGAGGGTCGTGGCGGCGGTTCAGGTGGTGGAAACGGCGACTCGGGTCCCCGTCCGATGCCGAGCTTCCCGGCCCCGAGTAACTCGCAAGCGTCGGACGATCGTCGTGATCGCGTATTCGGCGGTGGCGGCGCCGGACTCGTCGGTCAGCAGTGCCGCCGCCCGGCGACGGGTGAGGGTGGGGAGGGTGTTCATGTGTTCCTTCTTTCTTCTTGGTCGCCCGCGGGGTCCCGCGGGTCAGGGGCCGGGCATGAGGGGCGTCGTCGAGAGCACGCTGAGGATCAGCGGTGCGACGCCGAGGAGCAGGAAGGCGGGGAGCGTGCAGGCGCCGAGCGGCAGCAGGAGGCGCAAGGAGAGCGCCGCCGCCCGCATCCGCCCCTCGATGCGCGCGCGGTGGCGCTCGTGAGCGGCCGAGGCGCGGAGCAGTTCTCCCGCGGGCACGCCCGCCGCCTGCGAGAGCGCGAGGACCTCGTCGGTGCGGGCAGCCGGGTCGGGGCCTGCCGCCTCGGCGACGAGCCGGCGAGCGCGGTCGATCGAGGAGCCTCCGGCGAGCGCGACAGCCAGCAGCTCGGCGTGCAGTCCCGGGGTGCCCGGCCCGGGCTCGGCCCGACGCAGCAGCGCCCGCGTCCAGCGGCGGGCGAGGAGGACGAGGCCGAGACCGGCCCCGGCGCACAGCGCCCCCGGCAGGGTCGTGACCACGATGCGGAGGGTGTCGAAGCCGAGGGCGAGTCCGAGGAGGAGCCCCGCCGCCGGCAGCCACAGCATGAGACGGGCGGTGCCGGCGGGTTCGGCGAGCGCCACGCGGATGTCGTCGGATGCCGCCGCGGCATCCTGCAGCGATTCGGCCAGGGCGCGCAGCACCTCCGCCAGGGGTGCCCCGACCGTCGTGGCCACCTCCCAGGCGGCGGCGAGATCGCACCACTCCTCCCCTTCGGCGGCGATCGCCTCGGTGAGCCCCTGACCGCCGTCGACCCGCCGCACGACCCGCGCGGCGACCTCCTCGCCCGACTCGGCCAGGTGCCGCCATGCGCTCTGCGGCGAGGCACCCGCCTGCAGCAGGACCGCGAGGGTGCGCACGGCGGCGGCCGCCGTCGCGGCGTCCCTCGCCGTCTCCCTCTTCGCGGGGCGCATCATCACTCGGGCACCTCCTCGATCGCCAGGCGCCCGCCGGCGAGCGCGAACCGGCCGACCGCCGCGATCCGGCGATTCCCCGATGCCGCGCGCTGCAGATGGACGACGAAGGTGAACGCACTGACGACCTGGCGTGCCAGGGCCGTGGCATCCATGCCTGCCAGCGCCCCCAGCGCTTCCATGCGCGCGGGGACGTCCGCGAGGCTCGAGGCGTGCAGCGTGCCCGCTCCCCCGTCGTGGCCGGTGTTCAGAGCGGTCAGCAGATCGCGCACCTCCTCGCCGCGGCACTCGCCGACCACGAGGCGGTCGGGCCGCATCCGCAGCGACTCGCGCACGAGGCGGGCCAGAGCGATCCCTCCCGCTCCCTCGAGGTTCTGCTGGCGGGACTCGAGGGAGACATGGTGCGGATGCCGCGGGGCAAGCTCTGCGACATCCTCGATCGTCACGATCCGCTCGGCCGGCGGCACGTGGGCGAGCAGGGCCGACAGCAGCGTCGTCTTGCCCGTGCCGGTGCCGCCCGTGATCAGCAGGTTCGCCCGCGCCCGCACCTGCTCTTCCAGCCACCGCTGCCGGCGCGCATCGAAGCAGCCGAGCGCCGCCAGTGCCGGAAGATCGGCGGCGCGCACGCGCGGAACACGGATCGATATCGCGGTGCCGGAGGTCGCCACGGGCGCGAGCACGACGTGGACCCGGATGCCGGAGGCGAGCCGCACATCCACGCACGGCGTCTGATCGTCGACGTGACGGCCGCCGAGCCCGATCAGGGAGACGGCGAGATCGCGCACCTCGCGCTCGGCGGCCCGCCAGCCGTCGATGCGCACCGCGCCCTCCCCGCGGTCCACGAACAGCCCCGAGGCGCCGTTGACGAAGAGGTCGGTGACGCGTTCGTCGGCGATGTGCGGTGCCAGCGTGCCGAAGGCGTCCTCCATACCCCGCGGCAGGGCGGCGGCCGTCGCGGCGCCAAGGGCGATGCGGGGCTGGATGACGAAGGGCTCTGGCATGCCCGCCACGTTAGAGATCGCGGCGCAGGCGTATGGGTGCGCGGCATCCGATCTCTCGGGAGAGGTGGACAACTCCTCAGATCGCCACGCTGTGGAGAGGGCGTCGGGAGGAGGATGGGCGGCACCCCTTTTGGGGGGAGGGGGTGCCGCCCAGAACACGCAGCACCGAGGTCTCGGGCGCGTGCCGGGTCAGAATGAGAAATCGACCGCTGACGACTGTACATGAAGAAGGAGTCCTAACAAAATCATGCCGACTACTGACTTTCGGCAGTACCCTGTTTCCCGGGAAGGCAGTACATTCTCCGCATCCCCTCCTCGGCCTCGACCCGTCGACGCCGTCTGAAGCAATCCGCCGCAAAGGAGCGCACACTTCATCATGAGCAGCCAGATCGATCATCTCCTCGACGAGGTCCGCAAGTTCCCGCCGACCCCCTCCTTCGCCGCCTCCGCCATCGCGCGGCCCGAGCTGTACGAGCGCGCAGAGACCGACCGCGAGGGGTTCTGGGCCGAGCAGGCGCGCGAGCTCCTGCACTGGCACAAGCCCTTCACCAACGTCCTCGACTGGTCGAACCCGCCCTTCGCGAAGTGGTTCGACGACGGTGAGCTCAACGTCGCCTACAACTGCCTCGACCGGCACGTCGAGGCCGGCAACGGCGACCGCGTGGCGCTGCTGTGGGAGGGAGAACCCGGCGACGAGCGCCGCATCACCTATGCCGAGCTGACCCGCGAGGTCAAGCGCGTGGCCAACGTCCTCGAAGGACTCGGCGTCGGTCACGGCGACCGCGTGGCGATCTACCTCCCGATGATCCCCGAGGCCGTCGCCTCGATGCTCGCCGTCGCGCGCCTGGGCGCCGTCCACTCCGTCGTCTTCGGCGGCTTCAGCGCCGACAGCCTGCGCTCGCGCATCGACGACGCCGGAGCCAAGGTCGTCATCACCGCCGACGGCGGCTACCGCAAAGGCAAGGTCTCGCCGCTGAAGATCGCGGTGGACCAGGCGCTCGGCGACCGCGGCGAGGGTCCGCAGCGCCCCACGACGAGCACGTGCTCGACGGTCTGCTGCGGACCCTCGCCG
>CAYOTY010000052.1:0-17741 GCA_964406995.1 uncultured Microbacterium sp.
GACCGACACGAAGACGAGCTTCAGCGGCGACGGCGGGCCGAAGGTGGGCACCGCGCGGGTAGTCGATCTCGACGGGCGGGGTGCCCTCGGGCGCGCCGACGATCGAGTACTCCGGAGAGTTCTCGCCGAAGTAGATGCGCGGCTCGAAGCCGGTATCGCTCCGGCTGAGGAAGCCCGAGGTGGGCATGCCGCGCTCCAGGAACACCGGCTCGCCGTCGACGGTGCGCTGGTTCCCGGCTGCGACCACCATGCCGTAGCCGTGGGTGTACACCGCGACCCGGTTGTTCCAGTTGTCGGCGTCGCCGAGGCGGTTGACGTCGAGCTCGCGGACGCCCACGACGGTGTCCTGCATCACGCCGTCGATCTCGTAGCGGTCCACGTCGAGGGTCTGGTTGAACTGGTAGTAGGCGCGGAACTGCTCGAGCTGGCGCACCGTGGGGCTCACGATCCCCGGATCGATGATGCGGATCGACGCCGTCGTCTCGGCGTCTTCGCGGAGCTGACCGGGGGCCGTCTCGGTGACCGCCTGGAAGGGGGTCTTCACCATGCCGTCGATGCCGAAGGCCTGCTTGGTGCCTTCGATGTTGCGCTCGTAGAACTCGGCCTGGACGCTGTTCTGGTTCGGACGCACCGTGAAGGTGTCGACCACCCAGGGATAGCCGACCCCGACCACGAGGGCGACGACGATGAGCAGGCCCGTGCCGACCAGCGGGAAGCGCCAGCGGCCGATGATCGCGGTGACGAAGAAGAGGACGGCCACGACCGCGGCCAGGACGCTCAGGATCGCAAGACCCGGGATCACGGCGTTCACGCTGGTGTAGGCCGCACCGGTGATGCGGTCCTCGGTGCTGACGAGGGTCTTGTAGCGATCCAGCCACAGGCTGGCAGCCTGCACGATCAAGTAGAGCCCGGCGAGGACCGCGAGCTGGATGCGCGCGGCCTTGGAGATGCGCAGCTCGCCCTGGCCGACGCGCACCGAGCCGTAGAGGTAGGAGACGAAGGCGGTCACCAGCAGGCACAGCAGCAGCACCGCCGAGACGAAGGCCAGAAGACTCGAGTAGAACGGCAGCGCGAAGAGGTAGAAACCGGTGTCGAGGCCGAACTGCGGGTCGGCGTCGGATGTCGCGCCGCCGTTGAACCACAGCCAGACCGTCTGCCAGTTGCCCGCCGCCGCGAAGCCCGCGAACAGGCCGAAGAAGACCGGCATGCCCCACATCGCCAGGCGCCTGAGCGGCTCGACGACCTCCTGGTAGCGATCGAGCTGGGAGCTCAGCCGCGCGTACACCGGACGCAGGCGGTAGGCCAGCTGGATCGCGATGAACAGCGGGATGGCCATGCCGAGGAAGCCCACCGCGAACATGCTCGCCGTGGCCAGCCAGCGCGTGGTCAGCACGTTCTGGAAACCGAGCTGCTCGAACCAGAGATATTCGGTGTAGAGCGAGGCGAAGACGAAGAACGCAACGATCAGCGCGGCGATGATCGCCAGCGAGACGGTGAGGATCCGACGGGAGGGCTGTGGTGTGGCCGTGTTCGGCGCTGAGGTCGTGGTCACGTGTCCATCCTATGCGGGTTCGCTATGAGCCGGCTGCGGCGCAGGCGGGAAGCGCCTCCAGATCGCCGCCGGCGGTGATGAGGTCGAGGGCGTCCAGCGCCTCGTCGAGCGTCGCGGTGCGGATCACCTGAAGCCCGTCCGGGACGTGCCCGACGACCTCGTTGCAGTTGCTGTCGGGGGCGAAGAAGAACTCCGCCCCGGCATCGCGCGCTCCGTGCAGTTTCTGACGGATGCCGCCGATCGCGCCGACGAAGCCCTCCGAGTCGATGGTCCCGGTGCCCGCGAAGGCGTGACCGCCGGTGAGCGCGCCCGGCGTGAGCTGGTCGATGATCCCGAGGGTGAACATGAGGCCGGCGCTGGGACCGCCGACGTTGTCGAGCTGGATCGTCACGTCGATCGGGAACTCGTAGTGGGTGAGCACATAGGTGCCGATCACCCAGCTGCTCGCCGCCCCCTGCGTGGCCAGCTCCGGCGTGATCTCGACCGTGAGCTGCTCCCCCGCCCGGATGAGCGCGATCTGGACCGGCGCGCCGCCGTGCTCCTGGAGCTGCGCGCGCAGGTTGGTCGTCGAGGTCAGCGGGACGCCGTTCACGCTCAGCAGATGATCGCCGGGTTCGAGCAGCCCTTCGGCGGGTGCGCCCTCGACGAGCTCGACCACCTCGACCTCGGCGGGCACGGTGTAGCCGAGCTCGCGCAGCGCGGCGGCGGTGGCCTCGTTCTGCGACTCGTCCATCAGCGCGGCATTGCGCTCGTTGCGCTGCTCCGAGGTGACGCCCTCGGGGAAGACCGCGTCCATCGGGAGAACGGCGCGCGAGGAGTCGGTCCATGCCAGCGCCAGCTCGAACCATGACGGCGGGCGCTCCCGGTTCCCGACGACCTCCACCGTGGTCAGGCTCAGCGAGCCGTCGGTCTCGAAGGTCTCCGCGTCGTCGATCCGGATGAGGGGGATCTGCGTGCCGTCGCTGGTGCGCGCGGTGCCCAGGGTGTCGTAGACCGGGCCGGGGCGCTGGATGACGTAGGGCGTGGGCAGGAACGTGAGCACCACGAGACCCACGAGCGCGACGACGAGCGCCCACATGCCGATGCCGAATCGACGGGCGGGGGGCGTGGCCACAGAATCCTCCTCGGATGCCGTTCGCGAGCGGCGTACACGGATCTGGGCTTGCTCGGGCTGCTTCCAGAAACCTGCAACTAGCGTAGTTCCCAGAGCTGTTGGCCTGCTGAGAGGGCGATCGACATGGCAGAGAACGATCCGGACCCGGAAGACTTCGACCCGAACGACCTCCCCGAGCTGCTGCGCCGCATGCTCAGCGGCGAGGGCGGGGGCCTCCCCGGAGGGCTGGGCGGCCTGCCCGAAGGGCTCAGCGGCATGGGGATCGACCCCGCGATGCTGGGCGCGTTCCTCCAGCAGTTCCAGAGCGCCGGCGGCGACCCCTGGGAGCAGTCTCTGCGGCGCGCGCAGCACGTCGCCAACAAGGACAACCAGGGCCTGACGGCCGGTTCGCGCGGTTCCCTCGCCGACGCCTTCGCCCTGGCGAATCTGTGGCTGAGCGACGCGACCGCGATCTCGGAGCTGGCCGAGACCCCCACTCCGATGACCCGCGGCGAGTGGGTGGAGAAGACCATGCCGGCCTGGCGGGAGGTCGCCACCCCGGTCTCCACCAGCATCGCCGATGCGCTGCTGGGCGCTCTGGAGGGGCAGGTCCCGGAAGAGATGCGCGGGCTGATCGACAACGCCGGAGGGCTCATGCGGGGCCTGAGCACCTCGATGTTCGCGATGCAGCTGGGTCAGGTCATCGGCAACCTCTCGCTCGAGGTCGTCACCGGAGGCGATGTCGGCATTCCCGTGCTCCCCGCGGGGACGGCCGCGGTCATCCCGCAGAACTTCGCCGAGTTCGGCGAAGGGCTGGAGATCCCCGAAGACCAGATCGCGCTGTATCTGGCCACCCGGGAGCTCGCCTATGCGCGCCTCTACCGCCACGCCAAGTGGCTGCGCCTGCACGTCATGGCGCAGATCACCGAGTTCGCCCGCGGCGTCACGATCGACATGACCGCCCTCGAAGAGGTCGCCGAGGGCCTCGATCCCTCGAACCCGGAGGAGCTTCGCGCGGCCATCGAGGGCGGAGCGCTCATCCCCGAGCAGAGCGAGGCGCAGAAGGAGGCGCTCGCCCGGCTCGAGAACCTCGTCGCGACGATCGACGGCTGGGTGGATGTGGTGACCGCGCAGGCCGCGCAGCGACTGCCGGCCGGCTCCCGCCTGGCCGAGACCTTCCGTCGCCGTCGCGCGGCCGGCGGGCCCGCCGAAGACGCCCTCGGGGCACTCGTCGGCCTGAAGCTGCGGCCCAAGCGCCTTCGTGAGGCCACGGCGATGTGGCAGGCGGTGACGGATGCCGTCGGCGTGGCCGCCCGCGACGCGCTCTGGGACTACCCCGACCTCATGCCACAGGCCTCCGACATCGACGACCCCTCCGCCCTGGTGGCGCGCCTGCAGGCCCGCGCCCGCGGCGAGGCGCCTCCGCTCGACGAGATGGACGAGGCGCTCGCCCGGCTCCTGGAGGGCGATGACGGCGCGCAGGAGCCGCCGGACGAGGATGCTGCCGGCGGGATGCCGGTCTAGATCTCCCGCGCGGGAGACTAGTCCTCCACAGGCGGGGAATCCGGGCGAGTTGTCCACGGAACGCGGTCTCACCTCTCCGGGAGGCGGCGATGGCACCACAATCGCCGTATGAGACCCGTCCGCTCCGCATCCATTCTTCGCCTCGATCCCGCACATCAGCCGCTCTGGCGCGATGAGGACACCCTGCAGTTCGGCATCGACCGGCGGGCCGAGATCACGCTGCGCGAACCCTGGCACGAACCCCTGCTGACCGAGCTGCGCCGCGGCATCCGCGAGGAGTCCTTCGACGTCGTCGCCCACGGCCTCGGCGCACCCCGCGCTCCGGCACGCGCGCTCCTCGCCGCCCTCGATCCCGTGCTGCACCTGGCCCCGCTGCTGCCGCCTCCTGTCCACGTGCAGACGCAGGACTCCGCCGATGCCTCAGCGAGCCTCTGGCTGACCGAGATGCTCCGGGACGCGGGGTTTCCGGTATCCGGCGCCGCCCGGCCGGACACCGTATCCGTCTGCATCGTCCGCGGCACCGCCGTCTCCGCGCACTTCGCCGCCGACCTCGCCGCCGACCGCGTGCACCTCCCGGTCGCCTTCGACGCGGGTGGCGCCGTGATCGGCCCCCTCGTCGTCCCCGGGCGCACCCCGTGCCTGGCCTGCCGCGACGCACAGGAGACCGATGCCGACCCCGCATGGCCGCGCCTGCAGGCGCAGCTCATCGGACGCGCCGGCGGGGCGATCTCCTCCGTGCGCAGCGCGGCCGCCGCGCCGCTGGTCGCCCAGCTCCTCCGAGAGCCGACCCCCGGATCCCGGTACGTGCGGCTCAGCGCCGACGGGGCGCGGGCCTGGCATCCGGTCGCGTTTCACGAAGAATGCCGGTGCCGCGGGCTGTCGTCCCGATCTCAGCGAGAAAGCGCGAAGGCACCCGATCGCCGCGACCGGAGGTCCGCGACCACGACACCGCGAGCGTGCGCGCAGCCCGCGTGATGCCGACGTAGGCCAGCCGGCGCTCCTCATCGACCGTCTCGAAGGTCGTCGCGTAGCTGATCGGCAGCGAGCCCTCGGTCCAGCCCGCGAGGTGCACATGCGGCCATTCGAGGCCCTTGGCGGCGTGCAGGGTCGAGAGCGTCACGGTCTGCATCGTCGGTTCGTGCTGGTCCTTCGCGCGCGCCATGAGAGCGTCCGCGAAGGAGCGGAGGGTGGCATCCGAACCCGCATCCTCGGCGAGTGCCAGGATCGCCCGGCGCGCCTCCCAGGCGCCTCGGAGAGCGCCTGCGGCATCCGGCGCCTCCTCGGTGTAGCCGATGCTGCGCAGCACCTCCCGCACCGCGTCGAGGAATCCCGTATTGGAAGGAGCCACGGCCGCCCCGCGCAGCGCGAGGATCGCCTGGCGCACCTCGGGCATGTCGAAGAAGCGGGTGCCGCCCAGCACGCTCGTGGCGATGCCCGCGGCGGCGAGCGCCTGCCCGATGAGGGCGGACTGCGAATGCGCCCGGTACAGCACGGCGATGTCGGAGGGCAGGGCTCCCCCGGCGATGCGGGCGGCGACGTCGGCCGCGATGCCCGCCGCCTCCTCGTGCTCATCCGCGTAGGCGGTCACCGTCGGGATCTCGGCGCTCGCGGACTCTGTGGCCGGCGAGAGCTCCAGCGCCCCCGGCCGCCCCCGCATGAGCGCGTTGGCGACAGTGAGGATCGGCGCCGTGGAGCGGTAGTTCGTCTCCAGGCGAACGACCATCGCCCCGGGATGGTGGCGACCGAAGTCCAGCAGGAAGCGCTGCTCGGCCCCGGCGAAGGAGTAGATCGTCTGGCTGGCGTCTCCGACGACGCAGAGGTCGCTGCGCTCCCCCAGCCACAGCTCGAGGAGCCGGTTCTGCAGGGGCGAGACATCCTGATACTCGTCGACGGTGAAGTGACGGTACTGCTCCCGCACGGATGCGGCCACACGCGGCTCGGCCTCGATCATCCCCGCACAGGCCAGCAGCACGTCCTCGAAGTCGAGCCGGTTCCGCTCGTCCTTGAGCGCCTCGTAGGAGCGCTGCAGCTCGGCGAGCTGCTCGGTCGTGACCCTGCCCACGGTGCGCGCCAGGGCCGCATGCTGCTCGATGGAGAGCATCGACACCTTGCGCCACTCGATCTCGGCGGCGACATCGCGCAGGGTCGCGGTGTCCAGCCGCAGCCGCTGCGCCTCGGCGGCCTGGGCGAGCAGCCGCACCTTGTTGTCGACGATGGAGGGCGCCGGCCCCCCGGCGAGGCTCGGCCAGAAGAAGTTCAGCTGAGCCAGGGCTGCGGAGTGGAAGGTGCGGGCGGACACGCCGGTGATGCCCAGCGCGCGCAGACGCCCCCGCAGCTCGCCGGCGGCGCGCGTCGTGAACGTGAGCGCCATCACCCGCTGCGGCGAGTAGGCGCCGACATCGACACCGTGCGCGATGCGGTGCGTGATCACCCGGGTCTTCCCCGTGCCGGCCCCGGCGAGCACCGCGACGGGACCGCGCAGGACGGATGCCGCCTCCCGCTGCCTTTCGTCGAGTCCGTCGAGCGCGCTCACGCTCGGTTCTCCAGCCAATCCACGATGAGACGTCGGGCGATCGAAGCGGGGCCGGGAAGACCCACCGGGCCGTCGCCCGTGAGCGCCGAGGCGATCTCGGCGCGGGTGAACCAGCGCACTTCGATGATCTCCTCGCCGTCGGGGCGGGCCAGATCGTCATCCGTCGCCGTGGCATGGAAGCCGATCATGAGCGAACGCGGGTAGGGCCAGGGCTGAGAGGCGAAGAAGCGCACTGCGCTCAGGCGCACGCCCGCCTCCTCCTCGATCTCGCGGTGCACGGTCTGCTCGAGGGACTCCCCTGCCTCGACGAAGCCGGCGAAGCAGGAGAACATCCTCCCCTTCCAGAGCGCATTGGCGCCCAGCAGCAGACGCTCGCCGTCACGGCTGGAGATCGCGACGATCACGGCCGGGTCGGTGCGCGGGAAGTGCTCCCGGCCGCAGCCCGTGCAGCGCCGCGACCAGCCTGCACTGCACAGCTCGGTCGCCGCTCCGCACCGGGGGCAGAAGGGGGCGTCTCGGATCCAGGCCGCAAGGGCCGCACCGATCGTGAGCAGCTCCGCGCTCTCGGCGTCCAGACTCGCAGCCGCCTCGCGCACCCCGGCCCACTGCCCGCCCTCCCAGTCGGCATCCTCGGACTGCTCCGCCACGGTCGCGAGCAGCACGGGCGTCTCGTCCGAGAGCGCGCCCAGAAGCGCCCATCCGGCATCCGCCGGCACCTCCTCAGGACCCACGAGCACGAGTTCGTCGCCGGTGACGCGTGCGCGCCCCTCATGCACGAGCAGCACGCGCGTGGCGGGATCCGCCCGGAGGACGTCCAGCAGACCCGGCTCGTCACGTCGCGCGTTCCAGCGGTCGAGCAGCGGAGAGTGTCCGGGGAGGATGGTCATCGACTCCCTCTTTCGGGGCGTGGCGTGGACGGGAGCATGGAGAACCCACCCTAACCTGGGGGCATGGCACGCTCACCCTTCACTCTAGCGGCGGCGGTCACCGCGGCCCTGCCCGGCGCGGAAGTCGTCGGCGCACGAGAGCTCGACGCCGGAGGCGAGGGCCGTTTCGACTCCGCGGTGGTGACCCTGGGCGACGGCCGGGAGCTGGCCATGCGCGTCGCCGTCGATGACGAAGGAGACCGCGAACTCGCCGCCGAGGCCCTGGCCCTGCGCACTCTGACCCCCGGCGCCCGCGCGATGCTGTCCTTCCGCGCCCCCGTCCACATCGGCGAGACGGTGCTGGGCGAGCACCGGGCACTGGTCACGGAGTACCTGCCGGGCTTCCAGATCGAAGCGGCGCATGTGCCGGCCGGCCCCGGCGCCGCCCGTTCGCTCGGTGCCGCGATCGCCGGGGTGCACGGGCTGCCCGCATCCGTCGTGCGAGGCGCCGGCCTCCCCGACCGCTCGGCCGCCGAGTCGCGGGCCGAGCTTCGCGCACTCGTCGATCGCGCGGCCTCGACCGGGCGGGTCCCCGCGAGACTCATCGTGCGGTGGCAGGGCGCCCTGGACGAGGAGCCGCTCTGGCAGTTCGCCCCCCTCGTGACCCTGGGCGGCGCCCAGGCGACGTCCTTCCTCTTCGAGGACGACCCGGTGGCCGGCCCCACCGTCATCGGCGTCGTCGGCTGGCACGGACTGTCGATCGGCGACCCGGCGGTGGACCTCGCGTGGGTCTCGACGGCTCCGGATGCCGCCGCCGACATCCACCGCTCCTACGCCGCCGCGATCACCCGGGCCCCCGATGAGGCGATCGCGGCGCGCGCGCGTCTGCGTGCCGAGCTGGAGTTCGCCCGGTGGCTCGTGCACGGCGAGGATCTGCGCCGCGAGGACATCGTCGATGATGCCGCCGCCCTGCTCGACGCCCTCGCCGAGAGCGTGCGCGAACAGGAGCTCGCCGAGATCGCCGGCCGCGATCAGAGTCCGGATGCGGCGCTGCAGTCCGCCCTGGGCGCAGCGGAGCGCGTGCCGACGGGCACGGCCCCTACGATCGACACCTCGATGCAGACCGACACCTATACGCCGGAGGAGCTGTGGGTGGCGCAGGACTCTCCCGCCACGACCGCCGACCCGCAGGCGACGCAGCCGGTGGACGACTCGGAGTTCGGCCTGTTGCCGGCGGAGCAGGGCGAGCGGGGCGAGGATCCGGAGGGCACCGATCCGGAGGAGACCGAGGCTCAGCGCGCCGCGCGCGCCGCGCTCCACCGCTGGACCAGCTCCTCCTCCGAGTAGACCCGGTCTTCGCGGATCACCAGATCGTCGGCGACGTAGTACAGCGCGACATCGATCTGATCCAGAGGCACGCCGTGACGGCGGTGATAGGCGAGGCGGTAGAGAGCCAGCTGCAGCATCCGCTCGTCCTTCTCCTCGGGGGTTCTCGGCGCGCGCCCCGTCTTCCAGTCGACGATCTCGATGCGGCCCCCGCGGTCGTCGCGGCGGAAGACCGCGTCGAGCTTGCAGATCACGATGTGCTCGGGCTCGCCGCCGGCTCCCGGGAGCGCGAAGTCGATCTCCGTCTCGACCTCCAGCGGCGACAGTGTCGCCCACTCGGACCGCTCGAAGGTCTCCTGCAGCCGGGCGAGCGCCTCGCGATCGTGAGCGGTGGCGCTGTAGGAGACGAGGGAGGCCTCCTCGTCGCTCTCCCACAGCGCATCGTCGAGTGAGAGGGCCGTGCCCGTCTTGCCGTAGCGGTGCTCGACCCATGCGTGGAAGAGCGTGCCCAGGGCGGTCTGCGGATAGGGTCGCTCGGGCATCGGCCGGGCGATGGCGCGCACCGTGCCGCCGAAATCGGTCACATAGTCCTTGAACCGCGAGGCGGGGATGCGGGTGGGAGGCGTCACCGCCACTCCGCGGCGACGCAGCTCGCGTTCGGCGAGCAGCTGGGCGAGTTCGGGGGTCGGCGCGGCGTCGGTCACCTCGCGCACCGCCTGCGCCGCGGCCTCGACGAGCGGGCGCCGGGAGCCGAGCGGATCCTGCGGCCAGATCAGGGTGCGCCCCTCGGGGTCGCGGGGATTCTCCTCGAAGGCGGACGCTCGCGGCTCGTCCAGCTCGAGCGCCTGGACGATCGTCGCCAGATACCCGCTCGGCGTGCGGGGCCGCTGCTGCGTGGCCCACCACGACCCGGTGAGCAGGAGCATGCCGCGCGAGCGCGTCACCGCGACGTAGGCCAGTCGCCGCTCCTCCTCTTCGAGATAGGCCCTCATCGCATCGTTGTAGGCTCCGATCGCCCGCTCGATCGCCTTCCGATCGAGCGGTTCGGTGCGATCCCAGCTCAGATCCGGAAGAGCGTCGCGATCGCCGCGGAAGGAGTGCGGAAGACCGCCCAGGCGCAGCCACCCCTGCGTGGACCGCGGCTTCTGCGGGAGTTCGTCGGTCACCCAGCGTACGACCGCCGTGGCGTCCCACTCCAGACCCTTGGCGCCGTGGATCGTCAGCAGCTGCACCACACCCGGTTCGGGAGGCTCGGGGCGAGGCGCGAGCTCGTCCGTGCCCTCGGCACGGGCGAGCCACGACAGGAGGGCGCCGATGCTCCCCCGGCCCGAGGCCTCGAGGAAGGAGCGCACCTCGTCGGCGAAGGCGCGCAGCTGCATCGAGGCGAGGCGGGCGGGCCCGCGCGCCTCGTTCGCGGCGAGCTCGACGTCCAGGCGCAGCTCGGTCTCGATCTGGCGGAGGAGCTCGGGAATCGGCTGGCCGACGCCGTGACGCAGGCGTGCGAACATCTCACCGGCCTCGCGCAGGCGACCCCTCCCCTCGTCGGTGAGGGCCGCCAGCAGACGGTAGTCGCTGCGCGTGGTGCGCACGAACTCGAGCGCCTCGACGATCGACAGCTGCTCGTCCGGCCCCGCAGAGCCCCGGATGCGAGCCAGCAGCTCTCGATCCAAGGGCGCCAGCGCGGCATCGCGCTGCGAGAGGGTGCGCGCCAGCTCGTGGAGCGCGGCGAGATCGGCGACGCCGATGGCGAAGCGCGGACCGGCCAGCAGCCGCAGCAGCGCGGATCCGGCACCCGGATCGTCGATCACGCGCAGGGCGGAGACGACATCGGCGACCTCGGGAGTGGCCAGAAGACCTCCCAGGCCCAGGATCCGGTGCGGGATCCCCCGGGCCGCGAGCGCGTCGGCGAACAGCGGCATGTGCTTCTTCGCCCGGAACAGGATCGCCCCGGAGTGGCTGCCCTCGGGATTGCCCTCGGCGACATGGGCGGCGCGGGCCTTGGCGAACCAGCTCGCCACCGCATCCGCCTCGGCGTCGATCGTCTCCTCGTAGCGGACCTCGACCCTCCCCGCTTCCGCGCCCGGTCGCGCCCGCAGCCGCGGCACGTCGAGCCGGGCGGGTGCCTCGCGGGCGGCGAGCAGGGCATTGGCGGCGTCGAGGATCGCCGTGTCGTTGCGCCAGCTGATCGAGAGGTCGAACCGCAGGCTCGGGCCCCGGTGCGCGAACGCGGAGGCGAAGGCGGACAGGTTGTCGGCACTGGCGCCGCGCCAGCCGTAGATCGACTGGTTCGGGTCGCCGACGGCCATCACCGCGGCATCCGCGAAGATCGCCGACAGCAGCTGCGTCTGGATGACGGAGGTGTCCTGGTACTCGTCCAGCAGCACCACCCGGTACTGCGCACGCAGCTCGGCGACGATGTCGGGACTGGCCTCGATGATCTCCAGGGCGCCCGCGACCTGATCCGCGAAGTCCAGCACGCCGTTCTCCCGCTTGAGCCGGGCGTACTCCTTCGCGAGGCGTGCCACCACCGAGAGGCTCGCGGTGCTGCGCAGCGCCAGCTCCGGCTTGCCGGGGGTGTGGCGCGCCAGATCGGCGTGCTCGGCGAGCATCTCGGCGAAACGGTCGCCGTAGCGGGCGACCTCATCCAGATCGGCGCGGTGATCGAGCGCATCGCCGGCGAGGGTCGAGACCGCATCGATGAGCGTGCTCATCGCGGCGTCCTGGTCGGCCAGGGCGGGTTCATCCGCGTCGATGACGACCTGCCGTGCGAGCAGCCACGAGCCCGAGTCGCTCAGCAGCACCGCCTCCGGGTCGCGCCCGATCCGTGCCGCGTGCTCGCGCACGAGGGCGTCTGCGAAGGCGTTGTAGGTCGAGACGCGCGGGCGCAGAAGCAGATCGCCGGCATCCGCGGATGTCGCGGCCTGCGCGGATGCCGGCGCATGCTCGGCCGCCAGCGCATCGAGGAAGCGCAGGCGCTCCGGGGTGCTCTGCGGCAGCTCCGCCAGAGCCCCCGAGGCCGCGAGCGCGGGAAGATGCGGCAGAAGCCCGCGACGGGCGTACTCATCGACCCGTTCGAGGCGCTGATGGATACGCTCGGCGAGCTCCCCCGCCGCCTTGCGGGTGAAGGTGAGGCCGAGCACCTCGTCACGGCGGACGTGCCCGCCTGCGACGAGCCACACGACACGGCCCGCCATCGTCTCTGTCTTGCCGCTGCCGGCGCCGGCGACGACGAGCGCGGGAGCCGGAGGCGCCTCGATGACCGCGCGCTGCTCGTCGGTGGGGATCGGCAGGCCGAGCGCGATCGCGACGTCGGCGGCGCTGATCGCCCGCGTGCCCGGCCACCCGGGCGGCTGCGGAGCGCTCATGAGGCGCTCACCGCCTTGATCGTGTGGACATGGCAGACCGCGTAGGTGTCGCTCAGGCAGTGCGTGTCGATGCGCGCGAGGAACTCGGCCGCCGCCATCCCCCGGGCATCCTCGATGATGCGCACGAGGAACGCCCGACGGGCGTCGTCGTTATAGGGCTGCTGATGGGCGATGTAGAAGTGCTCGTTCTTGCGCGGCTCCTTGCCGATGAGCACGAGCCGCGAGCCGCCGAGCACGCCCCCCTCGGCTCCGGCGATCGCCCCTTCGCGAAAGGCGAGCTGATAGGCGGCCAGCTGGGCATGGTCGGTGACATGATGCGGCAGATACCGGTCTTCGTTCCTGCCTGTCTTGAGGTCGACGATCACGACGCGCTCGCTCTCCTCGGAGTCTCGGGGCGGGTACGCCTCGACGCGGTCGATGGCACCGGCGAGCACGACTCGCGGACCCTCGTCCGTCTCGCCGTCGATCTCGAGCTCGAAACCGGCCTCGGAGTGCAGCACGCGGCCGCCCTCGTCTCCGACATGCTCGAGGTATCTGTCGAGCCGCTCGATCAGCACCTCGGCGCGGCGTCGCTCCTTCTGCGCGAGCCAGTCGGCCTCGAACTCCAGTTCGCCCCAGTGCTCCTCGACGACGCGGCGCAGCTCCTCCCGGCCCCCCGAGGGGACGGCCTCCATCGCGGCGTGCAGCACGGTGCCGAGACCGGCCGCCGCGCTGCTCGTGTCGCCGCCGAGACGGCGGATCACCCAGTCCAGTGCGCACGCCTCGAAGCCCTCCATGCGCGAGGGCGAGACGCGCACCGGCTGCTGCCGCGTATCGATCAGCGGCGCCGTGGTGGACGGGGGAAGGATCCCGTACCACTGCTCGGGCGCCGCACCCGGCACTCCCTCACGGGCCAGCACCATCAGCTGCTCGGCCGCCTCGGCGCGCGCGGCCGGAGTCGTCGCGGTCGTCAGCGTGCGCCGGTGGCGAGCGACGAGGCCGCGCAGCGTCAGCGGGTGCTCTGCCGCGGGGTGGGCTCCCGGATCCGCCGGATCCGGGAGAAAGGCGAAGAACGGGCTCGGAGACTGGTCGTCGTCGCTGGTGGCGGTGACCACGAGGCGAGAGCGTGCACGCGATACGGCCCGGACGAAGAGCCGCAGCTCGTCGTGCAGCGCACCCCGGCGCCGATCCAGAACGGGGATCTCGGGCGACGAGATGCCCTCGCGTGCCGCACGGATGCCGTCGGCCAGCCGCCAGGTCTGCAGCAGTCCGCCGCGCAGCCGCACGTTCGGCCACACGCCCTCCTGCACGCCGGCGATCACCACCGCCTCGAACTCGGCGCCCAGCGCCGTCGCGGGGGTCAGCAGGGTGACCACGCCCGGCCTCTCCGGCGCGGAGAGCGTGTCTTCAGGCACCTCGCTGTCGAGGATCTCGCGCAGGAACAGAGATGCGCTCTCATCCGGGGAGCGCTCGCCGAAGCGCTTCGCCGCGTCGAAGAGGGCCACCAGGGCATCCAGCGCTCGGGATATCTCGGCATCCGACTGCTCGGCCGCCTGCCGCCAGCTGCTCTCGAGCCTCCGCCCCTCCAGGCTCCGTGCGCGATCCCAGACCCGCCACAGCAGCTCGTGGGCGCTCTCCCCCGCCTCCTCTCCCGCGACGGTCTGCGCGAGCGTCTCCGCGAGACGCTCCGCCGCCCGCGCCTCCGGGGCGTCGATCACCGCCAGGGAGCCGGGGCGGCTCATGGCCTCGCGCAGCAGCTCCTTCGCGGAGCGCCCGCCGCCCAGGGCGAGCTCGTGCTGACGCAGGCGGGCACGCAGGCGCCGCAGACCCACGGCGTCGAGCCCGCCGAACGGAGAGCGCAGCGCGTGCGCGATCTCTTCGGGGTCGCGCTCGGCGGGCGGCGTCAGCGCGAGCCGGATGACGCCGGCGATGTCGCGCACCACGCTCTCGCTGCCCAGCGGCCGAGGCACTCCCGCCGCCCTCGTGGGCACCTCGCGCGCGGCCAGCTCGGCCTCCAGGGCCGTGATCTGGCGGGTGTCGTGGGCGATCACCGCCATCTCCTCCCAGCCGACGCCCGCCGAGAGATGCCAGTCCCGCAGCACGCCTGCGATGCGGTCGGCCTCCTCATAGGGTGATGACGCCAGGTGCACCGCGACCGCCTCCCCGGGCTCGACATCGCTCGGCCGACGACGATGCTCGATGCGCCCGCCCGCCCCGATCGACTGGGTCAGCGTGCTCGTGAGGGCTGTCAGCGGCGGATTCTGCCGATGCGGCTCGTCGAGCACATGCACTTCGCCGAGAAGCGCGGCCAGCTCGGCGAAGTGCTCGGGACTGGCGCCGCGGAACGCCCCCGAGGAGATGTCGGGGTCGCCGAAGGCGAGCACGGCGACACCGCGCCGGCGCAGCGCCCGCACGAGGGTGATGCCGCCCCTGGTCAGCTCCTGCGCATCATCCAGGAGCACGACGCGCACCCGCGCGAGCGGGCCGAGCTCCGCATCGTCGGCACCTGCGAGGATCGCCGCCGCCTCGTCGAGGAGATCGGCCGCATCGCGGTGGGCCGCGCGCATCCCCATGAGCACTTCGCGATAGTCGTCGATGAAGTCGGCCGCCGCGCGCCACGACTCGTCCCCGGTGGCGCGGAGCTCCTCCGTCGAGACGCCCAGCTCCGTGCACTCGGCGAGGAACACCCGCAGCTCCGAGCGGAAGGCGGCGGAGGCGCGCACGGAAGCGCTCAGCGACGCGGGCCAGTCGATGGCGGGGGCGCTGCCGTCTTCTGCGAGCAGATCCGCGATGATGCGGTCCTGATCGGCGCCCGTGAGCAGCGACGGCGGCTCCCGGCCGCGAGACACCGCCCGGGCGCGCACGACCTGGAAGGCGAACGACCCGAGCGAGCGGGCCGGCGCCCCCGGGGTCGCCACCGGCAGCCGCACCCCGATGCGATCGCGCAGCCCGGTCGCCGCCTGTCGGGTGGGCGTGAGCGCGAGCACCTCGTCGGGCGTGACCGCGCCCTCGCCGATCAGACGCACGACGCGTGCGACGAGCGTCGCGGTCTTGCCCGTTCCCGGGGCGCCGATCACGACGCCGGATGCGGTGGCGGCGCTGTCGATCACACGTCTCTGCGCGGCATCCGGGGTCATGTCTCCCACGCTATCGGGGGACGCCGACGTTGCGGATCGCTCCGCTCCCGGGGCGCGCCGCGTCCGGCGACGAACGGTAGAGTTGAGGCATCCGACCAACCCGAGGAGCACGAGTGGAAATCCGCATCGGCATCATCAACAGCGGCCGCGAGCTGAACTTCGAGACCGACGCCACCATCGCAGAGGTGCAGAAGCAGGTGTCGGCGGCGCTCGACCAGAACGCCACGCACATCACGCTCTCGGATGTGAAGGGCAACGCCTACATCGTTCCGACCGCCACCCTCGGGTACATCGAACTGGGCACGGAAGAGCTGCGCCGCGTCGGCTTCGTGGGCTGATCGACGATGTACATCCTCATCGCGCTCGTCATCGCCTGCTCGGTGGGCCTCGCCACGCACTACCTGCTGCCCCAGCGCGAGCTCCGCGGTGTCGCACTGAGTCCGGCCATCGCCACGGTCGTCGCCGGCGTCGTCTACACGGCGCTGCAGTGGGCGGGTCTGGCCGAGAGCAGCATCTGGCTGTGGGTGGCCAGCCTCGGCGGCGGGATCGGGCTCGGCCTCGCGGCCACCATCGCGATCACCCGCTCACGGGCGAGTCGCGACGAGGCGAAGGCCGAAGAGCTCGGGCTCACACCCCGCTGAGACCTCACGTCCTCTCAGCTGGCCAGCCCCAGCGCGTCCATGCGGCGCGCATGCGCGGCCATCAGCTCGGTGTACACCGGCTCGACGCGCTCCTCGTCGGCGATGGCGAGGCGCTCGGGCCGCAGGGCGCCCCGCGCCACCAGGATCGTGTCGCCCACCAGGCGCCGGGCCCACATCGACAGCAGCGATCGCCACTCCGGGTCGGAGTCGATCGTCTCGCGGAGGATCCGCACGACCTCCTGCTGAGCATCGTCCTCGCTGAGGATCTCCGCCACGCGGTCACCGGTGTCGCCGTAGCTGGAGGCGAGGGCGAGGTAGAAGTCGTCCAGGATGCCGGCGGTGATGTGCACGGCCAGGAGCGTCTCCCTCTGACGTGCGCCGATCGTCTTGCGCCGGAAGGCGTCGAGCCCTTCCTGGAAGGAGAGCATGAGCTCGGTCGGATCCTTCCCCCGGTCGCGGATCACCGCCACGATGCCCCGGTGCTTGTCCAGCGCCGCCCCGGCCGCGCGTGAGATCGACTCCTTCTCCGCGAGATCGGGCGTCGCCCGGATCATGCGCGAGAGGGTCTCGAAGTAGCCCAGCTGCAGGTAGGCGGCCTGCCCGAGGAAGCGATCCAGCTCCGGCGCGAGCTCCGCGAAGTCGATGCGCGTCGCGGTGCCGAGCTCGCCGCGCGAGCGCAGTCTCAGCGTGCCGCGCGGCTTCTTCTTCTGCCAGAACCAGGTGACCACCCGTTCAGACTACTCGGCTCGTCGGCGGGAACCGGTAGGCTGGTGGAGTCCTGACATCGGATCGGGACCCCGCGCCTGGAGAGAACACGAACGGCGTGGAACTTCTCTAGAGGCGGCGCACGCCGCCGGACAGGCACGTGAATAGCTGTGACTTCTTTCGCTGATCTCGGTATCGATCAGGACATCATCGACGCGCTCGCGACCAAGGGCATCGTCGAGGCCTTCCCCATCCAGGAGCAGACGATCCCCCTGGGTCTTCCCGGGCAGGACATCATCGGCCAGGCCAAGACCGGCACGGGCAAGACCTTCGGCTTCGGCATCCCGGTCGTCCAGCGCCTGGGCCTGGACCCCGAGCCGGGCGTGAAGGCGCTCATCGTCGTCCCCACGCGCGAGTTGGCCGTGCAGGTCTACGAAGACATCGACCTGCTCACGAGCAATCGCTCCACGAGCGTGGTCGCGATCTACGGCGGCAAGGCCTACGAAGGGCAGATCGAGCAGCTCAAGGCCGGCGCGCAGATCGTCGTGGGCACCCCCGGCCGCCTCATCGACCTGGCGGGCCAGCGCCTGCTGGATCTCTCCAACGCGACCGAGGTCGTGCTCGACGAGGCCGACAAGATGCTCGACCTCGGGTTCCTGCCCGACATCGAGAAGATCTTCAGCAAGGTGCCGGCCGTCCGCCACACCCAGCTGTTCTCCGCGACGATGCCGGGACCCATCGTGGCCCTGGCGCGCCGCTTCATGACCAACCCGATCCACATCCGCGCCACCGATCCCGACGAGGGTCTGACCCAGGCCAACATCAACCACCTCGTCTACCGGGCCCACTCGCTCGACAAGGACGAGGTGATCGCCCGCATCCTGCAGGCCGAAGGACGCGGCAAGACGGTGATCTTCACACGCACGAAGCGTGCCGCCCAGCGCCTGGTCGATGAGCTCGGCGACCGCGGCTTCAACGTCGGCGGGGTGCACGGCGACATGGGCCAGGAGCAGCGCGAGC
>CAYOTY010000053.1:0-521 GCA_964406995.1 uncultured Microbacterium sp.
CGGCCTTCTCGAGGTCGCCGTCGGCTTCCTCGAGCGCCTTCTTGGTGTCGACCATTCCGGTTCCGAGCTGCTCACGCAGCGCCTTGATGTCGGCGATGGTGAAGTTGGCCATGTTGTGGTGGCTCCTTGCTGGGTCAGTGTGTACGAGTACGGGACGAGTGATTACTTGGACTCTTCGGCAGCGGCGGCCTCTTCGGCCGGCTCTGCAGGAGCCTCTTCGGCGGCGGCGGGAGCCGGAGCCTCGGCCTCGGTCTCGTCCGTCGCGAGGGCCTCCGGAGCGGCGGCTTCCTCAGCGGGAGCGTCGACAGCCGACTCAGCGGGAGCTTCGGCAACGGCCTCGGCCGGAGCCTCGGCGCCGCCTTCAAGGAGCTCGCGCTCCCATTCGGCCAGGGGCTCCGCGTCGCCCGCCTCGGGGTTGTGCTTCTGCTGCAGACCCTCCGCCGCGGCGTCGGCGATGATGCGCGTCAGCAGCGAGACCGAGCGGATCGCATCGTCGTTGCCGGGGATCGGGTACTGGAAGT
>CAYOTY010000053.1:531-17661 GCA_964406995.1 uncultured Microbacterium sp.
TGCAGCTTGTCGAGCTCGCGCTTCTTCAGCAGCAGCTCCTTCTTGGTGAAGCCGCTCTCGGCCGGGTTCTCGTAGTCGAGCTCCTCGAGCTCCTTCATACGGGCGAGGCGCTTGGAGACCGTCTGGAAGTTGGTGAGGAGACCGCCCAGCCAGCGCTGGTTCACGTAGGGCTGACCGACGCGGGTGGCCTGCTCGGCGAGGATCTCCTGGGCCTGCTTCTTGGTGCCGACGAAGAGGATGGTGCCACCGCGGGCGACCGTCTCCTTGACGAAGTCGTAGGCCTTGTCGATGTAGGCCAGCGACTGCTGCAGGTCGATGATGTGGATGCCGCTGCGCTCGGTGAGGATGAAGCGCTTGACCTTCGGGTTCCACCGGCGGGTCTGGTGTCCGAAGTGAACGCCGCTGTCGAGCAGCTGGCGAATGGTGACGACGGCCATGGCCGTTCTCCTTTTCTCGGCGCTGTGCGCCATCTCGGTTTGCACGCCGGCGGATGCCGGCAATCCTGGTGCCCGGCGCACACGCCCGCCCGCTCTTTCGAGAGGGACCGATGGGAGTGTTGTGGCCACGACCGGAGTCGCTGCGGGCACGCGTAGTCACCTCGGCAGTCGAGGCGCGGCTTCCAGTGTATCAGGCTCAGCCCTCGCGTCTCCCTCCTCTGCATCCCCCTCCGCCCCGACCATCTGAGACCTGTTCGGGATGCAGCGGACTTGTCCTGCACAGAAGGGCGGATGCGGGGAGTTGTTCGTATGGGCGCCCCGCGGGGGCAGGGGGCGCCGTGCTCTGCGAGAGTGCGAGGATGCAGGAGAACCCGATCCATCGCCTCGGCGCGGCGCTGCTGTGCGGCCTGCTGCTCACGCTCACGCCGTCGGCGCTGCACGCGGCAGAACCGGCGCCTCCGGCATCCGGCGCTCCCACCGAGGAGTGGACCTGGCCCGTGGAAGGCAGACGCATCGTGCTCGAGCCCTTCCGGGCGCCCGAGCAGTCCTGGTCGGCGGGGCATCGCGGAATCGACATCGCAACCGCGGTCGAGACGCCGGTGCGCGCCCCCGCCGCGGGCGAGGTCGCCTTCCGTGGCGTCGTCGTCGACCGGCCGCTGATCACCATCGCGCACGCGGGCGGACTGGTGACCACGCTCGAGCCGGTCCGGTCCACGCTCGAGCCGGGCGATCGGGTCGCCGCCGGAGAGGTGATCGGCGTCGTCGCGACCGGCGGGCACTCCCCTGCCGGCGCCCTGCACATCGGCGTCCGCTGGCACGGCGCCTACATCAACCCGATGATGCTGTTCGGCGGCATCCCGCGCGCGGTGCTCCTGCCCTGCTGCGAACCGCTCCCGTGAGAAGCGCTCAGGCGCGCGGATGGGCGAGTCTGTAGGTCGCGGTCAGGCGCTCCGCCGACACGTGGGTGTAGATCTGCGTCGTGCCCAGGCTCGCGTGGCCGAGGATCTCCTGGACGGCGCGGAGATCGGCGCCTCCGTCGAGGAGATGGGTCGCCGCAGAGTGCCGGAGCGTGTGAGGGCCGACGACGGCATCGCCCACGAGCGGCCTCAGCGCGCGAGCGACCACGTCGTAGACGGTCTTCGTGCCGAGCGCTCCCCCTCTCGCCCCGAGGAACAGCGCAGGTGACGGCCGCTCGCTGCGCGCGGCGAGCACCGGACGTGCTCGTATGAGGTACGCATCGATCGCGTCGCGCGCCGGGATGCCGAACGGCACGACGCGCTCCTTGGCCCCCTTGCCCGTCACGCGCGCGGTGGCACGCTCCAGATCGAGATCGTCGATGGCGAGACCGCACAGCTCCGAGACGCGCACCCCGGAGCCGTAGAGCAGCTCCAGGATCGCGTGGTCGCGCAGCGCGAGGGGATCCCCTTCGGACGCCTGCGCGCGGTGCTCCTCGAGCGTCGCGACCATCGCCTCGCGAGAGACCACGGCGGGCAGGCTCCGTCCCTTCTTCGGGGTGACCAGTCGCAGGCTCGGATCGACGGAGACGAGGTCCTCGTCCTTCGCCCAGGCGAAGAGGGAGCGTGCTGCGGCGGCTCGACGCGCGAGGGTCGTCCGCGCATCGCCGCGCTGGGTGGCACGCCACAGCCAGGTCCGCAGCGCCTCCAGGTCGATGTCGCCGATCTCTGGATCATCCAGCGCGCTCGCGAGGTCGCGCAGATCCCCTCGATAGGCGCGCACGGTGGCGGGCGAGAGCCGGCGCACCCGCTCCAGGTGCCTCAGGAAAGCGTCTGCCGCAGCCGAGATCCGCATGATGACAGCATCCCCCCTGCCTGCGGGCGACGGAAGCCGCCTCGCCGCCGTCGGCGCACACGACACAGGCACCGCCGGTGAGGCCGTGCGGTGCCTGTGCGCCGCGGGGCTCAGTCGGAGTCCGCGGACGGGGCCGAGTTCGGAGAATCCGGGGAATGCGCGCTGGGGGGCGACGCAGGACTCGGCGGGGAGTCGGGGCTGTGCGGACTCGGTGAGGAATCGGGGCTGTGCGGACTCGGCGCACTCGGCCTGGAGTCGACGGAGCGCGGCGAGGGGGCGCTGACCACCGTGACCGAGGAGTTCGTCGCGCGCAGCTGGACCTTGTCGCGGTCGAGCACGGAGGACCGTTCGGTGATCGCGCCGCCGGGGACGACGGTGCCCTGCTCCGTGCGCAGATCCATCGAGCTCGCCACCGCGGCCGCACCGCCCGAGATGATGCCGATCCCGACGAGGCCGGTGACGCCGTATGCAACCCATTTCTTGCCGTTCATGACCTACCTCCGTTTTCTGTGTTGCATCCATCCTCGCCAGCGCGGCTAAGACCCGTCGAAACGGGCGATGAGAGGGTTCTTAGACCCTGCGCACTGCGGGAGGGCGCCAGGGAGTCGAGGAGGCCGGCGGCGACGCCCAGGAGCGTGGCGGCTCGCTCGGATCCGCCGGCGTCGGCGTCGGCGAGGGCGTGTCCGAGCAGGTGCGCGGCCGTCAGCGCCCGCGTGCGATCGCCTCCGCCCCACCGCCGCCAGGCGGCGTCGGCGAGCGCCCACACGCGCTGGGCGACCTGGCCCGAAGAGAGCAGCGCGCTGGCACAGGCGTGCGCGGTGAACGCCGCGGCATCCTCGTCCGGCGCCCCGAGCCCCGCGGTGTCGACGTCGATCACGGCGCTGATCGTGCCGTCCTCGGCGAGGAAGAGCTGGCCGAAGTGCAGATCCCCGTGCACGGAGGCGGGTGCGGCGTCCGGAGCTCCGGTCAGCAGTGCGCGGATGCGGTCGGCGAGCTGCGGTCCGGCCGGAAGCCGTGCGGCGCGTGCCGCGTACCAGTCCAGACGGTCGGCGACGCCGCGCACCGGCATGGTCGTGACCACCGTGCCGATCCTCTTGCGCAGGCGGTCGATCTCGTCGAGGAACGCCTCGGTGTCCCAGACGATGTCCGCCGCCGGAGTGCCGGCGGCGTCCTCCAGCACGATCAGCCCCTCCGGCGACCAGCCGAGCACGGCGGGGCCGGGCACGCCCGCGACGGCGAAGGCGGCATGGGCGGAGACGGTGCGCTCGAGCCGGGACGGGCGCACGACCTTCACCCAGACCGTCCCCTGCTCGACGGGAGCACGCAGCACCGCTCGCCGACCGGGGCGGTAGGCGACGAACTCCGGCTCACCGGTGGTGCGTATCCCCAGTCGGGCGAGCAGTCCTTCGACGGAGTGCCCGAAGGCGGCCGCCGCCAACGCGGGAAGGTGAGGGTCGGCGGGGTGCAGCCAGATCCGCGCCTCCGGCGCTTCCGGGGCGCCCAGGAGCATTCCGGTCTCGCGCGACACTCTCAGGCGGGAGGTGTCGACGTAGTACCGCAGCTCGGCATCGTCTCCGGGATGAGCGACATCCCAGGCGAGAACCGACCCGGCTCCGAGCGGCTCCCGCGAGAGCAGTGTCGCCGCACCCGCAGGCACGCCCAGCGCATCTTCGAGCAGCTGCGCCTCGACGAGCAGGGGCGAGTCGTCCATACGACGATTGCACCATGCGAGCGGCTGCTGCGGGATGAGACATCTCTTAGGTTCGGTCGCCGCGGCGAGCGTACGGGGATACTGGAGTGGTGAGCGAGCAGCCGGGTCCTGATCGCCGCCGCAGACCTTCCGTCTCGGTGCGCACGCGGATCGTGGCGGCCATCACGCTCGTCGCGGCGCTGGGCCTGGCCGCTGTCGGGACGTCGGTCTACGTCGTCGAGCACCAGCGGATTCTCGAGAACATCGATGAGCGGCTGCTCGCGAACCTCGCGTCGGCGCGCTTCCTCATCGCCGAGGGCGACCCCGAGGCGGGCGCGGTCGAGCCGGAGCCCGGTGCCGCGGAGGGCGGTGCCGGAGAGCCCGCCGTCAGCGCGTGGGAGTCCAGCAGCGCGGCGCTGGCGATGGTCGTGAGACGTATGAGCCCGGACGACAACACCGGCGCGATGGGAATGGCCGACGGCGTCATCACCACTGTCCCCGGCATCGTCCTCGACGTGGACCTGGAGCACGAAGACGCCTTCGCGCGGCATGTCCACGCCCAGATGGGCCCGGGCCAGCCGCTCATCGGCACCTATGTCGAGGAGGAGGCGGCCTGGCGCTATCTGGCGGTGCCGATCCGCATCGAAGACTCCCCGGAACCCGCCGAGGTGGTGTTCGTGATGGTCTACGACGTCCGGGCCGAGCTCGATGAGATCAACACCGCCGGCCGCGTATTCATCATCGCCTCGCTGATCGCCCTCGCGGTGATCGCGGCGACGGGGACGGTCGTGGCGACGCGCCTTCTCCGGCCGTTGCGGCAGATGCGCGAGGCGGCGGAGCGCATCACGGCCGAGTCGACCGACGAGCGCCTTCCGATCGTGGGGAACGATGACGTGGCCGAGCTCTCGGAGACCATGAACGACATGCTCGACCGTCTCGACGACGCCCTGGACTCCCAGCGCCGTCTGCTCAGCGACGTGGGTCACGAGCTCAAGACGCCGATCACGATCGTGCGTGGACACCTGGAGGTCATGGATCCCGACGATCCGGACGACACGCTGCAGACCCAGCGGCTCGCCGTGGACGAGCTCGAGCGCATGGACCGGCTCGTCCAGGATCTCGCCGCAGCCGCGACGCTGCACGGCCCGGTCCCCCTCCGGCGAGCGCCGGTGGACACCGCGGACCTCCTGGATCAGATCGTCCGCAAGGCGCACGGACTCACCGGTGCGGAGGTCGCCCGGGGCGAGACTGCGCACGTGGTGGCGTCTTTGGATGCGGCGCGGATCACCCAGGCGCTGCTGCAGCTGGTGCACAACGCCGTCACGCACGGCGGGAGCAGCGTCGAAGTCGGCAGCGAGATGGACGAGCAGGAGGTCCGGTTCTGGGTGCGCGACTTCGGTCCGGGGATTCCGGATGCCGAGAAGCACCGGATCTTCGAGCGCTTCCATCGCGGCGAAGGCGCAGAGGCGCAGCCCGGCAGCGGCCTGGGTCTGAACATCGGCCAGCTCATCGCGCGCGCCCACGGAGGCTCGCTCTCCGTGGAGGACGCACCCGGCGGCGGGGCGCGCTTCGTCCTGAGCGTGCCGCTTCGCCGCACGGATGCCGTTGCGGCGACCATGTCCGCGGACGGCGAGGGGTGAGCCGTGTCGTCGATCCTCATCGCGGATGACGAGCCCCGCATCTCCGGGTTCATCGACAAGGGCCTGCGTGCGGCCGGGTTCACCACCCGGGTGGCGGCGACGGGCACCGAGGCGCTGGAGCTGGCGCATTCCGACGAGTTCGATCTCATGATCCTGGACGTCAACCTGCCCGGTCTCGACGGCTTCCAGGTCCTTGAGCAGCTGCGCGGCTCGGGCTCCCGGCTGCCGGTGATCATGCTGACCGCGCGCGTCGAGCTCCACGATACGATCGCGGGGCTGGAGGGCGGTGCCGACGACTATCTCGGAAAACCCTTCCGCTTCGACGAGCTGCTCGCGCGCATCCGGCTGCGGATGCGCCGTGAGGAGCCGTCCGCGGCGCCGGAGCTCTCGCACGGCGACCTGCACCTGGACATCCGGACGCGCAAGGCCCGCGTCGGCGATCACGCCGTGGAGCTGTCGGCACGGGAGTTCGCCCTGGCGGAGGAGCTGATCCGCCATGCCGGCCAGGTGCTCAGTCGGGAGCAGCTGCTGAGCCGCGTGTGGGGCTACGACTTCGATCCGGGGTCCAATGTGGCCGACGTGTACATCGGCTATCTCCGCCAGAAGATCGGCGCCGACCGCATCGAGACCGTGCGCGGCGCCGGGTACCGTCTCGTGTGAACGCCCCTGAGCCCTCTCAGCCGGCACGCACCCAGCCGTCCTCCCGGTGCCGGACGAGTCCTTCCAGGGCCAGCGTCCCCAGCAGCGATTCGACCCGCTCGACGGCCAGGCCCGAGCGCTGTGCGATCTCCTGCGGCGTGCGCGGACTCCGGGCGCCCAGGGCGTCGCAGAGGCGCGTGCGCTCGTGATCGGCCTCCGTGGGAGCCGGAGCCGTCTCCGAGGGCCCTCCCCGCAGCCCGAGCAGTTCGCGCACGTCTTCGGCGCTCGTCACGCAGCGGGCGTCGTATTCGCGCAGGAGCCGATGGCAGCCGGCGGATGCCGCCGAGGTGACCGGCCCCGGCACCGCCCCCAGCGGACGGCCGAGGGCCGCCGCGTGCCCGGCGGTGTTCAGCGAGCCGCTGCGCCGGCCCGCCTCGACGACGACGGTGGCGGCGCTGAGGGCGCCGATGAGCCGATTCCGCGCGAGGAACCGCCACTTGGTCGGGGCGGTTCCGCAGGGGACCTCGCTGACGAGGGCGCCGCGCGCGGTGATCTCGGTGAGCAGGCGCGTGTGCCCGGAAGGATAGAGACGATCCACCCCGCCGGCGAGGAACGCGACGGTCTCGCCGCCCACGCCGAGCGCTGCGCGATGCGCGGCGCCGTCGATCCCATAGGCGCCGCCCGAGACGATCGGATGCCCGCGCAGCGCGAGGTCCCCCGCGAGCTCACGGGCCATGTGCTCGCCGTAGGGGGTCGCCGCACGTGCGCCGACGACGGAGACGGCGCGATGCGTCTGGGAGAGCAGGCCCGCCGATCCGCGCACCCACAGCACGACCGGTGCGTGCGCGCCCAGATCGGACGCCGCCGTCGGCCAGTCCTCGTCGCCCGGGAGAAGCAGCGCCGCGCCCGCCCTCAGTGCGGCGCCTGCGGCCTGCCGGACCAGGCCCGCGTCGGCACGAGGACCCCAGCGCTTGCGCGCCTCCTGCAGCGCGCGGCCGGGAACCTCCGGGCACGGCGCCTTCGACAGCGCGCACTGCAAGGCCTCGCGGGCGCCGAGCACCTCGCGCATCGTTCCGGCGACCCCGTCACCGGGCTCGGTCAGCACGTTCCATACGAGATGCGCAAGCACCTCTTCAGGGGCACGATCCGGTCGCAGCTCGAGCGCCAGGTCGCGTGCGGCAGGGTCGGCGAGCAGGTCGGCGATCATCGTGCGGCTCCTTGTCTGAGGAAGAGTGCGCGGCCCAGGTGGTCGACGGTGGGCGAGGCGGCGCCTGCGACGTCGGCGATCGTCCAGGCGAGTCTGAGCACGCGGTCGTAGCCGCGGACGGTGAGCGCCCCGCGCTCCAGGGCGCGCTCGAGCGGGGCGATGACCGAGGGGGCGAGTCGGTGCGGGCCCAGACGCAGCCACTTCCCCTCGGTCTCCGCGTTGGTCGCCCATCCGCGCTCCGCCCATCGGGCAGCGGCGGCGGCGCGCGCATGACGCACCGTCTCCAACGCTGCGGAGCTCGTCACCGGCCCGCCGTTCTGGCTGAGCCCTGCGGCGGTCACGCGCGTGACGTGCAGATCGATATCGACCCGGTCCCGCAGCGGCCCGGAGAGGCGCTGCTGATAGCGCCGGATCTGCATCGGAGGGCACACGCACTCGGCATGGCGGACGCCGTAGTGCCCGCAGGGGCAGGGGTTCGTCGCCAGGACGAGCTGGAACCGGGCGGGAAAGGCGGCCGAGGCGCCCGCACGATGGATCTCGATGGCCCCGGTCTCCAACGGCTGGCGCAGCGCGTCGAGGACGGTTCTGGGAAACTCCCCTGCCTCGTCCAGGAACAGGACGCCGCGGTGCGCCCGGGCGATCGCACCGGGGCGGATGCCTCGCGAGCCGCCGCCGACGATCGCCGGCACCGAAGCACTGTGATGCGGGGCCTCCAGCGGCGGCACGCGCTCGAGCGTGCGCACCGCCTGCCCCGACAGCGAGCGCACCGAGGCGACCTCGAGCGCATGCTCGTCGCTCAGCGGTGGCAGGATGCCGGGAAGACGCCGGGCGAGCATGGTCTTTCCTGCGCCCGGCGGGCCGCTGAGGAGCAGGTGGTGACCGCCTGCGGCCGCGAGGACGAGGGCATCGACCGCCTCCGGCTGACCGACGACGTCGGCGAGTTCGAGAGCAGGCTGGGCCTGCGGCATCCGTTCCTCGATACGCACGGGCTCCAGATCGGGAACGGCGATCTCGGCGCCATGCCACGACGCCACCTGCGCGAGCGACGTCGCCGCTCGGACCTCGATCGAGGTCACGAGCCTCGCCTCCGTCTCGTTCGCTGCGGGGACGATCACCCGCTCGAACCCGCGCTGCGCCGCGGCGAAGACAGCCGGCAGCACTCCGGGTACCGGGCGGATGCGCCCGTCCAATCCCAGTTCGCCCACGTGCACCGTGCGCGCGACCGAACCGGCATCGAGGAGCCCATCCGTCGTCAGCGCCGCCACAGCGATCGCCAGGTCGAAGCCGGATCCGTTCTTGGGGAGGCTCGCCGGGGAGAGGTTCACAGTGATCCTCTGGCGGGGCATGGGCAAGTCGCTGTTCGCGCAGGCGTTGTGCACGCGCTGCACGGCCTCGCCGAGCGCCTTGTCGGGGAGGCCGATCAGTGAGAACCCGGGGGTCTGGCGGGAGAGGTCGGCCTCGACCTCGACAAGCTCCCCGCGAAGTCCCTCCAGGGCGATCGCCCAGGTCCGCGCGGTCCTCATCGCAGATCCGCCAAATGCTCCAGCACACCGGTCGCGGGGTCTATCCCCACGATGCCGATGGCGTGCAACCGCAGCTCGGCGCCGCGCGCCTGATCGCGATGCTCTGCTATCCAGCCGTGGGCCAGCCGCCACAGCCGCTCGCGCTTACGGGCATCGATCGCCTCGAAGGGGTGCCCGAAGTCGAGGCTGCTGCGGGTCTTCACCTCGACGACGGCCAGTTCCGCACCGCGCCGGGCGATCACGTCGAGCTCGCCCTGCGGACTTCGCCAGTTGCGGTCGAGGATGGTGTAGCCGAGGTGAGTGAGGTGCTCCACCGCACGCTGCTCGCCCGCACGCCCGAGGTCGTCTTTCGCTGCCATATCGACAGCATGGCGAGCCGTGGCGGGGCGGATCCTGCCCTCAGACGAGGATCAACGGCATCCGTGAGACTCCGCGAGAATCGACCCTCTGTGGAGGGCTAGTCAGTGATCACTCTCCGTCGAGGGAGAGCTCCTGCGGAAGCTCGAACTCGCGGCGCTGGAGCTCTTCGACGTTGACGTCCTTGAACGTCAGGACGCGCACGGCCTTCACGAAGCGATCCGCGCGGTAGATGTCCCATACCCAGACATCGCTCATCGAGATCTCGAAGTAGAAGTCGTGCTCGGTGTCGTGGCGGACGACGTTGACGTCGTTGGCCAGATAGAAGCGCCGCTCGGTCTCGACCACGTACTGGAATTGCGAGACGACATCGCGGTACTCGCGGTACAGGGCGAGCTCCAGCTCGCGGTCGTAGTCTTCGAAGGCGTCCTCATCCATGGTGCTCCCTATCCTAGAGCTCGCGGACGGCGCGAAGGGGTTCGGGCTCACTGCGCCCGCCCCACCGCGACACGAATCGCATCGGAACGCTTCGCTCAGCGCCCCGCCGCGCGTCAGAACAGCGCCGGCGCATCGGCGATCGCCCAGGAGGCGCGGTGATAGGGGCTCAGGCCCAGCGCGCGGATCGCCTCTCGATGCGCGGTGCTCGCGTACCCCTTGTTGCGCTCCCACTCATAGACGCCGTACTCCTCGTGCAGCGCGCACATGTGCGCGTCGCGCGCCACCTTGGCGATGACGGATGCCGCGGAGATCGACGCGCAGTCGCGATCCCCCTTCACGATCGCGCGCACCCGCAACGGCTCGGGGTGCACTGCCGAGACATAGTCGTGATTGCCGTCGAGGAGGACGAGGGCGGATGCGGCATCCGCCACCTGGGCGCACACCGCCTCGATGGCCCGCGAGGCGGCGAGGCCCAGCGCACGCATGATGCCGACCTCATCGACCTCCGCCGCCGTCGCCCATCCCACGGCGGATGCGGGCACCCACTCCGCCGCCCGTGCGGCCAGATCAGGTCTCCGACGCTCGGTGACGAGCTTGGAGTCACGGAGCCCTTCGGGAATGGCCCTGCCCGCGGTGTCGGCGTCCAGGAGCGCGGCGCCGACCGCGACAGGCCCCGCGAGCGCTCCGCGCCCGACCTCGTCCAGCGACAGGACGAACGCGTGCTCCCGCAGCACGGTGTGCTCGAGCGTCAGAGTGGGCGCGATGCTCATTGCGGTGCAGGGACGCCGTTGAACAGCTCGCTGTGATCGTCGAGCAGACCGATACGGCTCAGCGGCCAGGTCATCAGGAACGCACGACCGACGACATGGTCGACCGGGACGAATCCGCCGCCGGGCAAATCGTCGTGCGCGCGCGAGTCCCGCGAGGTCTTGCGGTTGTCCCCCAGGAGCCAGAGCGCGCCCTCGGGAACGAGCACGTCGAAGGGGATGTCGGAGGCGACCGTGTCGCCGGCGGGGAGCTTCAGATACGCGGACTCGTCGATGGGGGCGCCGTTGATCGTGATCTGTCCCAACGCATTGCAGCAGACCACGTGATCGCCCGGGAGCCCGATCACGCGCTTGACGAGGTGGTCCTCCGAATCGGAGGTGGACAGGCCGATCACCGTGAGGAACCAGTCGACGCCCTCCAGGATCGGCGGCCGGGCCGGACGCTGCGGTCGCGGCGGCAGCCATCCGCCCGGATCCTTGAAGACGACGATCTCGCCGTGCTCGTAGTCGTTCCACCGCGGCGTGAGCTCGTCGACGAGGATGCGATCGTTGACGAGCAGGGTGTTCTCCATCGACCCGGAGGGGATGTAGAACGAGCGCACCACGAAGGTCTTCATCAGGAACGACACGAAACCCGCGATGAGCAGGATCACCAGCAGATCGCGCAGAAAGCGCAGAGGACCGCGATGAGGCCTCTCGCGACGCTCGCGGGGGGTCTGGGCGACGGTGTTGTCGCTGTGACTCATCGGAATCCTTCTCCTGTGTGATGCGCGTGCCGTCGAAGACGACAGCTACCAGGTTCGCACACTGCGCAGAAAGAGAAGCACCCCGGGACGACGTGTCTCGGGGTGCTTCGGAAAGGCGCGCTCAGTTCTCGCGCTTCTCCTTGATCTTGGCCTTCTTGCCGCGGAGCTCGCGCAGGTAGTAGAGCTTCGCACGACGCACGTCACCGCGGGTGACGACCTCGATGTGGTCGATCGTCGGGCTGTGCACCGGGAAGGTGCGCTCCACGCCCACCTGGAAGCTGATCTTGCGCACGGTGAAGGTCTCGCGCACGCCGTCGCCCGAGCGGCCGAGGACGATGCCCTGGAAGACCTGGATGCGGGAGCGGCTGCCCTCGGTGATGTTCACGTGCACCTTGACGGTGTCACCGGGGAAGAAGTCGGGAATGTCGCTACGCAGCGATGCTGCATCGACGAAGTCGAGGATCTGCATGATCGTCTCTCTCTGCACCCGCCACAGGTCGGAGGCATCTGGAAGGAATACGTTGGGATGTGTGCTGCACGAGTCGCAGCGCGCCCGTGGACTCCCCTGAGGCAGAGCCGGTCACAGCACAAACATCCATTCTGCCACGGATGCCTGCACCCACCAAAACGCGGGTCAGGGCGCGGAGCGCGGCGACGGGGCGGGAGCGGCCTCCTCGACGACGATGACCTCGGGATAGGGCGAGTCCAGACCCGAGACATCGCTCTCGATGTCCGTGCGGACGGAGACGTGGACCGCGTCGAAGGTGCCCCGCGCCTCAGCCCACAGCTGCCAGAGCAGGAGCCAGACCATGGCGAGTCCCACGACGATCGCGGCGGTGAGCAGCCAGCCGAACGCCCCCTCCGGGTAGAAGCCGAGCGCGATCGTGAGCGCGTGCCAGAGGCCGAAGCCGGCGAGGTCCCACCAGGACACGGCCCGCTGATGCCGGGCGGAGGGGCGCGCACGCACGAGAAGAGAGAAGACGATCTGCCCGACGAGGACCGAGGGTATCGCGATGAAGAGCACCCAGAGGAAGGCCCAGCCGCCGGCCTGGAAGACACCCCAGCCGATGAGCAGCCACAACGGCAGGACGAGCGCCGCCGGCAGCAGCCAGGTGTAGAACGCGCGTCGCAACCACATACTCAGATCGTACGCCCCGCCGCCCGCCCGTGCACGACGGAGCTCTCCCCCCGGCTCGCTCTGCGAGAATGAAGAGGACGAGAGGATCTGCTTCCATGATCGAACTGCGCACCCCGGCCGAGATCGAGGCCATGCGCCCCGCCGGACGCTTCGTGGCCGAGACCCTGGCGACCCTGCGCGACGAGACGAAGGTCGGAACCAACCTGCTCTCGATCGACAAGCGCGCCCACGAGCTGATCCGCAAGGCCGGCGCCGAGTCCTGCTACATCGACTATCACCCCTCTTTCGGCGCGAGCCCTTTCGGCAAGGTGATCTGCACGTCGGTCAACGATGCGGTGCTGCACGGCCTCCCCCACGACTACACGCTGCGCGACGGCGATCTCGTCTCCCTCGACTTCGCGGTGTCTATCGACGGCTGGGTCGCCGACTCGGCGGTGTCCTTCGTCGTCGGCACTCCGCGCGATGAAGACCTCCGCCTCATCGAGACGACCGAGCGCGCACTGGATGCGGCCATCGCCGCCTCCGCCGTCGGCAACCGGATCGGCGACATCTCGGCATCCATCGCGGAGATCGCCCACGGCGAGGGGTACTCGATCAACACCGACTTCGGCGGTCACGGCGTCGGGAGGATCATGCACGGCGATCCGCATGTCCCCAACGACGGGCGCGCCGGACGCGGCTTCCCCCTTCGCACCGGCCTGGTGGTGGCCCTGGAGCCCTGGTTCCTGCAGACGACCGATGAACTCGTCACCGACCCCGACGGCTGGACCCTGCGCAGCGCCGACGGCTCGCGCGGTGCGCACGCCGAGCACACGATCGCCATCACCGACGACGGCCCGATCATCCTGACCGATCGCTCCTTCCTCGGCGTCGACTGATCACGCCCTCGCCCGTCAGGCGTTAGCGTGGACGATGATGAGCGGTCTCGATACACTCCAGAGGTTCCGGCGCACGACGCTGCAGAACGCCCCCACGATCCGCAGGACCGACCTGAAGGCCGTGCCTTTCGGCGTCCTGATGACGATCCTGATCGCACTGACGCTGGCGATCGCGTGGTTCGCAGGCACGACGGCGATGAGCGAGCCGGATCCCGCGGAGCGCACGCGCGCACTGCTGGTGGCGGCGGCATCCAGCATCCTGGCCGCCTTCTTCCTCGGGGGCGCCATCGCCAGCTACTGGAGCCACGACCGTCGCTGGCGCCAGCGACGTGCCGCCGCGGAGCTCGCCCTGGCACGCGGCTGGCACTACAACCTGGAGATCGATCCGCGCTCCTTCCCGGCCACGCTCTTCGCCCGTGACGGACGCCACTGGGTGGAGAACTCGGTGCACGTGCACGAGCCGATGTACATCGAGATCGCGAATCTCGTGGCACAGACGACGCAGCGGGCCTCGGGACGCGAGGAGTACGGCTTCATCGCGATCGGCCTCGACCGCAGGCTCCCCCACATGTATCTGGAGTCGGCGGCACGTCAGTCCAGGCCCCGCGCGTACCCGATCCCGTTCCGCACCGACCAGCGCCTGCCGCTGGAGGGCGACTTCGATCGCTGGTTCCGCCTGTACTGCCCGAAGGAGTACGAGACCGACGCGCTCTACGTGATCACGCCCGACGTCATGGCCCTCATGATCGACGAGGCCGCCGGATTCGACATCGAGATCGTCGACGACTGGCTGTTCGTCATCGCCCGGGCTCCCTTCGACATGGCCGATCCCGCGGTGCTCGACTTCGCCGAGCGGGTTGCGCGCACGCTGGGTCGGCGCACGGAGCACCAGAGCACCGGTTACCGGGACGAGCGCAGCGAGGAGACCGGCTTCATCGATGCCGCAGGAGCCCGGCTCCGACGCGGTCGCATTCTGCTGACGGTGCTGCCCCCGGCGATCGCCGTCGCCACCTGGGTGGGCTGGTTCTGGATCGCCTCTGCCTGGCTCTCCTGAGCGGTCTGGCGGGAATCCTCGTATCCGTGGCATCCGCGCCGCTGGACAAACCGGTCGCCGGCGGCTGAGATGGACGGATGCAGGCTCTCATCGTCATCGACGTGCAGCAAGGCTTCGACGACCCGGTCTGGGGACGCACGACCAACCTCGAGGCGGAGGAGCGGGTCGCCGAACTGGTCGATCGTTGGAGCGGCGGCGGCCGCGGCCCGCTCGTGCTGGTGCGGCACGACTCGATCTCGCCCCGTTCCCCGCTGCATCCCGGATCGGACGGCAACCGACTCAAGTCCTTCCTCGATCCGGACGACGCCGATCTCCTCATCGCGAAGACGGTGAACTCGGCGTTCTACGGGCGGCCCGATCTGCACGCCTGGCTCTCCGCGCGCGGCATCCGCGAGCTGCTGCTGTGCGGCATCCAGACCAACATGTGCGTCGAGACGACGGCGCGCATGGGCGGCAATCTCGGCTACGCCGTCACCGTTGCGCTGGACGCGACCCGCACCTTCGACCTGACCTCGACGCTGCCCGACGGGACGGAGGCCACCCTCTCGGCCGAGGATCTCATGCGCGCCACGGCGATCAACCTGCAGGCCGGCGGCTTCGCCGAGGTCACCTCCACACGACAGGTCCTGGACGCCGCATAGTGGTCTTCTAGCTCTGCGCGAGCCGGAGCGCCTTCTCGGTGAAGTAGCCCACTTCGCCGTCCGCATCCTCGACCCCGATGACGAACTTGCCGGACGGAGTGGCCCGGACATCGATGACGGCGCCGCGTCCGCGCGTGGTGAGCACGTCGGCGCCCGGTGTGAAGATGGTTTCGCTCATAGACCAATTGTGCGGGGGTCGGACAGCGGTCCGCATCCCCCGTGAGACGGATTCCGCCTCCCTCCTGAGACCGACGTGCATGCCGACCCGCACAGCACGGCGACGCGTGCGGCGACGCGGCCTACTCGCCTTCCAGCAGGTCGGGACGACGCTCGCGGGTGCGCTCGACCTGCTGCTGACGACGCCAGGTCGCGATCGCACCGTGATTGCCGCTGAGCAGGATGTCGGGGACGGCGCGCTCTCGCCAGATCGCGGGCTTCGTGTACGAGGGATACTCGAGCAGCCCGTCCTCGTGGGACTCCTCCACGAGGCTCTCCGGATTGCCGACGACACCGGGGATGAGGCGGCCGATCGCCTCGATCATCGCCATCGCGGCGACCTCTCCCCCGTTGAGAACGTAGTCGCCGAGACTCACCAGTCGTACCTCGCCGAGGGTGGTCGCGTACTCGAAGACGCGTTCGTCGATGCCCTCGTAGCGCCCGCAGCCGAAGACCAGATGGTCGCGCGTCGCCAGATCTCGCGCCGTCGCCTGGGTGAAGCGCTCCCCCGCCGGAGACGGGAAGACGATCGTCGGACGCTCGGAGCCGGCCGCCAGCTCGTCCAGGGCGAGCCCCCAGGACTCGGGCTTCATGACCATGCCGGCGCCGCCGCCGTAGGGCGTGTCGTCGACGGTGCGGTGCCGGTCGGAGGTCCAGTCGCGGAGGTCGTGGACGCGAAGATCCAGGATGCCGGCATCCTGCGCCTTCCCGAGCAGCGACAGCGTCAGACCGTCGAAGTAGGACGGGAAGATCGAGACGACGTCGATTCGCACGGGGACACCGTAACAGCCTCACTCGGAGGCGGCGGATTCCTCGGCATCCGGAGTCGCCTCGAAGAGACCCGGAGGAGGCGTCACCACGATGCGGCCGCCGGGAACGTCCACGGTGGGCACGATCGCCTCGACGAAGGGCACCATGACCTCGTCCGAGCCGACCTTCACGATGAGCAGGTCCTGCGCGGGGAAGTGCTCGACCCGCGCGACCTTCCCGACGACCTCGTCGTCACGCACGATGTCGAGTCCTACGAGCTGGTGGTCGAACCAGGCGTTGTCCTCGGTCTCGTCGTCGTTCTGATCGATCCAGAGGATCGCCCGTACGAGGCTCTCCGCGCCGGTGCGGTCCTCGACGCCCTCGAAGAAGACGACGGAGTTGCCGTTCATCACCCGGTACTCGCGCACCGTGATGGTCTTGCCGTGCCAGGGCGAGGCCTCGGGCACCTGCAGGGTGAACTCCGCGCCGGGGAAGAAGCGTCCGGCGGGATTGTCCGTGTACAGCTCGAGCTTGAGGGCGCCCTTGAGCCCGTGCGCCTTGACCAGGCGGCCTACGCGCAGCTGGTTCTTGCTGCGGCCGCGTTCGGGACCTGCCACCTCAGTCGTCCGCGACGTCGACGCGCACGCGGCGCCCGTCGGCCAGCGCGGAGACGAGGGTACGCAGTGCCTTTGCGGTGCGGCCGCCGCGCCCGATGACGCGTCCGCGATCCTCGGGGTGCACGTGGACCTCGAGGAGGTCGCCCCGGGGCGACGTGGACTCGTCGATGCGCACATCCTCGGGATGATCGACGATCCCCTTGACGATGTGCTCGAGCGCGGCGTTAAGCATCGCGATTACTCGGCGTCGGCGGCGGGAGCCTCGGCGGCCTCCGCCGGGGCGTCGTCGGCAGGTGCTTCGACAGGCTCAGCAACCGGCTCGGCGGCCTTCTCCGCCTTGGGCTTGACGACCGACTTCTTGCTCGCGTCGATCTCGAACGGAGCCTTGGGCTCGGCCACCTTGACGGTGCTCTTGGCGTCCTTGTCGCCCTTGAAAGTGCCCCAGTCGCCGGTCAGCTTGAGGAGCACGAGGACCTGCTCGGTCGGCTGCGCGCCGACGCTGAGCCAGTACTGCGCACGCGCGGAGTCGATCTCGATGAACGAGGGCTCCTCGGTGGGGTGGTACTTGCCGATCTCCTCGATC
>CAYOTY010000054.1:0-17226 GCA_964406995.1 uncultured Microbacterium sp.
GGCAGCACCTCGTCTTCGGTCGCCCTCGCGGCCCGCGACGAGATCGCCGACCTCGAGTCGGCCGGCACCGGCGTGATCCAGGTCGATCAGCCGGCGCTGCGCGAGCTCCTGCCGCTGAAGAAGACCGATCAGCCCGCCTACCTCGACTGGTCGGTGAACTCCTTCCGTCTGGCGACGGGAGGGGCGGATGCGGCCACGCAGGTGCACACCCACCTCTGCTACTCGGAGTTCGGCGTCGTGATCGACGCCATCCGGGCGCTGGATGCCGACGTCACCTCGATCGAGGCCGCCCGCAGTCGCATGGAGGTCGTCGCCGACATCTCGGCCTCCGGCTTCGACCACGGCATCGGCCCGGGCGTCTACGACATCCACTCGCCGCGCGTGCCCTCGACGGAGGAGGTCGAGGCGCTGCTGCGTCGCGCCGCCGAGGAGATCCCCACCCGCCAGCTGTGGGTCAACCCCGACTGCGGGCTGAAGACCCGCGGCTACGAGGAGACGGTGGCATCGCTGCGCAACATCGTCGAGGCCACCCGCCGGGTGCGCGAGAGGGCGGTCGTCAGCGCCTGACCCCCTCCGGCACGCGTGACGGCCTCATGAGCAGGCCGTCACGCGCGCCCGGATCGCGTCCGTGGCCGGTAGCGGTCAGTGGCCGCATCCGTCCACATCCTTCGCGCTACTCTCCGAGAAAGAGCTGCCAGAACCCGGACGCAGCCAGGGGAGTGTGTGATGCGCCTTCGCGAGTCGTTGAGTCTGTTCTCGCGCGGATTCGCGCTGTTCGGTCGCGCGTTCTGGGAGATTGTCGCCGCGCTGGTCGCGCTGAACATGATCGTTGCGGGGGTCACCGCGCTCGCGGTCGCCGCGGTCTCGGAACTCGCCTGGGCGCAGCACGCGCTCGTGTTCGCCGAGGGTGAGATCACCGTCGCCGGTATCGCACGTCTCGCGCTCCAAGCGGGTGTACCCGCCGCCCTGGCGATCGGACTGCTCAGCGCCGCCGTCTTCCTCGCCGTCGCGGCGCTCTTCGGCGCCCGCGCGCGCGGAGGGGCAGGCCTCGGCCTCGGCGGTGCCCTGCTGCGCGGCATTCGCCGTGCTCTGCCTTTCGCAGGCGCGTGGGTGACCGCCGCCGCCGAGGCCGTACTCGCCTTCCTGCTTGCACCCCTCCTCAGCGCGGCGGGCATCGTGCTCCTGATCGTCCGCGGTGCGGCGATGCTCCTCCGGCGCTTCCGCCTGCGAGGGGCGACCGCCGTCGAGCCGCCGGCCACCGGATACTGGCTCTCCTGGCCGATGCTCGTCGCCTTCGCGATCCCCTTCGGGGCTGCCGCCGTGATCGTCACGCACAGTCTGCTTCTTCTGCCGGTCGCCGCTCACGAACGCCACGGGGTCCTCGGCCTCCTGCGTCGAAGCAGCGAGCTCACTCGCGGTCGTGCCGGAGGGGTTGCACTCGTCGGCCTCGGCGGCTTCCTTCTGTACGGGCTCCTGGCGGCGGGGGTGACCGTACTCGGTCAGCTCGGCCTCTCCCCGGCGGTGCTCGTGGTGGTCTCGATCGTTCTGCAGTGCACGCTCGCGGCGGCGCCCATCGCGCTGCTGGTCGCGATCTACCTCTCGGCCATCGGAGGGCGTGTGCCGGCAGCGCTCGCCCTGTCGGAGGAGAGCGCGGAGCGGCGCATCCGCGTGGCCGCGGTGGCGACGGGTGCCGCCACCGCGCTCGTTCTGGGTCTCCTGGTTCCGATCGCGACGACACCCTCGGCGTGGGCTGCGGAGGAACGGCCGCTCGAGCTGGCATCGCCGGAGGAGGGCAGTGCGCCGGCGGACGATGTGGGAGACGAGGAATCGGCGTACGAGGTTTCCTCGACGGACGAGGAAGAGGATGTCTCTACAGAAGAAGCGGGCGAAGACTCGTCCGCACCGGAATGGTGGAGCCTCGGACGCCCGCATGCGGATGGGCGCATATATGGCAGCGCAGCGTGCAGCATCCTGCAGAGCGACTATGAGACGGAGTGGGGCGCTCCGCTCCCCAAGCCGACCCTCGGCATGTGCATCGACTCCCTCGCCGATACCTCGGACGCCTTACCTGGCGACGGCTGGTGCGAGACGGTGGACGGCTCATGCACCCTGCGCGCCGCGATTGAGGAGCTGAACGTCTGGAGGGCCGGTGTCGCCGGGATCTACCCGGCGACCGAGGCCGTGGCGAACGGCACGATCGTCCTGGAAGCACCGCTGGTCGTACAGCGCTCCGTGGAGATCAGCGGCAAGGGCTTCTCCTATGTCGCCTTCCATTTCCCGGATGCGGCGGGACTCACGATCGACGGCGGCGACCGTGTACAGCTCCTCCGCTTCGGAGGAGGAGCCTCCAACCTTGTCGATGTCACCCTGCGGGGAGGCTTCGCGCCCACGGGTTCGCAGGGCGGCGCGGTGAGAGTGATGCAGGGTTCTGTGCAGCTCCGAAACGTCCTCGTCGACGGCAACTATGCCGCCGACGCGGGTGCGGCAGGCGCGGTCGCGGGCTCGGTGCAGGCGGAGGCATCCGCTTTCACGAACAACGGTATCCCGGCCTGTGGCGCGGGCTTCTCCACTGCCGACGCCTGGGGTACCACGACGCTCGACGTCGACGACCCCTCCTGTCCGGGCACGGTGAGCGCGGCCACGTCGCTCAGCACCTCGGTGAGCGTACACAGCAATCCGCTGAATCCCAAGAAGGGCGGCGCGGTAACCTATCACGCGACCGTCACGAAGACGCAGATCGGTGCGGAGGAGCTCGCAGGCACGGTGACCTTCCACGTGGCTGGGCGCGAACCCCTGACAGCGGTCGTGCCTGCCGACGGACAGGTGAGCGTTACGACCACCGCGGCTGGCACGGAGACGTATACCGTGCGCACCGTCTACAGCGGTTCGGAGGGGTACAGGGGCTCGCAGGGCGAGACAACCGTTACTACCGACGGCACGGCGAGTATGCTCGGCCTCGCCTTGCAGAGCGATCGCCCTGGAGGGCAATGGCACCGCGGGCGCCCGCTGACACTCACCGCGACCGTGACCTCGGGGGCGGACGGCGGGGTACCGACCGGCCAGGTCGAGTTCTTCGGCGGGGGAGACCCGCTGGGCACAGCGACGATCGGCGCCGAAGGGCGTGCGGTGCTGGAGACGACGATCACGTCCTACGACGGCGAACCCTTCAGCGGCACCCAGTTCCGCTGGTGGGTGGAGGCCAGATACGCGGGCGATGCGACCCACGACGCAAGCAATGCCGGCGAGCATCTGTATCTCGCCACTGACGCCACGACCACAACGCTCACAGCCTCTCCGTCGAGCGCTTCTCCGGGTGAGCCGGTCACCGTCACGGCCACTGTGATGACGGAGGCGCCCGTGCCGCTCCCGGCGCAGGGCACCGTGATCTTCCGAGGGCCGGAGGGCTTCCAGGAGGAGGTGATGCTGGGCGCAGGAGGCGCGGCCAGTGTAACCCTGCCGGGTCTCCCCTACGGCCCGCAGGGCATCTCAGCCTCCTTCAGCGGGAATCGCTGGAGATATGTCGACAGCGGCGACAGCATCTCCTTCCCGGTCACCGGCAAGAGTCCGGTCGCTTTTGACACCTCGCCGCCGTCGACCCCCTCACTCGTGGGCGGGAGCCCGACCTGGTGGGTGGGGGTGCACGCAGGCGCGGGTGTGCCGAGCCCGATCCCCACACCGACCGGCACCCTGCGCATGATGCTGGGTGACGAGGTCGTGGGCGAAGGAGAGCTGGCCTCTACCGGGGCGATGAACCTCGTGGTGAGAGGTCTGCCTGCGGGCAGCCATGCCCTGCGCATCGAGTACTCGGGCGACAGTGTCTATCTCCCGCATTCGCAGACCGTCGCCCACACCGTGCAGAAGGTGGCGACCTCGACGCTCCTCACCCGCTCGACGCAGACGAGTGTCCACGGACAGGGCGTGGAGTTCACCGCCTCGGTGAGTACGAGCGTCGTCGGCCAGCTCTCTCGTCCGGTCGCCGAGGGACTCGTGTATCTGACCTTCCAGGGCCGTCAATTCGCAACGATCGACCTCGCCGAGGGGAGCAGCGTCTGGGCGACCCTTCCCGATGTCTTCGACACCGCGGAAATCCGTGCGCATTACCAGGGCACCGAGGCCTACGGCTCCTCGCAGAGCTTCGCCGCAACGCACACCCACGGCAGGGCCATCGCGGAGGTCTCCCTCGAGCTCGGCGACGACGTCTTCCCCCTGTACGGTTCCCGGATCGACGTCCTCGTCACCGTGACCGGCACCGCCCCCACCGCGGCCGTGCCCGGCTTCGGTCAGGTGCAGCTCTACGCCGACGGCAACCCGGTGCCGGGTTCCTCGGCGAGCATCGGCAGCAGCGGCACGGCGACGCTGAGCGTCGAGGCGGCGACGCTGGGGGCCGGTATCCGGAACCTTGAGGCACGCTTCTCCGGCAACCCCTGGTTCCACGATCGCTCCTCCGATTCGGTGCGCATCACGATCGAGAAGCACCGCCCCGCGGTGACGCTGACCGCGGGCGCGCAGAGCGTCTGGGGGCAGGAGGTGCGCTTGCACGCCGACGTCGAGCTGCCGTGGACGCCGAACCCCGGCGGATCCGATGCCCTGGGCAGTGTCCGGTTCGTGCTTGTCTCGGGCGTGCACGAGACGACTTTGGGCACGGTGGCCGTCACCGAGCAGCAGCGCCGAGCGACCCTCGTCCCGACGGCGGGAGAGCTACGCCCCGGCAGTTACGAGATCGAGGCCCGCTTCACGCCGAGCACGCGCACGAGCGATCGCCTGAGCATCGCCTCCTCCGAGCGGGTACCGCACGAGGTGGGCGCCGTTCCCGTGCTCATCGAGATCGGCGGCCTCGGCTCGGTGATGCCGGGCGCGGCGCTCCTCCGCTCGGTGCTGGTGCGCGAGCACCCCGACTTCTCCCTCGGCGAACGTCCGCAGGGCAGCATCACGGTCTCCGTCGACGGCGCGGCGCTCGGCACCTTCGCTCTCACAGCCGTGGACTCGATGGGGCCGGGCTCGATCCTCTCCCACGCGAACGTGACGATCCCCGCGCTGGCGGCGGGCGATCATGAGATCTCGGTGGAGTACGCCCCGGCCGTGGGCAGCCCGCACGCGGCGCAGAGCATCGACATCCCCTTCTCCGCGGGGAGGATCACACCGCACATCAGCATAGACACCGCCACACCCATCATCGCCTGGGGGCAGGTCCTGTTCGTGCAGGCCAGCGCGACGAAGCCTTCCGCGGACATGCCCGAGCCGCGCGGGAAGATCGTGATCGGCGATGGCGTGGACCTCTCCTGCGAGTTTCTGGTCATTCCCGGGCACATCTCGCCGGCCGTCGAGTGCGGGCTGATCTTCCCCGAGGCGGGCAACCATATGGTGCACGCGAGGTTCATCCCTGACGATGAGGAGGCCACCTACGAGGAGGCCATCTCAGCGCCGCTGCTGATCGTCGTGCCGCATAGCCGGCCGAGCCTGACTCTCGCTGCGGGCGTCTCCGATCAGCGCCCGACCGCAGGGGAGGACATCACCCTGCGGTGGAGCCTCACCGGCGCCGGTACCGGGCCGGAGGGCGGCATTGAGCTTTCCGTGGAGCCCGCCGATGCGGTGCCCGTCGGTGCCCTCGACGCCTGTGACACCGTGCAGAGGCAGGGCACCTGTGTCGTTCCGCTCACCGTGGCCGGCGCGGCGGGCGTGGCGACCTTCACAGCCGACTATGCGGGGGATGCTCGCTTCGAGGCCGCCACGCGCACCGCCGCGCTCACCCCGCGCGCATGTGTCGCACTCGACCTGCAGGTCGAGCCCGCGGTCTCGGGAATCATCACCCCGCGCCAGGCACCGAACTGCGGAGAGCCGGGAGCGGCGAAGAGCGGCTACGCCGAGTTCACCGTGGTGCACTTCGATCTCAGCCCCCTTCCCTCCAACGAGGCGGGCTTCGACTGGGTGCTTGAGGATGCGGTCGGCGGCGTGGACACCGCTCGGGGCCGCGGCATTGGCATGGTCGTCGCACCCGACAACGACTGGGCGCGGGTCAGCTTCGTCAAGAGCTTCCGGTGCGTCGAGGTGCTCATCGATCACACGAATGTCCGAGGCACCACCAGCGACATCCGCCTGCCGGGCCGGGGAGGCGCGCCGGGCACCGCACCGAACTGCGTCTACGTCCACGATGCGCGCCACGACCTGCGCTATCAGGAGGGCAAGGGCGAGTGGAGCGGTGGTGACAACTCCTTCTCCAACACCCAGAGCTACCGTGCCCAGTATCTTGTCGGCACCGAGCTGAGCGGTATCGAGCTGCGCCCGGGCGAGGTCGACACCAAGCTCTACGCCTTCGAGGGTGAGGGGTTCGAGCGGCAGGGAGAACGCGGGGTAGCCCCGCGCACCGTGACCGGGTACACGCAGTTGCACGTCACCTTCGGCCCGAGTTGCTACGCCGCTACGACCGAGTCGAGCGGCCCAGGCGCGGTGAGTGTGCAGAACCCGGTCAACTGTGAAGAGCCGCTGAGCGCGGTGCCCTTCGCCACGACCACGCCACGTGATACACCGCCGGTGATCTCTGAACCGGGAACCGTCGGCTGGTACGCGGGCACGGAACTGCGCATCCAGGCCAAGCCTGAACGCTTCCGCGGCGACAGCATCGACTATGTGAGAACCTGGGCGGGCACAGACGAGCACCCCGAGCGCGCATCCGCCGAATACGAGGTGATCTCGTTCTGGGATGAGAACGCGGGCGCTCTCGTGGAGACCGCGACCGTACAGGCACACGAGCGTGCGCCTCGTGTCGAGGTCACCTTCGACAGTTGCCACCGGGTCGTGTTGGAGCGCGGGATCCTCTCGAACAACGTCTCCGCGGCGACGCTTCCCGCTTTCGGCACGCCGGGGGACTGCCCGCATCCGCTCGCGGGCGAACTGCTCGCCCGCAATCAGCCGAGCCAGATGCGTCTTGCGGATGGCGGCAGCGGCGTGTGGGGTCTGCACGACTACTTCGCCGAGGGAACCGAGGTCACCTTCGAGTCCGAGCCCAATCAGTCGACGCAGATGGTCATCGGCGGCGTCGTGTACGAGAGCCAGGCACGCTTCCGCATCTGGGAGCGCAGTCGCGGCGACCTGCCGTGGCCGGCGCAGATGCCCCGGGCCTCGGAGCGCACGCAGAAGTACACGGTTACCGCGCCCGCGACCTTCACTCCCCGTTACGTCCGCCCGGATGCCTGCAACGCCACCACACGCATCCACTCCGGCGACTCGTCACGGGTGCGAGTCTCGGCCACCCTCGACGGCATCATCGAAGAGAAGTGCGAGACGATCGACTTCGACGGCACGGTGCGCGACACCCTCTTCGGGTACCTGCCCGGAAAGGGCTCTCAGTACGCGACTCTCCAGGACATCGAGCGCACGAAGCGCGGCAGCATCACCTTCACCGCGCATGTCGACGAGGCATTGAACCCCATCGTCGGCTGGGAGATGCGCGCAGGCACCGCGGATCCTCGCGTACCGGAGCGCCTGACCCCTGAGGGCCTGCCCCTCCCCATCTACGGCAGCGTCAGCGTCAACCAGGCCGCGATCGGTCGCGAGATCACGATGCCGCTGGGCTATCACTCGCTCGACGCCAAGGCCGTGCTCTGCCAGGTGCTCGACTACAGCGTGAACGTCACCCGCGAAGACGAGGTGGTGATCTCGGACTTCGACAACGGCGATGATCTGCTGATGGCCTACCCCGCGCCCAACTGCCCCTATCTGCCGGGTGCATGGACGGTGGGCACCCGGGTCGAGCTGTGGGCGTTCGGCGACCCGATGGGCTACCGCTTCACCGGTTGGGAGGGCGAGGTCGAGGTATCCGGTTCCACCGACCCCGGCAGTACGAGCCTCGCCACGGCGCTCGGCGATCAGCTGGTCGATTTCCTCGGCACCGGTTTCCCCGCAAACGGTGTGACAGTGGTCACGATCGACGGTGCCGCGCCCACCAAGCGGGTCGAGGCCAACTACCGGGTGCAGTGCTACGAGGTCTCCTTCACCAGCAAGAAGATCGAGAGCAGCACTGATGTCACTGCGTCCAACTGCCCCGGCTTCGAGGGCGACCTGACCCTGATCAGCAATGTCACGGGCAAGCCCTACAAGGTCGCTGACGTCAAGAACGCGGCATGGATGTCGGAGGGCTATCACATCTATCGCGCGGGCGCGAAGGAGATGATCGGCCGCTACATCGGCGGCACCGAGGTGATCGGCATCGCCGACACGAGCTGGAGCGATCAGGTCTGGCTCGGTTGGCGCGGGGATGTGGACGACTACCGTGACGGCGGCAAGTTCAACCCCGCCACCATCTTCGTCGATGGCGACAAGGACGTCATCAACCGCTACCGCGACCGCTCGACGGGCGAAGAGCTGGAGAAAATCGGCGACGATATCGCCATCGGCATGAAGAAGGCCGTGGGCTTCGCCTCGATCGTGGTGACCGACTACATGGTCAACTACCCGCCCATCGGCACGGTTTTCATGGTGACCGAAGGACTGGCGATGGTCGGGTCGCTCCTGGAGATGGCGGGAGTCGACAGCGACGCGATCGCTTGGATGAGCTACCCGAAGCAGATCACCGACATGATCAAGGCGCCACTGGCCTGCGTCGGCAGCTGGGCACTGGGGGACAGCGGCGTCGACAAGGCGCGGGATGTGATGGGATCCGTGTCGGATGCCGCCACCAAGGGCGCCGACAACGCCAAGAAGGTCGCGGAGGCGGCGGCGAAAGCCGCAGCGCAGAAGACCGCCCTGGATGTCGGCAACACCGGTGGTCGAATGGCCACGGCCAAGCTGAAGTTCTATCAGGCAAAACTCGGCCTCGCCAAGGTCAAGCAGGTGACGGGGCCCCTGACCAGCGCGGTCTCGGTGGGCACCTCGATCTACGGTGCGATCGATGACGGCCTGGCCTGGGACAAGAGCGCGGCCGACGCCTGGACGAACTTCGACGCCTACACCGCGTGCGTCAAGAGCGCGGTGCCGAGCTTCCTGAAGAACGCCATGAGCCCCGAGCAGGAGAAGGCGATCGAGGACTATGCGGCGTCGATGAAGGAAGAGCTGCTCCTGCAGGGGAAGCTCAGCTTCGAATCGCTCACCGGCTTCTCCGTGACGAGCGTGCCGACATCCGATGAGTCCTGGACCTCTCGCGACACCTCGGCGACGATCCCGGAGATTCCTTCCGGAGTATGCAGCGAGAACGGCATCCCCGAAGCGATGTGCAAGAAGTGGGGAGGATAATGGCGATCTCTCGTATCGTCCGCGCAGCCGCTGTTGTGGCGCTCGCCGCAGTCGCACTGTCGGGATGCGCGCTGCAGGCCGACTGGGACGGCAGCAAGAAGCTCGCCTCCGAGGAGTGTCGCCTGGCCGCCGAGCTGTTCGGCCTCGCCGAAGACGAGGCGCGAGCGGAGCTCGCCCAGGCGCTGAGACCGCATCTGCCAGATGAACTTCGCACACTGCTGGACTACTACGCCTACCCGTTGCCGCCCCAGGGGCTGAGCGACGAGCTCGATGTCGCCTTCGTGCGCGTGCAGACCGTGCGGAGCTGGGCGGATCGCAGGCTTCACGAGTGGGCGCAGCTCACCTGTGGCATCGAGGTGGCGGGGAAGCCGGAACGACAGCCCGACCTCAGTCAGATGCTCGCGTTCGAGAGTGAAGCGGAGGGCGAGAAGCTGATCGGCGTTGCCGGTGCCCTCGATCCCGACCACGCCGTGTCCCTCTGCGAGGAGGTACGCACGCATGAGCCCCATGCGCAGATCGAGGTGACCGACATCGACTCCTTCCCGCTCGCCTTCGCCACATCATCCGGCTCCTGCGCCTATCACCCGATCCTGTTCGCTGAACCTGACGAGGAACTCTAGGTGACGGACGCCTGCGCCGCACGCCAGGCGGCACCGAGGGCGAAGTGGCTCGACACCCCGAAGTGCGACATCGCATCCGCCACCCGCCGCCGGCCCGTGCGCGGGGCGATGCCGAGGGCCGCTGAGGCGGCATCCATCGTCAGGCCATGGTTGAGGAGGCGAAGCATCCCGTCCCAGGGCTGCCCCTCTCCACCCGTGGCCAGATTCATCAGCATCTCGACGGAGATGGCCTCGGCCCAGATGCGCTCGTAGACCCAGGTCAGCACGGCGGCGAGCGTCGGAGACTGGATCGCGACGACGCTCGTCGGCCAGGCCTCACCCCATTTCAGCGGGAGGCCGACGGTGTCGTTGTCGGTGATCCAGAAGAAGCTCGGCGGGCTCGGGTGCATCCGGATCTGCACGCCCGATTCGAGCTCTCCCTGCACGCGCTCGAAGCCGGCGGGATCGGTCGCATCCGTGAGGCTCATGAGCAGGCGCACCTCGACGTCGTGCCCGGCGCGTGCCGCCCAGAAGGATGCCTGGTACTCGCTCTGTGGGGAGAAGAGCGCACTCGTGTCGGGCATGCAGACGTCGGTAACCTCCGGGACGCGGCGAGTGAACTGCAGCCGCCACATGTCGGCCGGAGCCCAAGGGCCGTGCGTCACGTCGATCTGCAGATTCGGGGCGGCGGATGTGCCCTCGGCCCAGGCCTGCACCAGGCCGGGCACGGCACCGAGCGCACGCTGCGTGTCGCCGAGGACGGCGCTCAGGTGCTGCTGCACCTGCCCGAGGAGCGTCTCGGTCAGCCCTGCGGCGGCCGCCTCCGGACGCCGGTAGGTGATGACGCCGTTGGTCAGGCTCAGGAACCCGAGCCCTTCGAGGGCGTCGAGGGCCGCGCGGATCTCGGCCTCGGCGCGACCGGTGAGCCCTGCCAGCGCGGAGGGCGACTCCGGGCGGCTGCGCAGGGCGGCATCCAGCAGGGGAACGAGCTCGGGCAGGTGCTGCAGCCGATCCACGTCGATCCTCGTTTCCTCCGGCGTGATCGCGCCCGTACCGGGTGCACGGGCACACACGACATTAGAGACACATGCGGCTCCGCCGCGGGCCGGGCGACCACCGAAACTAGTGGTTCTCGGGCAGGACGACGGGAGATCCGTCGACGACCAGGGAGAGCACGTTCGAGCGGCCGGCGGGCAGGAGCCGCACGATCACTGTGCTCGCAGCGCCCTCGCAGGCAGTGACGAGGCGTGCCGCCGTCGGCTCCCACGAGAAGCCTTCGGGCAGCTCTTCCTCCCGGTCGTCGAGCAGCAGCACGTCGACGCCGCGCTCGCGGGCACGCATCACGGCGCTCAGCAGCGGCTCGACGGCGAGCCTGCCGGCGCGCACACGGTCGCGCAGCCGCCCTTCTAGGGCGCCGGCGCGGGCACGAGCGGCGCGGCTGAGGGGCCTGCCACGCGCGATCTCGGCCAGCATCCCGCCGGCGAGCCCGTGCACCTCGCTCGCGCGCTCGGCCAGCTCGGCGCGGGCACCGCGCTCCCAGGACTCGCGGGCGGACTCGGCTTCGGTACGGGCGAGCTCGCGGGCGAGGCGGCGCAAGAGGGCGCTGATCGCGAGGGTGAGACCCACGGCGAAGAGCGCGACGCCGAGCGGGCGCACCGACAGCGAGAGGATGAGGAAGGGCGGAGCGAGCGCCAGGATGCCGCTGGCGACGAGCAGCGCGGAGAGCAGGATCGCCCCGGCCGCGGCGGCGAGAGGGCGCCCGCGGAAGGAGAGCGCGGCGAGCAGGAACGCCGCGGCGCCGGCGAACCAGAGCTCGCCGACCTCGAAGGGGGCTCCGAGCAGGCCCACGGCCAGGGCGCATCCCGAGAGTCCGAGCACCAGCGCGGTTCGCCCGGCATCGAGGCGGTCATGCGAGCCGTGCAGCAGCATCGCGGCGGTGAGGAGGAGTGCAAGGGTGAGCAGGGGAGTCCATCGCGGCTCCGCGCCCGGGACGGCGAGCAGGGCGAGCGCCGTCTGCGTCGCCGCGAGGGCCGCGGTGACCACTGTGGCGCCGAGACGGACGAGCGGAACATCGCCGATTCGCGGGGTCTCGACGTGGGATGTGCTCGACGCGGGTTCCCGGGCGCTCTTTCCGCTCGCATCCTCGAACTCCGCGGGCCACTCCACCGACACGACCGTGCCCCGCCCCGCGCCGCTGTGCACGCTCAGCGCGCCGCCGACAGCGCGGAGGGTGCGTGCGGCTGTGCGCAGGCCCAGGCGCCGCGCCGGTACCTGGGCCGGATCGAAGCCCGCGCCGTCATCGGTCACGGTGGCGCGGAAGGCGGCGGGGCCATGCTCGACGCTCAGCCGTCGTCGTGCCTTCGACCCCGCGTGCAGAAGGCTGTTGTGCAGCGCCTGGCGCACCGCGCTGCGAATGACCGGCGGGATAGCCGACGGCAGGTCGAGCGGCGGCTGTGCACCATACAGGGCGAAGGCGGTGTCGGGGTCGAGCGCCCAGGCGTCTTCGCGCAGCGCTTCGCCCAGGGAGGCGTGCTGTTCGTCGGTGCTGGCGTCCTCGAGCAGCCCACGCACCCGCGCTGCCTGCGCGGCGAGCCGCTGTCTGTCCACGGGCTGCGGTGAGGCGGCGAGGCTCAGGGTGGAGAGGACCTCGTCATGCACGAGCGCGGCTGCCCGCGCCCGCGCCGCCCCTGCGCCCGCGGCTGCCGCGGCCGCGGCGACCGCGCGCTCACGGCCCCTCGCCGCGACATCGGCCGCGCGGGCGAGGCGCAGCATGACCGTGCCGGCGAAGCCCAGCACCAGTCCGATCAGCAACGTCTGCCCGAAGGTGGCGAGGCCCGCTGCGACGGGCGGCCGACCGAGCAGTGCCGGCAGCTCTATCAGGCAGAGCCCGAGCCCCAGCATGATTCCGGCGCCGCGCAGCTCGCGCAGCAGCAGCCCCAGGGTGACCGCTGCTCCCACCGCCGTCGGTCGCCAGGATACGGCGCCCGTCACGCGTGGCGGGAGGGGGAAGAGCAGGGGCGTGAGGAAGGCGATGAGAGAGAAGGTCAGCAGGATGAGCGCGGCGCCGAGGAGGAGGCGGCGCACGGAGCGTTCGGCGGTGCCAGGGCTGGTCCGGCCCTTCTGCGAATCCTTCCTGCCCTGCACGGACGCTCGCTCAGCGGGGTCTCGGCGCGGGTACATAGCCGTCCTCGACGCCTCGCTGATAAAGCTCGACCTTGGTGGCGGCGGGGCGGCCGAGATCGCGGTAGACGCGCTTGATGCGCCGCAGATGGTCGTTGACCGTGTTCTCGGAGACGAAGAGCCGGGCGGCGACCTGCTTCGCGCCGACGCCGGAGGCGTAGAGCTCGAGCACCTCGCGCTCCCGGGCGGTCAGCGGCGCGGAAGCGAGCAGGGGGTCGGAGTCGAGCGCGGAGGCCCACTCGGGGGTGGCGATCGGCTCGCCCCGCGCCGCGCGGGAGACGGCCTCCAGGACGACATCGGCGGGGGCCGACTTGCGGACGATTCCGAGGGGGTCGGCGCGGGAGGCCTCGCGCACCAGATAGGGGTTCTCGCCGGATGTGAGCACGAGCACCCGGCTGCCCCAGGCAGTGAGTGCCGCGATGTTCTCGGCGGGGGCGCTGCCGTCGGCGAGCTGCAGATCGAGCACCACCAGGTCGATGTTGCAAGGACGCTGCACGAGCTCGGCGACGCGGGCGACCCGGGCGACGCAACGCAGGCCCTCCTCATCCGCGAGGAGGGCCTCGAACGCGAGGGAGACGAGGTCGTGGTCGTCGACGATCGCGATCCGCATCGGCTCCACCCTGCACCTCCGTTGCGCCGATCCTATCGGCCGCGCGGGTGCGGGAGGCGCACCCCCGACGACTCAGACCGCCCGGAGCACCGCCACGACCTTGCCGAGCACGGTCGCCTCGTCGCCGAGGATCGGCTCGAAGGCCGAGTTGCGGGGGAGGAGCCAGGTGTGCCCGTCGCGGCGGCGGAAGGTCTTCACCGTGGCCTCGCCGTCGATCATCGCGGCCACGATCTCACCGTTCTCGGCGGTGTTCTGTGTCCGCACGACCACCCAGTCGCCGTCGCAGATCGCCGCATCGATCATCGACTCGCCCGACACCTTGAGCATGAACAGCTCGCCCTTGCCGACCAGCTGGCGGGGGAGCGGGAAGATCTCCTCGACCTGCTGGTCGGCGGTGATCGGCACGCCGGCGGCGATCTGGCCGACCAACGGCACGAGGGCCGCATCCCCGACCGGGGTCTGGGTGTCGGCGGGGTTCTCGGTGCTCTGCCCCGGGAGGTCGATGAGGACCTCCATCGCCCGGGTCTTGCCCGGATCGCGCCGCAGATAGCCGCTGAGCTCGAGCTGGCCCAGCTGATGGGTGACGCTGGAGAGCGACTTCAGCCCCACGGCATCGCCGATCTCGCGCATGCTCGGCGGATATCCGTGCTGGGCGATGGAGGTCTGGATGACCTCGAGGATCGCCATCTGCTTGGCGCTCAGGCTCTTGCGACGGCGGGTGCGAGGGGCCTCTGCGTCGCTGCGGGAGATGTCGCTCATGGGGTGCTCCTGGGTGCGCGTCTTCGAATGTCGGAGGTTCGTGGTGAGCTTCCGTTATCGAAACCGTATCCGAGGATCACGGCGAAAAGGAAGCTTTGTTCGAGCGTGTCGCCGAACAGCTCGGGGCGGTTCTCGAAGAAAACTTGACAAATGTTCGAAATCGAAGATAACTTCGGTACGTAGCTTCGCATTCGGCGCTCCCGGCCGAGCGTCGGATGCGAAAGCTACACCAACTCTCAGGAGGCAGCGATGAGCAGCATCAGCATCACCACCGCACCGACTCTTCCGGCGCTGCGGCCCGCGACGCGACTGCGTCTGACCGCCCGCGGTCGTCGGGTGATCGCCGCGCTGGTGACCGTGCCCTTCGCCTTCGCGCTGGCCTTCGCCGCTCTGAGCGGCGCCTCGGCGATCGCCTCCTCCTCCGACTCGGCGGTCGCGGTCAGCTTCGAGACGGTCATCGTCCTTCCCGGTGACACGCTGTGGTCGATCGCGGGCGAGCTCGCCCCGGCATCCGACCCGCGCGTCGTCGTCGATGAGATCATCCGCCTGAACATGCTCGACGGCGGCACGATCTTCGCGGGTCAGGAACTGGCGCTTCCGCTGAAGTACACGACCACCGGTAGCTGAGCGCTCCTCGCTGCACTTCGTCTCTGCATCGGCGGTCTCCAGGAATGCAGCCACCCGCCGGTGCGCCCTAGCATGGAACCTGTGACTTCTTCACTCGATGATCTCCCTCTCCGCGACGATCTGCGCGGACTCGTTCCCTATGGCGCACCCCAGGCTCCGCTTCCGGTCGCGCTGAACGTCAACGAGAACACCCATGCGGTGCCGGAAGAGGTCGCCGGCGCGATCCTCGACGACATCGCCGTGGCGCTGCAGGAGATCAACCGGTATCCCGACCGCGAGTTCACGACGCTGCGGGAGGGGTTCGCCGACTACCTCGGCCACGGATTGACCGCCGACAACATCTGGGCGGGCAACGGCTCCAACGAGGTCCTCCAGCACATCCTCCAGGCCTTCGGCGGCCCGGGGCGCACGGCCTTCGGCTTCGCTCCGACGTACTCGATGTACTCGCTCATCTCGCAGGGGACGGGTGCGCGGTGGATCGCAGGCACACGGGAGCCCGACTTCACCGTCGGTCCGGAGAGCGCCGCCGCACAGGTCGCCGAGGCCGACCCCGACATCGTGCTGCTGTGCGCGCCGAACAACCCGACCGGCACTCCCATGCCGCTCGACGTCGTCGAGGCTGTCTACGAGGCCGCCCGCGGCGTGGTCGTCGTCGACGAGGCCTACCGGGAGTTCGCGCCCAAAGACTCGCCCTCGGCGCTCACACTCCTGGAAGGTCGGCCGCGCCTGGCCGTCTCTCGCACGATGAGCAAGGCCTTCGCCTTCGCCGGCGCACGGGTGGGCTACCTCGCCGCCGACCCGGCCTTCATCGATGCGCTGCGACTGGTGCGCCTGCCGTATCACCTGAGCGCGCTCACGCAGGCGGCCGCATCCGCCGCTCTCCGGCACACGCCCACGATGCTCGCGATGGTCGCCGAGATCGTGGCGCAGCGCGACCGGATCTCGGCGACCCTCGAGGCACTCGGGTATCTGCCGCACCCCTCCGCCGCCAACTTCGTGCTCTTCGGCGGCATCGCAGATCCGGCGGCCACCTGGCGCGCGCTGTACGACCGCGGCATCCTGATCCGCGACATCGGCATCCCCGGGCACCTGCGCGTCTCGGCCGGGACCGAAGACGAGACCGCGGCGTTCCTCGACGCGCTCGCCTCGATAGACTCGGCGTCATGACCGATCGCATCGCCCGCCGCACTCGTTCGACCTCCGAGTCGACCGTCGAGCTCGAACTGAACCTCGACGGCACGGGCACGAGCCACATCGACACCTCGGTGCCGTTCTTCGACCACATGCTCACCGCCTTCGCGAAGCACTCGCTGACCGACCTCACGGTGCGGGCTTCCGGCGACACGCACATCGATGCGCACCACACCGTCGAAGACGTCTCGATCGTGCTCGGGAAGGCCATCGGCGAGGCGCTCGGCGACAAGGCGGGCATCTCCCGGTACGGCGATGCGCTCGTCCCGCTCGACGAGGCCCTCGCACAGGCGGTCGTCGACATCTCCGGGCGTCCGTTCCTCGTGCACGAGGGAGAGCCGGCCGGCTTCGAGCTCCACCTGATCGGCGGGCACTTCACGGGCTCGCTCGTGCGTCACGCCTTCGAGGCGATCAGCTTCCACGCGGGCCTGACCGTGCACGTCCGCGTGCTCGGCGGCCGCGATCCGCACCACATCGCCGAGGCGGAGTTCAAGGCGTTCGCGCGCGCCTTCCGCCAGGCCAAGGCGTTGGACCCCGCGGTGATCGGAATCCCCTCGACCAAGGGCGCTCTGTGAACCCCACGCCCCGCGTGGCGGTGTTCGACTACGAGTCCGGGAACGTGCACTCGGCGGTCAAGGCGCTGATCGCGGCGGGCGCGGATGCCGTGCTCACCTCCGATCGGCGCACGGCACTGGAGGCCGATGGGCTGCTCGTGCCGGGCGTCGGGGCGTTCTCGGCGGTGCGTGACGCGCTTCGTGCGCGCGGTGGCGACGAGATCATCGATCGGCGCCTGGCCGGAGGGCGGCCGGTGCTCGGCATCTGCGTCGGGATGCAGGTGCTCTTCGAGCGCGGCGTCGAGGGCGGGGAGGAGACGGAGGGGCTCGGTGAGTGGCCGGGAACCGTGACGGAGCTCGACGCTCCGGTCCTGCCGCACATGGGCTGGAACACGGTCGTGCCCGATGAGGGCAGCGTGCTCTTCCGCGGGGTCGAGCAGGAGCGCTTCTACTTCGTGCACTCCTACGCCGCCCACTCGTG
>CAYOTY010000055.1:0-16937 GCA_964406995.1 uncultured Microbacterium sp.
CGAATCCACCGCCGAGGTTGAGCACCGGCACGTCTCCCCCGGCGAGCAGGGCGGCGTGCAGCTCGACCAGCCGCGCCGCCGACTCGGCGAAGCCGGCCGTGCCGAAGATCTGCGAGCCGATGTGGCAGTGCAGCCCGACGAAGCTCAGCGACGGCAGTTCGCGCACCCGTGCGACGACAGCGGGCGCATCGAGCAGCGCAAAGCCGAACTTCTGGTCCTCGTGCGCCGTCGCGAGGAAGTCATGGGTCTCGGCGTGCACGCCGCTGTTGACGCGGACGAGCACGTTCTGCACGACACCGCGACGTTCGGCGACGGCGGCGAGCCGCTCGACCTCGATCGCACTGTCGAGCACGATCGAACCGACCCCGGCGGCGACGGCCTGCTCGAGCTCGGCGACCGTCTTGTTGTTGCCGTGCAGGCCGATGCGGGCGGGATCGGCGCCGGCGGCGAGCGCGATCGCGAGCTCTCCGCCGGTGGCGACGTCGACGGCCAGTCCCTCACCGGTGACCCACCGGACGACTTCCGTGCTCAGGAACGCTTTGCCGGCGTAGTACACGCGGGCGTGCACGCCGCGGCGCGCGACCGCCGCTTCGAACGCCGTGCGCACGGCACGGGCACGGGTGCGCACCTCGGGCTCGTCGAGCACGTACAGCGGCGTGCCGAACCGCTCGCGCAGTTCGGCGACCGCGACCCCGCCGAGGCTCAGCGCACCGTGGTCGTCACGGTGGGCGGATGCCGGCCACACGGCCGCCACGAGCGCGTTCGCGTCATCTGGCACGGCGAGCCAGTCCGGCACGAGTGCGCGGTTCTCAGAGGCGGACACGGTGAGCACCAATCGGGTGGAAGTAGGGACCGCCGGCGGGATGGTCACGCCGGAGGCGGTGTCTGAAAAGTCTAGGGCACCCGTTCGCGCGCTCTGGCCCTGCGCTACGCGCAGGTGCCCTTCTCGCGTGCGGTCTCGTCGGTGAGGATCGCGCTGTCGATCTCGAAGTCGGCCACCACGGCGCCGGACTCGACCCTCACCTCGGTGAGTGTCAGCGCCGCCGGCAGGTACTCGGCGACGCACACGTCCCAGTCGCGCACGACCGTCGAGGCGATGGCGCCGAACTGCTGCAGAACCGCCTCGGCCGAGATCTCGACGCCGGCAACGCGCAGCGACGACGGCGCGAGGACGAGCTCGCCCTCCTCGGCGCGGGGCTTCAGGCCCACCCCGACCGGCACCGTCGCCACCAGGAGGTTGAGCTCGAAGGTCACGGCGACCTCGGGAGCGTCGATCTCGACGGTCTCGGCGGGAAAGCCCTCGACCGTGCTCAGCAGCGCCTGCAGCTGCGCTTCATCGAGGCTGACGGTGGCCGAAGCTCCGCTCCAGTCGCCGCCGCGGCGGATCGGGACGTCCCGTGCGCGCACGACGACGTCGGCCGTGATGCCGTTCAGGGGCACGTCCTCGGACGAGACGGTGACCTCGGCCAGGTTGCCGACCAGCAGCGCGGGCAGCACGGGCCACGGCAGGTCGACGTCGATCTGCTGGTCGGCCGGCAGCGACAGCTGCGTGACGGCCTGTTCGCGGATCGTGCGCTCGACGATGCCCCGCGCGATGTGCTCGCCCGCGAACCAGGCACCCAGGACGAGGGCGCCGATGACGATCACGGCGACCAGCCACGGCCATCGGCGCCTCTTCTGCGTCTTCTGCGGCGCGGACGGCGTCGACAGCACCCACTGGGCCTGCAGGTCGGGCAGCGGCTGCGTGGGATGCTGGTCGGAGCTCATGCGTCACATGCGCTCGGGCGCGCTGACCCCGAGCAGATCGAGGCCGTTGCGCAGCACCTGGCCGGTGGCGTCGTTGAGCCACAGCCGCGTGCGGTGCAGGTCGGTGACCTCCTCGTCGCCGAGCGGCGTCACGCGGCAGTTGTCGTACCACCGGTGATACAGGCCGGCCAGCTCTTCCAGGTAGCGCGCGATGCGGTGCGGCTCGCGCACCTCGGCGGCGAACGCGACGATGCGCGGGAACTCCTGCAGCGCGCCCAGCAGCGCCGACTCGGTCTCGTGGTCGAGCAGCTCGGGGGCGAACGCCCCGCGGGTCACGCCCGCTGCTTCGGCGTTGCGGGCGACGTTGTGCGTGCGCGCGTGCGCGTACTGCACGTAGAAGACGGGGTTGTCGTTCGTGCGCTTCCGAAGGATCTCCGGATCGAGGGTCAGCGGCGAATCGGCCGGATAGCGCTCGAGCGAGTAGCGCAGCGCATCCGTCCCGAGCCAATCCCGCAGGTCGTCGAGCTCGATGATGTTCCCGGCGCGCTTGGACAGGCGCGCGCCGTTGATCGAGACGAGCTGGCCGATGAGCACCTCGATGTCCTTCTCGGGGTCCTCGCCCGCGGCCCCGGCGAGCGCCTTGAGACGGTGCACGTAGCCGTGGTGGTCGGCGCCGAGCAGGTAGATCTTGTGCGCGAATCCGCGATCGCCCTTGTTGAGGTAGTAGGCGGCATCCGCGGCGAAATACGTGTACTCGCCGTTGGAGCGACGGATCACGCGGTCCTTGTCGTCGCCGAAGTCGGTCGTGCGCACCCACACGGCCCCCTCGGCGTCGAAGACGTGGCCCTGGGCGCGGAGGCGGTCGACGGCCTGATCCACCAGGCTCGGACCGCCGTCCTCGGCGGGGGCATGTAGCGTGCGCTCGGAGAACCAGACGTCGAAGTGCACGTTGAACTTCTCCAGGGACTCCTGCAGGTCCGCGAGCTGGAACTCGTAGGCCCGATCGCGGGCGGTGACGAGCTGCTGCGCGGGATCGAGGTCGAGCAGATCCGGTGAAGCGGCCAGCACCCGTGCGGCGAGATCGTGGATGTAGGAGCCCGCGTATCCGTCTTCGGGGATCTCCTCCCCCCGGGCCGCGGCGAGCACCGAGCGCCCGAAGCGCTCCATCTGGGCGCCTGCGTCGTTGATGTAGAACTCGCGGGCGACGCGGGCGCCGCTGGCGGCCAGCAGGCGCCCGATCGCGTCGCCGAGGGCCGCCCAGCGGGTGTGGCCGATGTGCATGGGGCCGGTCGGGTTGGCGCTGACGAACTCGAGGTTGATCGAGTTGCCGGCCTGCGAGTCGTTGCGACCGTACTCCTCGCCCGCCTCGACGATCCTCTTCGCGAGCACGCCGGCGGCTGCGGCGTCGAGGCGGATGTTGATGAAGCCGGGGCCGGCGACCTCGACGCTGGCGATGCCCTCGTGCGCGGTGAGCGCCTCGGCGATCTCCTGGGCCAGCTCACGCGGATTCGCGCCGAGCGGCTTCGCCAGGCGCATGGCGATGTTCGAGGCCCAGTCGCCGTGCTCGCGGTTGCGGGGCCGTTCGATCGGGATGTCGGCGGCGCCGATCGCCATCGGCTCGCCGGGTCGTCGCGCCGCCGCGATCGGGGCGAGGACGACGAGGAGGGCTTCGGCAAGGGCGTCGGGAGTCATAGACCGTCAATTCTACGGTCCTGCGACGCTGTGATTGGGCGCGAGGACGGCATTCGCCTACTCTCAGACCATGAAGGCGGTCTCAGCGCATCGCAGCATCCGGATCCCGGGGCTCATCGCGCTGATCGCTGTGGCTGCCGTCGCCGCGATTCTCGGCCTCTGGCGCCCGTGGGCGCCTCCTCCGATCGCGTCGCCGGCGGGTGCGGCATCCGATGTCGTCTCCGTCGCTCCCCCGACCCTCGTTCTGCCGGACAGCCCTCGCGTTCTCGTGTTCGGCGACTCGTGGACGTACGGTGCCGCCGCGAGCACGCCGGACCTCGGCTACGCCTCCGTGCTCGCGGATCTCACCGGCGGCGAGACGATCGTCGACGGCGAGCCGGCGAGCGGGTATCTGCGCGAAGGGCATCTCGGCAACACCTTCGGCACGCGCATCGCCGCGCTCGACCCCGGGCTCGATCCGGACCTCGTGATCGTCCAGGGCTCGATCAACGACCGCAAGCTGGATGCCTCCCGGTATCGAGAAGCGGTCACAGATGCCTGGGACGCGCTCTCCGCGCTCTACCCGGATGCCGCGATCGTCGTGCTCGGACCCGCACCGCACGCGCTGCCGATCGCGAAGGGCACGGCCCGGATCGATCGGGATCTGGGCGAGCTGGCCGCGTCGCGCGGCTGGTGGTACATCTCGCCGATCGAACGGGGGTGGATCACGGAGGACAACTATCTGGCGGTGATCGACGTGGATGCGGGGCGCCGGCATCCGTCCGACGAAGGGCACCGGTATCTGGCAGAGCAGGTAGCCGCCGCCCTCGAGGAGCTGTCCGCCGTGCCGCTGACGGGTGCCGAGGAGCCGGATCTGCCCTGAGCGTCCGCGCGAGAACAGGCGAACACGCCAGAACAGGCACGAATCGCGATAAAACGCATGCTCGCGCGCGTTTGCCTGTTCTCACGCGATGGGAAAGTGATGTGCCCCCGACAGGAGTCGAACCTGCGACCTACGGTACCGGAAACCGGCGCTCTATCCACTGAGCTACGGAGGCGTACCGGTCAACGATATCAGCGTTCGGCGCTGCTTCCCCCACCGCGCGCCCGCTCCGCCCGGCTCATGGGATCGATGTACGTGTTTTCACTGATGCGCGGGATTGGGAAACCTGCCTAACATACCCACAACTGCTGGCCGCTCAATGAAGAGGAATCCCCATGGCACACCCACCCGAAACCCTCCGCCGCCGCTCTGCGGGCGCCGTCGCGGTCCTCGCGGGCGCGGCGCTGGTCGCCACGCTGACGATCGCGCCGACGGCGGCGACCGCCGCCGAGGACTGCGCCCCGGCATGGCAGCCGGGCACCGTGTACACCCAGGGCGACACCGTATCGCTCGAGGAGGTCAACTACTCCGCGAAGTGGTGGACCCTCGGCGATGTCCCCGGCACCCAGCAGTGGGGGCCGTGGGACGACCTGGGCTCCTGCGGCGGCTCGACCGATGGCGGAACAGACGGATCGACCGACGGGTCCACGGACGGCTCGACAGATGGCAGCACAGACGGGTCCACCGACGGCAGCACAGACGGTTCCACGGACGGCGGGACCGATGGGTCCACCGACGGGTCCACGGACGGGTCCACCGATGGCTCGACCGACGGCGGCACGGACGGATCGACCGACCCCGGCGATGAGGGCGAGCCCTGGACGAGCAACCCCGACGAGATCTGCCGTCCCGACGGCCTCTACCAGACCCCGGGCATCGATGTCCCCTACTGCGACGTCTACGACACCGACGGCCGCGAGATCCTGCCCAACGGCCTCGAGCACCGCGTGATCGGGTACTTCACCAGCTGGCGCACGGGCAAGAACGGCGCTCCGCAGTATCTGGCCGGCGACATCCCCTGGAACAGGATCAGCCACATCAACTACGCCTTCGGCCACATCGACTCGAACGGACACGTCTCGGTGAACCAGGATGCGGCAGGCAATGCCGCGACCGACATGACCTGGGACGGTGAGCCCGGCGCCGAGATGGATCCGAGCCTGCCCTACACGGGTCACTTCAACCTGCTGAACAAGCACAAGAAGGACAACCCCGGCGTGAAGACGCTGGTCGCCATCGGCGGCTGGGCCGAGACCGGCGGGCACTTCGACATCGACGGCGAGCGCATCGCCGACGGCGGCTTCTACACGATGACCGACACGCAGGCGGGGATCGACGCCTTCGCCGATTCGGCCGTCGCCTTCGCCCGCGAGTTCGGCTTCGACGGCATCGACATCGACTACGAGTACGCCACGAGCAACAACAAGGCGGGCAACCCCGACGACTTCGCGTTCTCGGATGCGCGCCGCGGCACGCTCTGGCAGAACTACGAGTCGCTCATGAAGACGCTGCGCGAGAAGCTGGACGTCGCCAGCGCCGAGGACGGCAAGTACTACCTGCTGACGGTGGCGGCTCCGGCATCCGGCTGGCTCCTGCGCGGCATGGAGGTGCACCAGATCACGCAGTACCTCGACTACCTGAACATGATGAGCTACGACCTGCACGGCTCGTGGAACGACTACGTGGGCGGCAACGGCCCGCTGTTCGACGACGGGAAGGATGCCGAACTGGCCGCCGGCGGCGTGTACACCGCCTACAAGGGCATCGGCTACCTCAACGCCGACTGGGCGTACCACTACTACCGCGGCTCGATGCCGGCAGGACGCATCAACCTGGGCGTGCCCTTCTACACCCGCGGGTGGCAGGGCGTGCAGGGCGGCGAGAACGGTCTGTGGGGGAAGGCCGCGATGCCGGATCAGAGCAAGTGCCCGGCCGGAACGGGTGCGGCCCTCGGCGGCACCTCCAAGTGCGGCAACGGCGCCACCGGGATCGACAACCTGTGGCACGACCTCGACGCCAACGGTGACGAGATCCCCTCGGGTGTGAACCCCATCTGGCACGCGCTGAACCTGCAGAACGGCGTGGTCGGCGACTACGTCTCCGCCTACGGTGCGCCCACCGGTCCGCTGACCGGCCAGTACGCCCACCACTTCGACCCGGTCACCAAGACCGAGTGGTGGTGGAACGACACGACCAAGACCTTCCTCTCGGGCGATGCCGACCAGGCCATCCAGGCCAAGGCCGACTACGTCGCAGACAAGGGCCTCGGCGGCGTGATGATCTGGGAGCTCGCGGGCGACTACAGCTTCAACGACGCCAAGGGTCAGTACGAGATGGGCTCCTCGCTGGTCGAGCGCATCCACCAGACGCTGAGCGACTCGCAGTCCTACGGTGCGAGCAAGGCCAATGTGGAGATGCCGACCAAGGCGATCGATCTGCAGGTGGAGTACACCGAGTTCGCACTCGGCGACAACAACTACCCGATCAACCCGCGAGTGACGTTCACCAACAACTCCTCGGTGGACATCCCCGCGGGAGCCACGATCACCTTCGACTACGCCACCAGCGACACCGGCGAGATGAAGGAGCAGAACGGCTGGGGCATCACCGCGGTCTCCTCCGACCACACCGGCAACAACATCGGCGGGCTGCAGGGCGACTTCCACACGGCACGTCTGACCGTGCCCTCCGGCGGCATCCCCGCGGGCGGGTCGGCGTACACCAAGCTGAGCTGGTCTCTGCCGATCAGCCAGCTGTCGAACCTGCGCATCGCGATCGGCTCGGAGACCTACGCGACGCTGTACGATCTGCCGCGCGGGGTCACGCTGGTGAACCCGAGCGACGGGTCCGGCACCCCCGGCGGCGAGACCGGCACCTGCACCGCGGCATCGTGGAGCCCGACCACGGTGTACACCGGCGGCCAGAAGGTCAGCCACGCCGGACGCGAGTGGACGGCCGCATGGTGGACCCAGGGCGACACCCCTGGCGCCAGTCAGTGGGGTCCGTGGGGCACGGGGCTCGCCTGCCCGTGACCCGCACACTCCCTGCACCGGGAGAAGAGGGGCCGCGCATGGTGTGCGCGGCCCCTCGCACGTCATCGATATGCTGAGTCCATGGTCTCCGGCGCACCCCCGATCGCGGATCCGGATCTCTTCCATCTGCGCAGGGACTATGAGCGACTCGTCCTCTCCGGGCACAAGCGCACCGCCGACGAGGCCGGGCGCGCGATCCTGGACGCAGAGCAGCAGACATCGCTGGCACGTCTGATCGAGAGCGGCCTGGCCGCCCACGAAGGCCCCGCGTTCGTCCTTCGCAGCGTGCGCGATGCCGAGCTGCTGCATGAGCGCGTCCTGTCCTTCGACGCCGAGACCCGTGAGACCCTCGATCAGCTCTACGCCCTGTGGCTGCGGCTCGACGACGACACCGCCACCAGCGGCGATGAGATCCTCTACGGCGAGCTGGGGTACTGGCAGCACTGGTGGAACGTGCTCAACGACGGCACGGATCGGCGGGCAGAGCCGCTCCGCATGGACGTCATGCTGCCCGAGCAGGGCGGTTTCCTCTCCCGCCAGTGGACCCATGACATGGATCCGCAGATCGTCGAGCACGTCTTCTCCCAGCAGCTGGTCTCGATCCGCGTGATCGTGCCTCCGGCCACCCGCGGCTCCAACGCCGAGACGCTCATCGAAGCCGCGACGGGCCTGGGTGTGCAGGTGAGGGTCTTCCCCTCGACCTCCGAGTTCTCCCTCTACGACGGCGCCATCGCTCTCGTACGCGATGAGAATCGGCTCGGAGAGCCCGAGCGGCATCGTCTGACCCGCCGCCGCAGCATGGTCGATCCCCTCAACCATCTCTTCGAGCTGCGCTGGGCCGCCTCCGTGCCCTGGGACAGCTTCGTGCGCGGCAGCGGCGGCATCCTGCAGCTGATGGCGCAGGGGTGGACGGACACGCGCATCGCCGCCGCCCTGGACGTCTCCCCGCGCACCGTCAGCCGGCGCATCGCCGAGATGATGGCCTCGGCCGGGGTCCAGTCCCGCTTCGAGCTGGGGATGAAGTACGCCCTGCACGAGTTCGGGCCGCACGTGAGCTGAGCGGGTGGCGAGTTCTCGCCACCGGGCACCGTCGGATGGCACGCCTTCGTAGCATCCGACCATGACCCGATTCGACCCGCGCACGCTCGCGCCCGCGATTCGCCGCGTGCTCGGTGCGCTCTGGCGCATCCTCCCCCGTCTGATCCTCCTGGGCGTCCTCCTGGTGGCCGCCTCGGTGACGATCGTCGTCGTCATGGCGCGACTTGCCACGCCCGCTCTGCAGCAGACCCTCGCCGACATGGCGTTCGATGGAACCCTGGTCAGGCAGATGCTGATGCAGACCGTGCTCTGGGGCGCGCTTCCCGTCGCCGCGCTGCTGTGTGCCGGCGTGATCTATCTCGCCGCGACCTTCCTCCTCGCGGATGCGGCGCTCAGCGGCACACGCCCCTTCACCCTGCGGACGCTCGCCCAGGCGGTGCGCCAGCTCGGGCACGGTCTGCTCGTCGTGCTCGCGGTCATCGCGGGGATCGTCCCTCTTTTCTTCCTCGCCGTCCGCTGGGCCCTCGCTCTTCCCGAGGTGTTCGTCCGCGGGGTCTCGGCACGGCAGGCGCTGCGCGAGAGCTGGCGGCTGACGCGCGGACGCACGCTGCAAACGTATCTCGTGCTCGGCACGACTCTCATCGTCGTCCTCTCGCTCGGATACGGCATCCCGCAACTGGCGGGGATTCTCCCCTGGGAGCACGCCACCGTGGTAGCGCAGGCGGTGCTCTCGACGCTGCTCGCGCCGGTGCCGGCGATCATGCTGGTGATACTCTGGCGCTCCTTCACGGACGACACTCCGCGCCCTGCCCCCGAGGCGGTCGAGGCGGGCTTCGTCGCGCGCCGCTTCGGCACGAGCCTGCCGGCGACGCTGAGCGTCGCACTGACCATCTCGCTGCTCAGCGGCGTCTCGCCGGCGAGCGCAATGGAGCCGGGGTCCGTCGCGGAGCCTGTGACGGAGGTCGCCACGGTGAGCGAAGCGGAGGACGCGGATGTGCCACCCGGGGCATCCGAGGTGTCCGAGACGGAGACGGAGCCGGAGGCCGCATCCGCATCCGCATCCGCATCCGACGAAGGTGTCGAGCCCGGTTCCGACAGCGACACGGAGACGGCATACGTCCTCCCCCTGTCCATCAGCGCACCGACAACGAACGTGTTCTCCACAGGTGGCGACACCCGCCTCCCGGTCACGAGCCTCGACGTCGTGCTCAGTGGATTCCACGATCCGAACGGCGGCCTCGGCTGGACCTATGGCGAGGGCACCGACAATGTCAGCGGGACGATCCAGGTCCCCGCTGGCCATCCGCTCGACGGCACGTTGCAGCTATGGGTGCGGCCCGAGGGTGGCGTCGACACGCCGCTGGGTGCGCCCGCGCCGCTCACCGTGCCCATCGAGGCGCCGGAGCACGGCTGGGCCTTGCTGGACGGCGGACTACTGGGGGTGGGTTCGTACCGGGTCTGGGTCGAGTACTCCGGCAATGAGCACTTCGCCCCGGCGCGCTCCTCGGAGCAGAGGGCCATCGTGTACAAGCCCTGGCATCAGGCGCAGCTGACCTTCACATCGGCGAACGACCCGATCATAGTGGGCGATCTCATCACCGTGACGGCCATCGTCACCGCCCCGGATGCCTCCGGCGAGATCGGCGGAGTCGTCACGCCCCACGAAGGGGTCAACGGCCCCTTCCAGATCGTCAGCACGGCCGATAACAAAGTGCTCGCCGACGGCACCTTCGTCAAAGGCCTCGGCACAGCGGAGTTCGTCATGGCCGCGCGAACCCTCCAGATCGCGGTACGAGCAGAAGGAGCAGAGGACTATCACCTCGGCTCCGGCGAACACGTGATCCACGCCCAACAGACCGCCTCGCAGACCACCCTCAGCGCTCCCGCGCAGGGAGTCCTCGGCACACCGCTCGCCCTCACCGCCGAGGTGCGCGGTCCCGCCGCGCTCACCGGGCAGGGCCGGGTGCGTTGGGAGGCACGCACGCCCGGTGCCGCGGCCGCCGTCGACATCGGTGCCACGCCGCTCAACCAGGACGGCCTCGCCACGATCCAGCTCTGTGTGGACTCCGCGGACGCCTCGGACGCGGGCTGCGCCTCCGCGAACATCGTGCTGCCGGCGGGTTCGGGCGATGTCGAGGTACGCGCCCGCTTCGAGCCCTCCGGCGAGGTGGATCGGCAGCCGCTGGCGGCGTCGGACAGCGCGTGGCACACCGTGGCCTTCACCGAGAGCGATAACGGCGGCACAGACCCCGGCGCCCAGGAATGCCGCCTCGTGGAGATCCGCCCGCGCGCCTTCGGGAACATTCAGGCGACAGAGGCCGAGGCAGCCACCCTCGGCGATGCCCGGCTCGACACATTCGCCAACTGCTCGGGCCTGCACTGGTGGGACGACACGCCGATCCGGGGCTACCGCGACGGCACACTGCTGACCGTGCAGGCACGGCCAGCTCCGGGGTTGGAGTTGGTCGAGTGGCGCTACGAGGGCGAGACCATCGGCACCGCACCGACACTCACTTGGCGGCTTCCCTCCAGTGCCTCCCCCACAACCGCCTGGATCGAGCCCGTCTACCGTCCGATCTGCGTATCGACCTCGGTGAACGTCAACGGCCACGGCACCGCCTACGTCCTTGCCCGGGGCAGCGGGCACGTGCGTGCCGACCTCTTCCGCTACGCCGACTGTCAGCTGCGCGATGGCACCTGGGGCGCCTACCTCGGCGCGACCGTGGAGGTGAGCGCACGGGCGGGAATGAACCCCGCCACCGGTGAGAACGACACGATCTACGCCGCCCGTATCGGCGGGCAGGCGACGAGCTGGCAGACTGCGTATTACGACGACAGCCACCGCTTCACCTACATCGTGCGTCAGGGGCTGCGCACCGCCGTGACCTTCGGCCCGATCTGCCGCAGCGTCGAGGCCCCGGGCTCGCGCATCCTCACCTCCCCCGACTGCGCCTCCCCAGCGGGCAGCGGCTATACGCGAGCGTCCGAGGTCGAGGTCGAGATCGATCTGGATGCGCTGGAGGAGTATCAGATCCCTGCGAGCTGGCAGCTCGACGGCACAGACGTCGGCCCGGTGGACGAGAGCGCGAACGGCACCTTCGAGGTGCAGGCCGGCGACATCACGCGCATCGCCTTCGACACGATCGGATGCTTCCCCGTCGAAGCCACGGTCAATGAGGCGAGGGCGAGCTGGTACCACAGCAGCGGCTCCCAGGTGACGATCATGCCCGCACCCAATTGCGGGGCCGAGGGCGACCGCTGGCGGGAGGGTACAACCCTCACGCTGAGTCCCGTCCCCGGATCGAGCCCTTCGGAGGGCATCGCCTCTTTCAGCGCCTGGCGCGATATCCATGCGGACGGCACCGAGCGCGTCACCGCCGCCGGCAACGGCGACTGGTCCGCCGACCGTCGCGCCGCCGGCGAGGTCGACACGCGCGGGCACCGCACCCTCACGATCGCTGCTCCGCTGCGCACCGAGGCTTCTTTCTACTTCCCCCATGCCTGCTCGACCATCGAGGTCTTCGGGCGGATGTCCCTCAACGATCTCGACATCCCCGACACCGGATGTGGTCTCGGCCGCTATTTCGACGCCTCCAAGTTCGCGTTCCCCCCGGACGGTCTCGACGACTACGGGCAACGCATCACTCGCGCGATGTTCGACGCCGACACCGTCTTCTTCCCAGAGAACACGCTGACCTTCAGCGCACCGCACTCTCCCACCGCGTTGCAGGGCACCGTGCAGATGCGCCAGGTCTCGATCAACGTCCCGCGCGGCTTCACCTGGACCAAGACTGCCGACCTCCACTGCGCAGGCACCGAGTGCACCGCCGAAGTACGCGGCGATCTGATCCTGCGAATCCAGCAGTGCGTGGAGATCGACTGGCGAGTGAACATCCGCATCGCGGATGACGACAGCGGCACTGTCTACTCTCCGGAGGACTTCGGTCTGGAGGACTACCCCTGGCTCACCAGCCGCAATGACGGCTGTCCGACGAGCGCCGAGCAGTGGCTGGCCGGCTCCACGATCCCTGTCGAGCCGCAGTCGCCGGCCATCGGGTTCGTCTTCGAGGGCTGGGGGGAGACGGAAGGCCTCGTCCGCACCGACGAGATCAGCCGCTGCGACAACCGCTTCGGTTGTTACACCCACGAGATCGAGACGATCCCCCGGGCCTTCGTGCGGCTTCCCGCTGACCGACCGACTCATCCGGTGGCGGCGAACTTCACCCTGCACTGCTCTCACCCAGGCATCGCCTGGGAACTGGCGATCGTGCAGCCTGCGCCGAACTGCCCGGGAGCGACCGATGAGAACCCGTTGTACGTGAACGGCACCGTTCTGCATCTGGTCGCCCACGCCAAGAACCACAGTGGCCGGGATTTCGTCGAGTTCCGCGGCACGGTGCTTCCGGATACCTATGGTCTCGTCACCGAGCGGGCCGCCGACTTCGCCCATATCCCCAACCCAGGCTTTCTGGACTGGCGTCCGGACACGGCCTTGTCCTATGCATCGATTCTCGCGATAGCCGACGACGACCTCAGCGTCTGGGGCTGGTACCAGTTCCCCAAGTCCGGCTGGGAGAAGTTCGTCGACACCATGGCGAAGGTCGGCAAGTTCACCGTGGGGGCCGTGGCAGTCGTCAGCACTGCGCTGGTCACCCTCTGCACCCCGTGCAGCGCGGCACTGGCCGTCATCACGGTCGCAGAGGTACTCCTGCGCGTCTTCGGGGTCGACAGCGTGGCGAACGTGCTCGCCATGCTCAATCCGCTCTACATGATGGAGTGCATCAGCAGATGGGGCTTCGAGTCGCTCCCGCCGGTCACGGATCGTCAGGCGACCACCGCCGAGGGCGTCAAGAGCGGCGGCGCGATCGTCGCGGGAGCGGGGGCGAAGGGTGCCAAGACCCTCTTCGCCAACAACAAGGCGATGCTCGGGCGAATAGACGACCTCTCCTCGAGTGCGAAGATCACCGGCGCAGTGACACAGGTCGCCCTCAGTGTCTACACGCAGGAGATCTACAAGTTCAGCTTCACCGGCGCGAACGAGGCCGATCTGCGCGACACCGCCGCCTTCTTCGCCTGCGTGACCAACACCTACAAGGCGCCCTGAGGAGGCTGGAGCAAGCAGCCCGGGGACTCAGCCGAGACCGATCGCCAGCGCGAGCGCGACGATCGCCACGAGCGGCGGCACGCCCTGCACGAGGGCGCCGCGCAGCATCCGCCGGTTCGAGACGAGGAGCACGATCGCCGCGCCCAGCATGATCCCGGTCATGGCGAAGACGAGGGTGAAGCCGACGGTCAGCTGCCCCGCGACGACGAGCGCGATGCCGGTGAGCGCGGCAAGGGCGAGGAACAGGTTGTAGAAGCCCTGGTTGAGAGCGAGCGGCCTCGTCACCTGAGCATCGGCCTCGCTGCGGATGCCGAAGATGCGGCGGGTGGACGCATCCGTCCACCGCAGCGACTCCAGCACGAAGAAGAACACGTGGAAGGCCGCGGCGAGCGCGGCAGCGGCGAGCGCGACGATGAGCATGCGCCGAGTCTGCCCTCTCGCGCGTCGTTCAGCAATGCTTGCTACGCTTTCGCCGTGTCCTGGTACATCTACATCTGATCTGAGCCGACCCTCCCCCTCGCTCCGGGGCGTGGCGGGTCTCTCGCGTATCCGCGCGCCGTCGTGCGCGCCCGCACTCAGATCAGAAAGAACACCATGCACACCATCTTCCCTCTGCCTGCCCGCGCGCAGGCGCAGCTGACCGCAGCCGGAATCCATGTGGCCCGCTCGGGCAGGACCGTTCTGGCCGAAGTCGACATGCTCGTCTCCCCGGGTTCCCGCTGGGGCGTCGTCGGCGAGAACGGGCGCGGCAAGTCCACGCTCCTGCAGGTTCTCGCCGGCTCCCTCCTCCCCGATTCGGGCGAGGTGCGCCGCCACGGCACGATCGGCGTCGCCGAGCAGGCTCTCCCCGTTCATGACGAGCGCACGGTCGGTGACGTCGTCGACATCGAGCTGGCGGCCGCACACGCGGCGCTGGAGGCGCTGGACGCCGCCGCAGCCGCCCTCGCGGAGGGCGACGACGAGGCCGCCGAAGCCTACGCCGGGGCGCTGAGCGCCGCGGAGCAGCAGGGCGCCTGGGACGCCGACCGCCGCGTGGACGTCGCGCTGGAGGCGCTCGGCGCCGAGACCGACCGCAGCCGCCGTCTGTCGACCCTGTCGGTCGGGCAGCGCTATCGGGTGCGCCTGGCGTGCCTGCTCGGCGCCGACCACGACTTCCTGCTGCTGGACGAGCCCACCAACCATCTCGATGCGCACGGGCTCGACTTCCTCACCCGCGCCCTGCGCGAGCACCGCGGCGGGATCGTGCTCGTGAGCCACGACCGGGCGCTGCTGTCGGACGTGGCCACGACGATCCTCGACCTCGATCCCAGCAGGGATGGGCGTCCCCGCGTCTACGGCGGCGGCTTCGCCTCGTACCAGGAGGGGCGCGAGGCCGAGCGGGAGCGGTGGGTCGCCGAGTACGAGCGGGAGAGGGCCGAGCACGCCCGGCTGACCCAGGACCTCTCGGAGGCGCAGAACCGCCTCGTCTCCGGCTGGCGACCGCCGAAGGGCACCGGCAAGCACCAGCGGGCGACGCGGGCGCCCGCCCTCGTGCGCTCGGTCCACCGCCGCCGCGATGCGCTCGCGGAGCACGCGGTGACCGTTCCCCCTCCGCCCCTGCGGTTCCGGATGCCGGAGCCTCCCGTCCGCCCGGGCGTCACCCTCGTGCGCACCGAGGGGATGCGGGTGGAAGGACGCCTGGACGCTCCCGTGACGCTCGCCGTCGAATCGGGCGACCGGATGCTGGTCACCGGCCCCAACGGCGCGGGGAAGTCCAGCCTGCTGCGGGTCCTCGCCGGCACCCTGGAGCCGACGAGCGGTACCGTGCACCGGGCTCGCGCGGCGCGGATCCGCCTGCTCGCGCAGGAGTCCTCCCTCGAGGGCGCCCTCAGCGCGCACGAGGTCTTCGAACGGCACGGAGAGCGCCTGCATCGCGAAGGCGCTCGGGCCGTGCCGACGCTGGGGTCGCTGGGACTCTTGACCTCCACGGATCAGAACCGGCCGGTCGGCATGCTCTCGATGGGGCAGCAGCGCCGACTCGACCTCGCGCTGGCCCTCGCCGCGCGTCCGCACCTGCTGCTCCTCGACGAGCCGACGAACCACCTCTCCATCGCGCTGGTGGACGAGCTGACCGAGGCGCTGGAGGCCACCGCGACAGCCGTCCTGATCGCCACCCACGACCGGCAGATGCGGCGGGATCTCGCGCACTGGCCGGAGCTCGGCATCCCTCTGCTGCTGCGGAAGTCGGGAGTCTCCACAGATGCAGGACGACACGCCGGGGACTCTCACGACATCCGCAAGGACTCCCGACATCCGTAAGGGCGGCGGCTTCACACCAGGAAGATCGGCAGCATCCCGGGGTTGTGAGCATGCACGAGCACGGCGAAGACGACCGCGTCGAAGAGGAGGTGCACGGTGACGACGTAGGCGAGGGAACGGGTGCGCAGGAAGATGACACCCTGCAGCAGCGCGAAGGGGATCGTCAGCAGCGGTCCCCATTCGCGGTAGCCGAGCTCCCACAGGAAGGAGACGAACACGGTCGCCTGGAGGACGTTCGCCACGGCATCCGGGAAGTGCCGGCGCAGCAGCACGAAGACGGTGCAGATGAAGAACAGCTCGTCCCAGATGCCGACGGCGCCCACGCCGACGAAGAGGCGCGCGATCATGTCGGGGGTGTCGACGACGGGCCAGTTCTGATAGACGCCGGAGGTGATGAAGTAGAACGGCAGGATCAGCCAGCCGAGCACGAGCACGGCGACGAGCCAGCCCCAGTGCAGCCTCCCCCAGCGCCCGCCTCCCCGCCACGGGAAGGAGATCGCACGATCCCGGTACACGAACCGCGAGATCACGTAGGGCACGACGACCGCTCCGCCGAGCGCGAGCGTGAACCGCAGGAAGGCGAGGTTGTCGAGCTTCGCGGCCAGCGGCACCAGGCTCACGATGAGCATGCCGACGGCGATGAGGGAGAGATCGCGCGTGAGCGAGGGCTCGGATGCCGTCACCCGGTCCCGCTCCCACAGCAGTGCACCGCCCACGCCCGCCGCCAGCAGCAGCCAGCCGAGCCACGGGATCTCCAGGACGAACAGCGCCGGCGCCGCCAGGCACACGAGCACGGCCGGGATCAGCCCGATCCCGACGCGCCGTTCGACGGCGATCTCCACGTGCGTCATGTCGACTCCCCGCGGACGCTCAGCGCATCGTGCGAGCGCGTCCTGCGCCGGTAGCTCAGATCACGGATCTCGCGCCCCTTGGCGATGCCCTTGCGCTCGAAGGCGGTCATCACCCGGCCCTCGTGGCGTTCGGCCCATTCCCCCTCGAAGGCGCGCTCGAAGAGCGCGGAGGAGTCGAGCACCTCGCGCATCTGCAGGGCGTAGTCCTCCCAGTCGGTCGCCAGGCGCACGAGGCCGCCGTCGCGGATCGCGCGCGCAAGCGTCTGGTCGAAGCCCTCGCGCACCATGCGACGCTTGGTGTGCCGCTTCTTGTG
>CAYOTY010000056.1:0-16905 GCA_964406995.1 uncultured Microbacterium sp.
GCTGGTCGCGCAGGAGATGCCGGCGGCACCGAGGTCCTGGATCGCCTCGACGAGCTCTGCCTGGTAGAGCTCCAGACAGCACTCGATGAGCACCTTCTCGGCGAAGGGGTCGCCGACCTGCACGGCGGGGCGCTTGGTCGGGCCCTTCTCGTCGAAGGAGTCGGATGCGAGGATGCTGGCGCCGCCGATGCCGTCGCCGCCGGTGCGCGCGCCGAAGAGCACGACCTTGTTGCCGACGCCGGTGGCGTTGGCGAGCTTGAGGTCTTCGTGGCGGAGGACGCCGACCGCGAGCGCGTTGACGAGGGGGTTGGCCTGGTAGACGGAGTCGAAGACGGTCATGCCGCCGACGCCGGTGGCCGCGCCCTGGAACGGCTCGATGAAGCTGGGGTGGTTGTGCGACTCGGCCTTGAAGGTGACGGCCCAGCCCTCGCCGACGTCGACGACGCCCGCGTTCTGGCCCATGCCGACCATGAGGCGCTCACGCATCTCGTCCGAGACCTTCTGTCCGAAGCGGCGCAGGTAGTTCTTAGAGGACTTGTAGGAGCAGTGCTCCGACCACATGACCGAGTACATCGCCAGCTCGCCGGAGGTGGGGCGGCGGCCGAGGATCTCGCGGATCTTCGCGTACTCGTCGTCCTTCAGGCCCAGCGCGGCGTAGGGCTGCTCCTTCTCGGGGGTCGCTTCCGCGTTCGCGACGGAATCGGGCATGTGCGAAGGGTTCACGCGGGCTCCAGAAGAAGGCGGGGCGGGGCGCGTCCAGTCTACCGGCGCAAGCCCCGGTCGTTGAGCGAGCCGAAGGCGAGACGAAACGCACGACATCCCTCCCGGTCGTTGAGCGAGGCCGCCGCAGGCGACCGAGCCGAAACGTGGCATCTCACCGATAACCGCGTGCGCCGGATCAGACGTCTACACCAGCACGCGGATGCCGCGCCCCTCGGCCGCTCGCGCAAGCGCCGCATCCGTCGTCGCCACGGCAGCATGAAGCGCCTCAGCGGTGTGGAGCACCACCGCATCGCGCATGCGCAGGCTCGTCGCGGCTCGCAGGGACGCGAGGGTGTCGGCGGCGCCGACCGGCACAGCCACGCGTTCGATCTGGAGGTCGGTGATGACCCGCAGGACATCCGACTGGCGCCCGGAGAGTATGGGGCGGACGAGGCACTCGGCAAGCGTGAGTTCGCTGATCGCGAGGGACTCCGAGGCGTGGGTGGCGAACAGCTCTACGACGTGCTCATGCCAGGTGTCGACGGGGTTGAGGTAAGCGATCAGGACGCCGGCATCCAGAACGATCACGCTGGCCACTCTTCGCGCAACGCCTGTGCGTCGTCGTCGAGGTAGACACCGCCGAGCGCGCCGGCGTGCATGCGGATGGCGGCGAGGCGCCGCGCCGCTCGTTCGATGCCGGACTCTTCCAGGCGTTCGGCGCCCAGGGCGATGAGCCGCCGTAGCAGACCCGCCCGATCGTCGCGCAGTTCCGGCCACACCTCTGCGGCCATGTCGATGGCGCGCGCGACGTCATCCGTCTCGGTGATCGCGTGTCGCTGGCGGAGAGTGGGCACGAATTAAGTGTAACACTGACTAATAAGTGTGACACCGTGATTCACGGTGCGTTCTCTGCCGAGCGCTGGGTGGACGTGGGCCGCGGGTACTGCGGTCCACGTAACCTGGAACCATGAACAAGAACACGCTCTGGACCGTTCTCGGCGTCGTCGTGGCGGTCGTCATCGCCTGGGTGCTGGTGGACGTACTGTTCAGCGTGCTCTGGTTCGTCGTCAAGCTCGCCGTGGTGGCGGTGGTCGCCGCGGTCGTGTTCTTCGCGCTGCGGGCGGCGCTGCGCTCGCGGGACTGATTTCGTCAGAGGGTTTTCGATAAGGTCGGCGACCCAGCCACTCCTTCGGATATTTTGCGCCGGGGGAGGCGCTCGGTGACGAGGCCCGGTCTGGTGAGTCGCTGTAGCGAGGTGCCTCGGCCGGGAAGAGCTCAAAAATCGATATGCACAGTCAAGTAGCCAGTTTCTAATCAAATCAACAGGCATAAGTATCCGTTTACTGCGCACTTTTCACTTTGATTTGGAGTGCGGCCGCCACCGGGGCGATACTCAGGGCATGTCAGGGTCGTCCGTCAACGGCTCTGGCGAGCGACATGAACCCCTCTTCTGCACTCTCTCCTGAGGCGAGCGTCGTCGTCATCGGCGCCGGTCGCCTCGGCGCCGTGCTCGCCGGAGCTCTCCGCCACGCAGGGCTCACGGTGCAAGGCCCGCTCGGTCGGGGTGAGGCGGTCCCTTCCGTCGAGGTCGCGTTGCTCTGCGTTCCGGATGCCGCGATCTCAGGCGCGGCGCAGCACGCGCGCGGCCATGCGCGCTTCATCGGCCACGTCTCCGGCGCGACGCCGCTCGATGACGTCGATTTCAGTCTGCATCCGCTGCAGACCTTCACCGGTGAGGAGTCGCCGGAGGTCTTCCGCGGCATCGGTGCCGCCGTCGCCGGGCGGACGGGCGAGGCCCTCGCCGTCGCAACGCAGCTCGCCGAGGTGCTCGGCGCGCGTCCGATCCAGGTCGACGACGCGCATCGCGCTGCCTACCACGCGGCGGCATCGCTCGCCTCGAACCTCGTGCTGACCGTGCTCGACGCCGCCGAGCACGTCGCGGATGCCGCGGGCGTCCCGCAGACGGAGGCGCGAGCGCTGCTCGCCCCGCTCGTTCGACGCACCGTCGAGAACTGGTCGGATGCCGGAGCCGCCGCATCGCTCACCGGCCCGATCGCGCGGGGCGACGAGAGCACGGTGGCGCAGCAGCGCGCGGCGATCGCGGAGAGCCGGCCGGAGCTGCTGTCGCTGTTCGACGAGCTGTGCGCGAGTACGCGCGCCCTCGCCGGAGCCGACGAGACGTCGCAGCACCCCGGTGCGGCCTCGTCCCTCCCGGTCGTTGAGCGAGGACGCGGAGCGACCGAGACGAAACGGGGCGTCCTTCCGACGGAGTCTCACCGCGTTTCGTCTGCGGCGCTGCGCGCCTCCGCTCAACGACCGGGAACGGGCGCTTCCGTCGCGACCGCACAGGAGGGCGCCGCATGAGAACCCTCCGCACGATCACCGAACTCCGCGAAGCCGTCCGCGCCGCGCGCGATGAGGGCGCCTCCGTCGGCCTCGTCCCCACGATGGGCGCCTTCCACGAGGGGCATCTCTCTCTGATGCGCCATGCACGCGAGCAGAACGATCTCGTCGTCGTCTCGCTCTTCGTCAACCCCACGCAGTTCGGGGCGAATGAAGACCTCGGCTCCTATCCCCGGGACGAAGCGCGCGATGCGGCGCTCGCCGAGGGCGAGGGTGTCGACATCCTCTTCGCTCCCACCGCCGACGAGATCTACCCCGACGGCTTCGCCACCACGATCCACGTCGCCGGCATCACTGACGTGCTGTGCGGCGCGCAGCGGGGTCCGCACCACTTCGACGGCGTCGCCACGGTCGTCACGAAGCTGCTGAACATCGTCACCCCCGACGTCGCCTACTTCGGTCAGAAGGATGCCCAGCAAGTGCTGGTCGTGCGCCGCGTCGTGCGCGACCTCGATCTGTCGGTGCGCATCGAGGCGTGCCCGATCGTGCGCGAGGCCGACGGACTCGCGATGAGCTCGCGCAACGTCTACCTCGACGCGGCGGCCCGCGCGCAGGCGACGGCGCTGAACCGGGCGCTCGATACGGCATCCGATCTCTTCAATGAAGGAGAGCGCGACGCCGCACGCGTCATAGATACCGCACGCCGTGTGCTTGCAGACGCCGCCATCACACCCGAATACCTCGAGCTGCGCGCCACCTCCGACTTGCGCGAGCTCACCCGCATCGAGGACGAAGCGCTCCTCGCCGTCGCCGCGCGCGTCGGCGGCGCCCGCCTGATCGACAACCACATCCTGAGAGGGGACGCCTGATGCGACGCATCATGCTGAAGTCGAAGATCCACCGCGCGACCATCACCGGGAGCGACCTAAACTACGTCGGCTCGATCACGATCGACGCCGATCTGCTGGATGCCGCCGATATCCTCGAGCACGAGCAGGTCCACGTGCTCGACGTCGACAACGGCGCGCGCTTCGAGACCTACACGATCGCCGGCGAGCGCGGCTCGGGCGTGATGCAGGTCAACGGCGCGGCCGCGCGTCTCGTGCACTCCGGCGACACGATCATCGTCGTCTCGTACGCGGAGTACGACAGGGAAGACCTTGAGACGTACGAGCCGGTCGTCGTGCACGTCGACCGCGGGAACGGGATCATCCAGGTCGATGACGCGGTCGATCAGCTGCTGACGGCGAGCGTCTGATGAGCAGTCACCCGGCCGGTCGGCTGCGTGTGACGCTTGGCGATCTCGCTGCGAAGAAGGCCGCGGGCGAGCCGATCGTCATGGTGACCGCCTACGACTTCCCGGGGGCGCAGATCGTCGAGGCGGCCGGCGTCGACGTCGTGCTCGTCGGGGATTCGGCCGCGATGACCGTGCTCGGCTACGACAGCACGGTGCCGGTCACGGTCGATGAGATGATCATGCTTACCGCCGCGGTGCGCCGCGGGCTGACAGCGCCGCTGCTCATCGCGGATCTGCCGTTCGGGTCTTATGAGGCATCCGATGAGCTCGCCGTCGTGACCGCCCAGCGCTTCGTCAAGGAGACGGGTGCCGACCTCGTGAAGATCGAGCGCGGCGGCACCTCCACAGGCCGGGCGCGGGCGATCGTCGCGGCGGGCATCCCGGTCGTGGGTCATGTGGGCCTCACGCCGCAGACGGCGACGAGCCTCGGCGGCTACAAGGCGCAGGGACGGACGGCGGATGCCGCACTGCGACTGATCGACGAGGCGGTGGCTCTGCAGGAGGCGGGATGCTCGCTGATCGTCGTCGAGGCCGTGCCGAGCGAGGTCACCGCCGCGCTCATGCCGCACATGCACGTCCCGGTGATCGGGATCGGCGCGGGACCTTCTGTCGACGGCCAGGTGCTCGTGTTCCACGACCTCCTCGGACTGTACGCCGGGGGTGCGGCACGCTTCGTCAAGCGTTATGCGGACGTGCGGGGCGAGATGATCACGGGCGTGCAGGCCTATGCCGACGAGGTGCGCGCGGGTGCGTACCCGGCGGTGGAGCACACGTACTCCATGCCGGCGGAGGAGGCGGCGCGGCTGCAGAGGTTCCTCGCCGATCGCTGATCCGTCACGTCCCCGGTCGTTGAGCGAGGCCGCGCGCAGCCCGCCCGAGCGCCGTACTGAGCGAGCGTAGCGAGTCGAAGTGTCGAAACGCAGTCCCCTCCCTAGAGACTGCGCGGCGGCTCACGCGGCAACAGGCAAAGACGCGAGAACAGGCAGATGCGGCCAGAGTTGCCTGTCCCCGCGTCTTTGCCTGTCCCGGCGTGGACGCCAAGCCTGCGCCTACGCTGCATCCGCTCTCGTCCGCCCATCTGCGAACCGCGCCTGTGCACGGTCGTGGCGGCGGCCGACCTTGATGAGCTCGGTGGCCTTGCCCAGGCCCATCGGTGCGGTGGAGACGTACATGCTCTCGGCGCGCTCGACGAGGAAGGTCTCGTGCCAGATGCCGACGGCTCCGGGAGCCTTGCGGGCGCGCTGGTTGAAGCGGGTCCAGGCGGGGCGGTGCTCCTGGGAGGGGTTCGAGGCGTAGGCGTAGAGCTTGTCCACGGACGACCAGTACTGCACGACGTAGGGGCCGCCGGATCCGAAGAGGAGCGCGTAGCCGAGGAGGCCGGAGCTCTCGTCGGTGGCGAGCTCACGCAGCATCCGGGGCATGGCCATGAACGCCGGCAGCCACAGGTCGGGGCGCCACCAGCGGTTGATCTGCATGCCGATGTGGAACACGACCAGTTCGCCGTCGTGGCGGTGGGTCATCCGCCCTCTGATCACGCGGGACATAGGTCCTCCTTGAATGGATAGTTGCACTATCTATTATGGATAGCGGTACTATCGAAGTCAAGATGAGGATCTCCGAGCTGGCGGCGCAGAGCGGCGTGTCCGTGCCGACGATCAAGTACTACCTGCGCGAAGGGCTGCTGCCCGAGGGCGAGCGCAGCGCGCCGACGCAGGCCGCGTACGGCGAGAGGCATCTGCAGCGGCTGCGGGTGATCCGCGCGCTGGTCGACGCGGGGGTGAGCATCGCCGAGACGCGGCGGGTGATCGAAGCGTTGGACGATCCCCCCGCTGATCCGCATCTGCTGCTGGGCACCGCGCATGCCGCGATCACGCCGCCGATCGATTCCTCGCTCGATCTGGCGGCCGCCGAGAGGCTGGTCGAAGGGCTCGGGTGGCAGCCCGGTGCCTGCGACGACGAGGTGCTGTACGGGGTCGCTCGTGCGCTGCAGGGACTGTCGAATGCCGGCTTCGAGGTTCCGGATGCCGTCATGCCGGTGTATCTGGAGAGCATCCGCCGGATCGCGGATGCCGAAATCGCCGGCGTCCCCACCGATTCCGTCGAGTCGGCCGTGCGCTACGTCGTGCTCGGATCGGTGCTGGCCGAGCCTCTGCTGCTGGCGCTTCGGCGCGTGGCGCAGCAGGTGAGTTCGGGGGAGCGGTTTGGTGGAGGTGCCCCTGGCGCAGTCGCCCCGGTCGTTGAAGCTCCGCGCTTTCGCACCCTTCCCGTTCGTTAAGCGAGCGAAGCGAGACGAAACGCAGCATCACCGTGGTCGAGTCGCGTTGCGGCATCCGACGTTCTCGACATCGCCCAATCTAAGTCTTTTTTCATCCGATACGTTCGTTTTGTTCGTTTTACCGGGTAAACTGAAAGCCAGACTAGGAGGAGCCATGGCCGCGATCACGCGTTCCCGACGTGCCACCGACCCCATTTCGCCGAGTGATCCTGTGCGCATCGCAGAGCTCTCGCGTTTCATCGAGCGAGAGTCGGCTGCGCACGTTAAACCGCGCCTCGTCGGTCCGGCGAACGAGACCATCGAGTTGCCGGACGAGGTTTTCGCAGTCCTTGCCGAGGTGGCCAAGCAGATGCGCGCGGGCAATGCGATCAGCGTTGTGCCGCACGCCATGATGCTGAGCACGCAAGAAGCGGCCGAGATGCTGGGGGTCAGTCGTCCGACGCTGATCCGTCTGCTTGAGCAACGCGAGATCCCTTATGACCAGCCGAATCGTCACCGCCGGGTGAAGCTGTCTGATGTGCTCGACTATCGCGAGCGCACCCATCGGGCAGCGGTGGAGCGGCTGGATGCGATGACCGACGAAGCAGCTTCCGCATCGTTGTATGAGGACAACTCCGACGATTATGCCGAAGCGCTACGCGCGGCGCGAAAGCGATCGGGCGGACGGTAGTCGCGGATGGCCATATACGCTGCACTGCTCGATGCATGCGTGATGGTGCCTGTATCTCTGTGCGACACACTGCTGCGGCTTGCCGAGGTACGGATGTTCCGTCCTGCCTGGTCGCCGCGGATCCTTTCCGAAGTGGGCGATGCCGTCGCAGTCGTCCACCCGGAACTCGACGAGGGCAGGATTGCGCGCCGGCTTCAGTACATGGATGAGATCTTTCCAGGAGCAAGTGTGACCGAGTTCGAGGATATCGAGCGCGGTCTCGAACTCCCTGACCTCGACGACCGTCACGTGCTAGCGGCGGCGATTCGCTCTCGGGTTGATGCGATCGTCACTGCGAATCTCAAGGATTTCCCGAGCGAAGTGTTGGATCGCTTCGAGCTTGAAGTGATTCATCCGGACGAGTTCCTCATGAGCCAGCTCGACATGCGAAGCCGCACGGTGCTCGAGGTGCTGGAGGCGCAGGCGAACGCCACGCGGAACCCACGCCTGAGCCTCGACGATGTGCTGACATCTCTTGTGCGTGCAGGGGTCCCGAACTTCGTGGACGAAGTGCGTCGCCGACTCTGACGTTCCCCGGCCGCCTCGTGAGCCGAAGGCGAGACGAAACGCAGTATTAGCGCGTCAGCTGATCGTGTGCTCGTGTACGCCCGTGCTCGCCGAGACCCCGTTGAGATCGAGGTAGAGCTGGCCTTCGGTGACTGACACGGTGGCGGTGTTGCGGCGGGCGAGGGCGGCGACCGCCGTCTCGATAAAGGTGGGCTCGAACGAGCGCACGACGATGTCGCCGGAACGGTGGATGGTCTTGCCCTCCCACGCGGCGAGCACCTTCGCCGGGTCGCGGTGGGTGTACACGGCGACCCGGTCGGCGAGCTTGCTGCCGAAGTGCAGGCGTGCGGCATCCGGGGCTCCGACTTCGATCCACGCGGTGACGCTCCCGGTCGCGTCGCGCACGAGCACCGCCGGCTCTTCGGTGGACGAGATGCCGCCGCCGAAGGCAATGCCTTCTTCGAGCTCGAGGCAGTAGGCGAGCACTCTGGTCGCCATGTAGGCGTCGGTCTCGGACGGATGCCGCGCCACGCGCAGCGTGATGCTGTCGTAGATCCCGCGGTCGACGTCGGCCACATCGATGTCGAACGTGTGGATCGTCGCGCCGGCTGCCATGGGGTCGAGCCTACGGGAGGGTGGGGTGACCGTGGCTGCGCGCTATGTCCCGCCTGACCGGCGGAGTAGTCTCGCGTTACTTGCTCGACAGCGGGCACATCCGCCGGTGCCCATTCGAGCTCTCGGAGATCGGACGCCGCCACCCACCGCAGTGACGTATGCTCTGTCGCCTGCGGCTCGCCGCCGGCGAGGGTCGCGTAGTAGGTCGCGAGGGTGACCTCGCCGAAGTCGTAGGCGTAAGTGGTCGTATCGACGTGCGCGCCGACCTCGATTGTGCAGAGGAGCTCTTCGGTGATCTCGCGAGTGAGGGCGGCCGGCTCACTCTCGCTCTCCTCGACCTTCCCGCCGGGGAACTCCCACAGCCCTGGCAGCGCCATTCCTTCGCCACGTTGCGCACAGAGCACGGCGCCGTCGCGCACGATGATCGCGCCCACGACGTGGATCTGCTTGCGCATGCGGACTCCTCCCCTTGGAACGATAGCCGGGGCCAGAAGGCGGAGTATCGAGGTCGCTATGCGATCAGACAAGAAAAGACCCAGCCCCTCCCCGAGGGGAGAGAACTGGGTTGTGTATCTCAAGTACATCACAAAAACCCGTACGGTGGGTCACCAACCATGAGGTCTGGTCAACCCGCCGATCTCAGCAGGCAGTTGATGGGCGACGTAGTCGTCAGCGGTGAGTCGGTGCCACCAATGCCCGCCGACACCTTCGTCACGGTCTCCCATCAACATGTGCGAGAGTGGACGCGGTGAAGGGTTGACCAGCCCGACGGGTACATGATGCCGTGCAAGCTGAAGAGGGAGCCGCAGGTCTCCGTCGTTGGAGAAAACGATCGCGGCGTCCACTTTCTTTGTAAGAACGTCAGCGATGAGGTGAGTTGCCACGTTGACGTCAGAACCCTTCTCCTCGAAGGACGTGTAGTGGATAAGGAGATTCACATCACCCTCCGGCCCGCGGATTTCTTCAGCGTGCAACCAGTCAGGAATCAGGTTCGCCCCGGGTGAGGGGACGCGAGTGTACTTGCGTCGGCGTCCTGACTTCGGTGACGTGAGTACACCTTTGCCGTTCTTGACGTTGTACTGGCCGAGTTCTACGTGACCTCGATTGTCGACCTGGAGCGCGTTAACGTAAGCATTCTGATCGTGCGATGAGGAAGGATCGCCTTCCTTTTCCCTCATCGCCGTGCAATAGACCAGGCTTGTGATCGTGGCACGCCGGCCGAAGCGTTCTTGAGTCAGAGCGTCGCTCAGAGACATCAAGTCGAGCCACCGCCAGCCGGCGGTTCCTCGTCTGCAGAATCCTCGAGCGCCATAGTAGGCGTTGAAAGCATCTACGTAGATGCCGACGCGAATCGATCGGCGGGGCCAGAACCTCATTGCGCTATCGTCTCAGACTCCGCGGACACGAGTTCTTGACTTCACAGGCGAAGGCCCGATGGAAGTTTGGCGATACGCCTTCGCTTGCCGAGGAGCGCTATCACTTCATGAACAGTTCGAACCTCTCTGCCAGCCTTTCCTTCGATGGCCGCGCGTTCCGGTTCGAAGGCACCTGGATCTCGCGGCCGTGCATGTCCTGCAGCCCGTGACGCAGCATTGGCCCGTCGAGTTCTTCGAGCAGCTCGTTGTCGATGCGCACTTCGTAGTCCGGCGTGATCCCCATCAGCGATCGGTCATACGCGGCGTGGTGCAGTTTGCACAGCGCTAGACCGTTCGTGACGTGTGCGACACCATGTGCCTCTGCGTCTGGAACGATGTGTGCGGCATCAAGAAGCTCCGGATGCCGCAGATTGCACACACTGCACGCGCTCGCGTAGGCGTGCAACACCTTCGCTCGAAACAGCGGCTGATGTAGTCGTGTTCGCACGATCGACTCCGCATAGCGGCGCTGTTGTTCCGTGTAGTCGAGTGGATCGCCGAGGAGGCCGAGTCCCTGGTCCAGCGGAAAGCGCACGACACGACCCTTCGGGTCGTTCTCGGCAATCACGATCGGGTAGTAGGGAAAGTAGTAGCCCTCGCGTACGGCACGGAAGTAGACGATCGGATCACCGTTTGCCCATGCGCGCACGAGCTTGACGTTGTCGCCGCCCTCGCCGGCGCGGTACGAGTACGTGACCCAGCCGGTTTCGTCCTCATGATCCTTGTATTGGTTGTTCTTCCAGCCAGACATGATCGACAGCGTGGAAGAGAACGGGGCGGGATTGCGGATGCCCTTGCCTCGGTCGAGCAATGGGATGCGCTCGCCGTTGTACTCATACGAGCGCAGTATCGAGTGGTGGATTTCGTACCCGCCGTGGCCGACGAACTGCTCATCGAGCCAGCGGAAGACGTCTTCTCGGATGGCGAGTTCCTCGGCATGAGTACGCATGGGGATGATTATGCCGGTTTGCTGCAATGGCCACGGTCCGTGGCATGGTAAGAAGAGCTCGTCACGGTGAGATGTCTGACTGTTCAGGGCGCTTAGTCTTCTGGAGGGAGGCTCCACTCATGCCGAATACTGTCTTGAGTCCACAGTTGCCTGAAGCTGGCCAGGTGGTTGAGGTTCGCGGCTCCATGTGGGCAGTCTCGAACGTGCAGGCGCAGGGGCTGCCGCGTAGCCCTGCGGATGAGACAGTCGCGCAGCTCAGTCACGTGGTCGATCTTCAGTCGCTCGACGAGGGCAGCCTCGGCGCGCAGCTCAGTGTCGTGTGGGAACTCGAGGTCGGCCACACGGTCACGCCCGCGCAAGGTCTCCCGGACTTGATCCACGCGGATGGATTCGACCAGCCGGAGATGCTCGCTGGTTTCATCGATGCGATGCGGTGGGGTGCGGTGACGAGCGCAGATCCGAACCGTTACCAGGCTCCATTCTGGTCGGGCGTGAATGTCGAGGCATACCAGCTCGAACCGCTCCGTCGTGCGCTCGGCGTACCGCGAGCGAATCTCCTGCTCGCCGACGACGTCGGTCTGGGTAAGACGATCGAGGCGGGCCTGGTCATCCAGGAGCTGTTCCTGCGCCACCGCGCCCGCACCGCGGTGATCGTGTGCCCGCCGAGCCTGGCGCTGAAGTGGCAGGACGAGATGGGGGAGAAGTTCGGCCTGGAGTTCACGATCGTGAACTCCAGGCTGATGGCCGAGGTGCGCCGGACGCATGGGCTGCAGTCCAACCCGTTCCAGATCTTCCCGCGTGTGATCGTCAGCATGGCGTGGCTGCCGCAGGTGCGCGCGCAGCGGTTGCTGCGCGACGTGTACTCACACGCAAGCAACCCGAAGACGGGCAGTCGCTACGCGTTCGATATCCTTATCGTCGACGAAGCTCATCACGTGGCGCCGTCGAGCCCGTCGACCATCGCGGGTGGTCGCGGCTACGCCGTGGATACCCAGCGCACGGTTGCGGTGCGACAGCTCGCCGAGAAGTGCGAGCACCGCCTGTTCCTCAGCGCGACGCCGCACAACGGCCACCCCGAGTCATTCACCGCGCTGATGGAGATGATCGACCCCCGCCGGTTCGCCCGCGGCGCGAACCTCGACTCAGCCGCACTGAAGGACGTGACCGTCCGCCGCCTCAAGACCGACCTGGCCGGGAAGGGCTTTAAGAAGCGCAAGGTGAACGCGCTGCTGTTCGCCCCTGCCAGCGACGAGCAGAAGATGTTCGCGCTGCTCGACGAGATCGTCGTGAAGAGCGCCAAGCTCAACGGCACGAAGCCGACCGGTGACATCGTGACGATGCTGCTGAAGAAGAGGTTTCTGTCGAGCCCGTACGCGTTCGGTGTCACCCTGAGCAACTACCTTGCGTCGAACGCCAGCCAGGGCTTGTCGGATGACGAGTACGACGACATCTTCGGCGAGGGCCAGTCCGACGAGGAAGAGGGCTTGTGGGAGCAGGACGAGTCTGAGCGGCTGCGCGAGTCGAAGAGCTCCGATCCGCTGGTCGGAGCGGAGCCCGGCCACCTCGAAACGCTGGCGAACTGGGGCCTTGGTTACGAGAGTCGTGCTGATTCGCGCCTCAACGAGCTGATCACGTTCCTCGACGCGCTGTGCCGTCCCGACGGCAAGTTGTGGTCGAACGAGCGCGTCGTGGTCTTCACGGAGTACGCCGATACCGTCGAGTGGCTCGCCCGCGTGCTACGGCAGAAGGGCTACACCGACGATCGGCTTGCGGTGATCCAAGGGTCGACATCGCCGGAGGATCGTGAGTACATCCGGTCGCAGTTCACGGCCGATCCGTCGAAGGAGCCGGTGCGGGTGCTGCTGGCGACCGACGCTGCGGGTGAGGGTATCGACCTTCAGAACTACTGCCACCGACTGGTGAACTTCGACATCCCGTTCAACCCATCGCGTCTGGAGCAGCGCATCGGCCGTATCGACAGGTACGGGCAGCCTGAGGAGCCACAGGTCTTCCACTTCGTGCCCGACCGCGACTCCTCGACCTACGGCTCTGACCTGCGGTTCATGGAGATCATCGCCCGCAAGATTTCCCAGGTCGAGTACGACCTCGGCTCAGCCAACCAGGTCGTCGGTGCGGAGATTCAGGGCCACTTCGGCAAGCGCACCGCCCCGAAGACCAAGTCGAAGGGCGTCGACACCAACGCGGTGATCAACCAGGCGCTGGCAGGCGGTATTGAACTCAACGCCCGCCTCACTCAGCTGGAGCAAGGATATGACGTCTCCCGCACCGAGATGCACCTTGACCCAGCCAACCTGCGCCGTGTCGTCGACACCGCGCTGCGCATCAATCACCAGTCGCCGCTCGTGCCGAACTACGACTTCGCGCAGGATACCGACGCCGAGGTGTTCGACGTGCCGATCCTGACGGCGGGCTGGCGGGACACGCTGCGTGGCTTGGACACACGCCTCAACCCGGACGTGCTGCGCCCGATCACCTTCGACCCCGATGCTGCCGACGGCCGCGCCGACCTTGTCTACGTGCACCTCGGGCACCCGATCGTGCAGAAGGCCCAGCGCTTGCTGCGCAGATCACTGTGGAGCGTCGACTCGACTCTGCGACGAGTCACCGCCGTTGTGGTGGACGATCTCAGTGAGTCGTTCGTCGCCGCCGTCACCCGTATGGTACTCGTCGGTCGCGGCGGCATCCGGCTGCAGGAGGAGGTGTTCCTCGCCGGGGTGCGCCTTCGTGGTCGCCGGGCGATGGCCGAGGAGCGCGCCGAGGCCGCTCTCGATACCGCGCTCGACGGCGAGAACCTTGTCTTCGCCGATACGTGGGTGCGTGACCAGCTCGCCGACATGTGGAATGTGCCGGATGCGCCACTGCGCCAGAGCCTCGAAGCGGCCATGCGCGACCGGGCGGCACGCAAACAGGCTCAGGTCACTGACCAGCTTCAGCGTCGCGAGGCCGCCGATGTGCGGCGCGCGCGAGAAATCTTCGCGGCGTTCCGCACGAACCTGCGCGACTCGCTGGCTAGCCTCCGCGCACAGGAAACCGAAGCTCAAGGTCAGCTCTTCACGGACTCCGACCAGGAGCGGCAGTGGAGACGCGACCGCGAGGTGATGCAGCGCCGCCTTGACGAACTCGATGACGAAGAGGCCCGCGAGATCGCAGCCATCAAGGACAGGTACGCCGACGTGAAACCCCACACCACAGCCGCCGCCGTGGTCTTTGCGCTCACCCGCACCGACGCAGACGGGTGGCGCGACTGATGGCGCGCCGACCCGCACGCAACCGCCTGGTGAAGAGCGCCGCGGAGCTGCACCGCGCCTGGCTCGAACTTGTCGACACCGAGGGTCCCTTCCTGGCGATCCCGCCGCTCAAGCGCGTCTGGCCCGAAGGGATGCCGCAGCTCGCGGACACACGGAAGACGACGCTTGCCGCCGCCCGCAAGGACTTCGAGTCCGCATGGGAGAGTTACGACCGCAGCCCCGACATCCACACCTACCGCACTGCCCGAGACAAGTGGGTCGAGACGGTGTTGCGGGATGTCGCCGGCTGGGCTGAGTCCCTGACATGGGGCGAAGTGGCGGGAGTCGTAGCCCAGTCCCCGAACCGTGCCGTGAGCGTCCGTGCGCAGGCGGCGCTTCGCGGCGATAACGGGATGGGCGCGATCGTGCATGTCGTCGACCCGGTCGACTCGCTCCGCGAGGTGCCCGGCGACCTGTGGGCGGCGAACCCGGTTGACCGCGTTGAGGCGATGCTGCGCGAGGCCAAGGTACCGATCGGTATAGTCACCGACGGCCGCTGGTGGGGCCTGGTGTGCGCCCGCGAGGGTGTGATGACCGCGTCGGGCATCGTCGACGCCCTCACGTGGACTGAGGAGCAGCGCACCCGCGACGCCTTCCTTGCTCTGATCGGACGGCAGTACCTCATCGGAGGCGATCCCGCCGAGCGGCTCCCGGCGCTGTTCGAGGAGTCGGTCGCCGCGGCGGAGGAGATCACCGAGGCGCTGGGCGCACAGGTGCGCCGTGCGGTCGAGCTGCTGATCCAGTCATTCTCCGAGTCCGCCGCCGAGGCTAAGCGCCGCAGTCTGCCTGACCCACTCTCAACTCTCCCGCATGAGAGCTACGAGGCCGCCGTCACGGTGATGATGCGCGTGGTGTTCCTGCTCTTCGCCGAGGAACGCGGGCTGTTACCGCAGGGCGAACTGTTTGACCAGGGCTATGGCATCGCCGGAGAACTCGACCAACTCATTGCCCGCGAGTCCGAGGAGAGCGAGGAAGTGCTCGACGCCACTTCGCTGACCTGGCACCGTCTCCTAGCCACCAGCAACGCCCTGTACAAGGGCGCGACATTCGAGAACCTCCGCGTGCCCGCGTACGGCGGGTCGCTCTTCGACCCGGCACGGTTCCCGTTCCTGACTGCCACGAACGAACTCGGTACCCTCGGCGTGACTGTCTCAGATCGCGTCATGCTGCACGTCCTTCGAGCCGTGCAGATCGCCGAGATCAAGGGCGAGGCTCGTCGCATCTCCTTCCGCGATATCGACGTCGAGCAGATTGGCTACATGTACGAGGGCCTGCTTGGCTACACCGCGATCGTCGCACCCGAAGTGGTCCTCGGCATCCACGGCATCCGAGGGGAAGAGCCCGAGATTCCGCTCGCCAAGCTGGAAGAACTTGCCGCGGCGAACACCGACCGCAGGAAGCTCGCCAAGGCGATCCGCGCCTTCATCGAGACAGACCAGCCCTCAGCCAAGCCGTCCTCCGAGGCCGCCATCGCCAAGGCGATTGACGCGGCCGTCGACCCGGGCATTGTCAGCGCCCTCACCCAGGCCGTGGGTGACGACCTCGAGCTGCGCGAACGCGTCAAGCCCTGGCTCGGACTTGTCCGCCTCGACCTGCGCAACCGCCCCTTCGTCGTCCTTCAGGGCGCGCTCCTCGTCAAGGAGACGCCCTCACGCAAGAACGCTGGAGCGCACTACACACCGAAGTCCCTCGCCGAAGACGTCGTGAAGTACGCCCTCGAACCCCTCGTCTACGCTCCCGGCGCGCACCAGACGGCCAACCGCGACAAGTGGAAACTGAAGTCGCCCGCCGACATCCTCAACCTCAAGGTCGCCGACATCGCCTGTGGCTCCGGCGCGTTCCTCGTCGCCGCCGCACGATTCCTCGCCGAGCGCCTCGTCGAGGCCTGGGTCGCCGAGGACCGCTTGCTCGCCGGGCGCAAGGGCCTGCACACGCTCGCGATCCGCGAGGTCATCGCAAAGTGCCTTTACGGCGCCGACATTAACGACATGGCTATCGAGATGTGCAAGCTCTCACTCTGGCTCGTCTCGCTCGACCGTGATCTGCCGTTCTCGTTCGTCGATGACAAGGTCTTCCTTGGCAACTCGTTGCTCGGGCTCACCGACATCCGACAGTTGCGCGCGATGCACATCGACCCGGACAAGGTTAGCCGGCAGCAGGGCATGCTCGACATCTTCGAGGTCGATGTGGACTCCATCATCAAGCGCGCTGTTGAACTCCGGGAGGCGCTGGCCTCACCGGTTGAGTCCGATGACAGTCCTGCGCGATCGGCCGCTGCGAAGCGTCGCCAGCTTACCCAGCTTCACGACGTCACTGTCGACCTCCGCAAGCTCGCCGACGCCGTGGTGGCGACCGGTCTCGCGGTTGGTGGAAAGCCAGGTCGTGCCTTCGACACCGCCTACGAAGACCTACGAGAAGCGGCACATAAGGCGTACCCCGGCCCGCGAGGCGGCGAAGCGGATTCGACGTGGCTCGACTCCAAGATCGAGCAGGGGCTCACGCCTACTGTCGAGACCGACTACGACCGTTGGAAGCCGCTCCACTGGATCATCGAAGCGGCCGATGTCTTGGTCGACCACGGAGGATTTGACGCGATTATCGGTAACCCGCCGTTCCTCGGCGGGCAAAAGCTGACCGGTGCGATGGGAACTAACCTCCGCGACTGGTTCGTGAACCAGGTCGCGGACGGCCGCCGTGGAAGCGCTGACCTCGTCGCCTACTTCTTCTTGCGTGCGACCTCACTCTTGCAGGCGAAGGGCACTCTCGGGCTCATCGCTACGAACAC
>CAYOTY010000057.1:0-13918 GCA_964406995.1 uncultured Microbacterium sp.
CAGCAGCTGGAACAGCCACTGGTTCCAGCGGTAGTACTCGGGGTCGCTGGTGTGCAGAACCCGCGTCCAGTCGTAGGAGGAGCCGTACTCGCGGAAACTCTTCTTGTGCTGGTCGATATTCGCGTAAGTCCACTCGCGCGGATCGGCGCCGCGCTGGATCGCGGCGTTCTCCGCGGGAAGGCCGAAGGAGTCCCAGCCGATCGGGTTCAAGACGTTGTAGCCGCGGTGACGCCAGAAGCGCGCCACGATGTCGACGTAGACGTAGCTCTCGGCGTGGCCCATGTGCAGATCGCCGGAGGGGTACGGGAACATGCCGAGCACGTACTTGCGAGGACGGGTGTCCTCCTCGCCCCCGGCCTGGAAGGTGGCGTTCTCCTCCCAGTAGCGCTGCCACTTGGTCTGGATGTCATGCGCCGACAGCCCTTCGTCGACGGCTTCGGCGGGCACAGGGTTCTTCTCGGACAACGGACGACCAATCGATGTGAGATCTCTGGAATCAAGACATTCCAGAGTATCTGATGCCGCGGACCCGCATCTCAGCCCTCTCCCGCCCATTCGGCGGGGAGGACGGCGCTCAGCGCCGCCAGCGGCGCGCGCGCCTTGGTCGCGACCTCGGCGACCTCGGCGGCGGCATCCGAACGCCAGGTGATCCCTCCGCCGGCACCGACATACGCCCCGCCCGGACGGGTGACGATGCTGCGGATGACCATCGCGAGATCGACCGCGCCGTCGTCGCCGACGTAGCCGAAGCATCCGCTGTAGACACCGCGTGCTCCGCCCTCCAGCGCATGCAGGTGCATCATCGCCGAGAGCTTGGGGGCGCCGGTCATGCTGCCCGCGGGAAAGGCGACCTCCCAGAGCCGCGCGGCCGTCGCACCGCGGCGCAGGCGCCCGCGGACGGTGCTCACGAGCTGATGCACCGCCGGGTAGCTCTCCACCGCGAACAGGGCATCGACCTGGATCGAGCCCGGCTCGCAGATGCGAGAGAGGTCGTTGCGCATGAGGTCGACGATCATCACGTTCTCCGCGCGCTCCTTCACGCTCTCCACGAGCTCGCGGGCAAGCTCCGCGTCGGATGCGGCATCCGAACCGCGCGGCCGGGTTCCCTTGATCGGGCGTGTGCGGATCGTCCCGCGCTCGGCGTGCAGGAACTGCTCGGGGCTGGCGCTCAGCAGCGCCCGCCCGTCGATGCGGATGAATCCGCCGTGGTGCGCGGGAGTCGCCGCCCGCAGGCGCAGGTAGGCCGCGACGGGGTCGATGTCGCCGCTCACCGAGAAGCGGGTCGTGAGGCACAGCTGATAGGCCTCGCCGCGGCGGATGAGATCCCGGCACCGTGCGATGAGTGCGGCGTACTCCTCGGGATGGTGCCGGGCCGTCGCGGTCTCGGGACCTTCCGTTCTCCGGGCCGGCACCGCCTCCGCCGTCCCGGCCGCCTCGCTCCGAGAGCTCGTAGCGGCGGAGGCATCGAGCCGGTCCTGTGCGACGGCCGCGAAGGAGTCGATCTCACCGGCGGGGGCCAGAGCCCATACGACTCTCCGCGCGTGATCGAAGGCGAGGAGGCGATCCACCCTCATCCAGGCCGGGGCCTCCGCGTCCGCCACGGGCGCACCGGTCCGCACCGCCCCGCTCTCGTAGTCGAGCCACCCGACCCAGCCTCCTCGGAAGGGCGGCTCCTCCGGGCCGTGATCACAGGCTCCCGAGCCATCGACCACCACGTCTCCGGGTCCGACGGCATCCGAGGTTCCTGTCCCCAGGAAGCTCCACCCCTCGGCCGCGTCCGTGCCTGCATCCAGCCAGAAGGCCTCGGCGTGCTGCGCCTCGCCGGTGAAGAACAGCTCCGCGGGGTCGGCCCAGCCGGCGAGCCGGCGGGTGCCTGTGGCGGAAGCGGTGGTCATCTGTCCAGCGTACGCAGGAACGGCCGGCGAAGATTGTGCGACTTCGCTCGAAGATGCCGGCATCGGCATGAAAGACTTGAACGGATGGCTGACGCACCTCCCGAGAAGGGCCGGATCCACCGGCTCGCCCGTTTCGAGCACAGCATGCATGTGTGGCGGGAGTCCCGTGCGCGCCGTCGCGGGCGCACGCCGACGGTCGTCCCCTTCCCCGCATACGGCGGGCCCGGCTGGGTGAGGGTCGTCGGGCGCGTGCTGATCGTGCGGCCTCGGCGCAAGAGATCCTCCGGTGAGCTCGCGAGCGTGCGAGGGTGGCGCAGCTTCGTCGGCATCCCGGTGAGCTTCGCCTCCGTGACGGTGCGCATCGGCGACACCGTGCATGAGCTCATCGCCGATCGCGGCGGCGTCGTCGACAACGTCGTGCCGGCCGATCTCCCCGCCGGATGGCAGGAGTTCACGATGTCGGTGGAGGAGCAGGAGCCCGCGCGCGCCCGCGCCTTCATCGTCGGGGAGGGCATCACGACGGGCATCGTCAGCGATGTGGACGACACGGTGATGGTGACCGCGCTCCCCCGCCCTCTCGTCGCCGCCTGGAACTCCTTCGTCGTCGACGAGCATGCCCGGCTCCCCGTTCCCGGCATGGCGGTCCTGCTCGAGCAGCTCGTCGCACAGAACCCCGGATCGCCCATGATCTACCTGTCCACAAACGCATGGAACGTGGCGCCCACGCTGCAGCGCTTCCTGAGCCGGCACCTGTTCCCGACGGGCGCGATGCTCCTCACCGACTGGGGTCCGACGCACGACCGATGGTTCCGCAGCGGTCGCGAGCACAAGCTCGCCAATCTCCGACGGCTCGCCGAGGAGTTCCCGGATGTGCGCTGGCTGCTGATCGGCGATGACGGCCAGCACGACGAGAGCATCTACGCGCAGTTCGAGAAGGAGTACCCTCGGGCGGTGTTCGGCGTCGCCATCCGGCGCCTGTCCACGGCCGAGGCCGTGCTGGCCGGCGGTCGCGCACCGGATACCGAGCACGGCCACGATGCCGCACCCTGGGTGGCGGCCTCCGACGGTGCAGAGCTGCGACAGCGGCTCACCGACGTCGGCCTCATGCAGAGCGATCCCTCCTCCTAGCGTGCCCGTTCTGTCCCGATCCCTGCTCGCACCCGAAGAGTGGCGTGCCCGCGAGGCGGCGCATCAGGCGCGCGCCGAGGCGGTGACGGCGGAGCACCGCGCCCGCGCGCAGCGAGGCGAGACCCACCCGGTGTGGGACTTCCTCTTCACCTACTACTCCTATCGCCCCTCCCTGCTGCGCCGCTGGCATCCGGGCGCCGGCGTCGAGCTTGCCGATGCCGCCCGGACCGAGCGCTCCTCCTGGCGCTGGTATGCGCCCGGCGATGCTCCGGGAAGCCTGGGTCCGGACGCAGCGGCCTTCGCCCGCGAGAAGCCCGCACTGGCGGCGCTCATCGAGAGGATGCTCCGCACCACGGCTGCGCGCCCGGCGCAGCTGGGCTGCTTCGGCCTGCACGAGTGGGCGATGGTCTACCGCGCCGACGAGCACCGGCATCCGATCCCGCTGCGACTCGGACAGCAGGGCACCGACGAGGTCGTCGAGGCGCATGAGCTGCGCTGCACGCACTTCGACGCCTTCCGCTTCTTCACCCCGGAGGCGGTTCCGCGCAATCGGGTCGTGCTGAGCCGCCAGGACCAGCCGGCTCACGAGCAGCCTGGCTGCCTCCACGCCGGAATGGACGTCTACAAGTGGGCCATGAAGCTCGGTCCGCTTGTTCCGGGCGCGCTGATGCTGGACGCCTTCGAGCTTGCCCGCGACATCCGCCTGCTGGACATGGAGGCCGCGCCCTACGACCTGTCGGCCTGGGGCATCGAGCCCGTACGGATCGAGACTCCCGAGGGGAAGTCCGCCTATGCCCGCCGCCAGCGCGCCTTCGCCGACCGCGGCAATGCCCTGCGCGCAGCGATCCTGCGCGCCTGGATCGGCGACGACGGCATCTGACGAGCTGTATTCGGTCGGTGGATTCGTGGCACTCGACTGCTCGAAGCGGCCTCCGCCGTCCGATTCGCGTGACGGCGTGACTCTGTAGTAATCTTTTCAAGTTGCTCCGGGCTTCTACGGAGCAACATCTGGGCCTGTGGCGCAGCTGGTAGCGCACCTGCATGGCATGCAGGGGGTCAGGGGTTCGAGTCCCCTCAGGTCCACTCTGTGATGTCTCGCGACATAGGTCTCATATGTCGCGAGACATCTGTCATTTGCGGGGTCATCGTCCGGGTGATTGGCATGGGCTTCTCCCGTAGCCGTGGTCCGGCTCGGCGCCTCCGTGTGTGCACGGTGCTGATCACGAGCCCACGCACCTTCGAGGTCGCGCAAAGCGCGGAGATCCGCCTGTTCTAGGGGTACCGCGCCACGCGAGGGCCCACCTATACTGACGGCATGGACCTGCAGAGACGCACCGGGATGGCGCTCGTCGTCTTCGCGCTGGTCGCGCCCCGTCTCTCGCCGCGTGCACGAGCAGCACTCCGCGCAACGACGAAGGGGGGATCGAGGGCACCGTCGAGAGCCTCCGGGAGGACTCCCTGGTCCTTCGCGTCGGTGAGGACACGATCCGTGTCGACACATGGGCCGTCTGCGGTGACAGCACCCGCAGGCACATCTCGGTCGGAGACCAGATCACCGTCTTCGGCGAACTGGACCTCATCACCTATGACGCCTCGGAGATCCTGGACGCCGCCGGCGAGTCTGCCTGTCCCTGAGCTCTCCCAGCCGCTTCCCGTCGTTCGCGCATGCGTCGGCGTGGCCTGCGCCGGCGAGGGATCGTGATGTCGATCACCGGATCGATTCGGGTCTACCCCGTCGGATGGTCGGGGGCATCGGAGCGAAGACGTGGATGCCGGGTGGGGTACATCGCCGTCAGCAGGGCATATGCGTCGGCGCCCTCAGATGTTCTCGGCAACTGCGTGTACTCCCCCACGAGATCCATGACCCGGCTCCAGAACTCGGCGGCCTGGGAGGGAGCGATCCAGGCGTATCGGGTGAGGCCGCGGAAGTCGTCGTCACGGATCGCCGCTTCCGCGTCGCGTGCTGCCGCATCGAAGAATCCCGGCGAGTCGCCGGAGGGTTCGACCCGGATGCTTCCGACCGAGAACAACCGGGCCGTACGCCCGTAGAAGGACTCTTCCCTCCCGCGGACCATCCGCATGCGGACGACCTTCAGCAGACCCGCATCGGCGAGGACCTTGACATGGTAGGCGACGCTGCTCTTCGGACGCTCGACGGCCGCTGCGAGCTCTTGCACGCTGGCGGCCCGCTCGAGCAGCAGTTCCAGCAGCACCTCTCGGAGCGGATGGAAGATGGCCCTGACCTGTGCGGGGTCCTCGACCACCTGATGGTCCTCAAGGGGATAGTCGGGGAGAGCGCGACTGCTCGACATTATTCGATCACTCCTCTAGGATGACTAATCGAATCATCTGGATAAGTTAGTGACGATCCTACGCGGGGCCAGGCCTCGGGGAAAGCGAGCGGCACTGCGGCCAGGGCGACGGAGGGCGGAATCCCGTGAGCGACGAGACACACGCGGAGCCCGCATGGTCGGTGCGCCGGCTCGACAGCGACACCTGGGAAGACTTCGCCGAGCTCGTCGAACGCAACGGCGGCGTCTTCGGCGGTTGCTGGTGCATGGGCCATCACCGGACCCCCGACGGGATCTCCTACCACGAGGTCGAAGGAATCGATAAGCGCAGGGCGAAGGAAGAGCTCGTGCGCAGCGGCCAGGCCCATGCCGCACTCGTCTACGACGGAGACGGGATCGCGCAGGGATGGGCGAAGTACGGCAGGCTCAGCGAGCTCCCTCTCCTCGCCCAGCATCGCCGGGCCTACGAGAAAGAGTCCTCGCCGCCACCCGACTGGCGCATCGCCTGCTTCTACACCGACAAGCACCACCGCCGCGACGGCATCGCCCGCGCCGCTCTCTCAGGCGCCCTCGACTTCATCGCCGAGGCCGGCGGCGGCACCGTAGAGTCCATCCCCGAGACCGTCTCCGACCGGGTCGCGCACGGCAGATTCCTGTTCGCCGCCTCGGTCGAGCTGTTCGAGGACCACGGCTTCGCGAGGGTGCGCCAGCTCGGAAAATGGGCGTGGCTCGTGCGACGGGTCGTCGACGCACAGCCGGCCATCACGTGACCAGGATGAGCGTGCGACGGCAGCCGGCCCGCCAGCGAAAGGACACACCATGTCGACTCTGAACGGAAGGGATCGACGCGCCCTCGTCGTCGTCGACCTGCAACAGGGCGTCGTCGACGGCGCCCATCGTCGCGAAGCGGTGATCGGCACGGTCATCGACCTCGTGGCGCGCGCACGCGATGCCGATGTGCCCGTCGTATGGGTGCAACACCACGATGCCGAGATCGTACGGGACACCGAGCCCTGGCGATGGGTGGAAGGACTCGGCCCGGCCGAGGGCGAACCTCTGGTGGAGAAGTCCTTCGGCGACGCCTTCGCCGAAACCGCTCTCGAGGAGACCCTGGCCGCTCTCGGGGTCGGCGAGATCGTGCTGGCGGGGGCAGCGAGCGAACAGTGCATCCGCTGCACGATGCACAGCGCGGTCGTCCGCGGCTACGACGTCGCCCTCGTCAAAGGCGGCCACACCACCGTCGACCTGACGGAGTTCGGCCTGCCGGAGCCGGAGGTGATCACCGGGTTCCTCGACGCCATAGCCGATTTCGGCATGGAATGGCCAGGCCGCCGTGCGCGCTCGGTCGTCCCCGCTGACATCGGGTTCTGAGTCCACGGCAGCGAACGAAGCGCGCTGCGAGAGAATGAAGCATGCGCTTCGCACTCCTGCACATCCTCGACGAACGTCCCCACGCCCCCGAGTTCCAGACGACGCTGGATGCGCTGAACTCTTCGACCGTCGCCGTGGTGAAAGGCCTCGGCGCGGACGCGATCCTGACCCCCAGCGAGCAGCTGCCGATCCGCGCGACGCTCGATGCCGTGCGAGCCGCGGATGCGGTGGTCGTCCTCGGCGGTGAGGACGTCACCCCCTCGCTCTACGGCGGACCGGGACGGTACCCGGGCAGCGGTCACCATGTCACGCACGCGGACACCGCTCATCTGATGGCGATCCACACCGCCATCGCCCATCGCATCCCGCTGCTCGGCATCTGCCGCGGCCTGCAGCTGATCAACGTGGCCCTGGGCGGCACGCTCATCCAGGATCTCGGCCCGGACTCGAGCCATCGCGGCGGCTCGGTCGGGCTCGACGACTTCCAGCAGACGCGGATCGCCCTCTCCCCGGGCACCGACCTGCACGATGACGTCACCGCCGAGGAGACCGTCTACTGCGGGCACCATCAAGCGATCGCCGAACTGGGCATCGACCTGCGCATCGCCGCACGCGGCGAGGACGGATGCGTCGAGGCGGTCGTGCACGAGTTCGCGCCGGTCACCGGGGTGCAGTGGCATCCGGAGCATCCGCGCACGAGCCGGACCCAGCTCTCCCGACTTCTGCTCCGTCTCGTACGCCAGCACGAGGAGTCGACGGCGGGCTAGAGGTTCTGCCCGATGTCCCAGAGTCTGTCGGGCCGACCGTCGAGGGCCTCGGACATCGCCATCGCCTGATCGTCCGACAGCGAGGCGACGTAGTCGAGCACTCCCCTGCCGCGTCCGAGGCGATCCTCGTCACCGCGCTCGATCACCGGAACGCCCGGAGGCTGCTCGCGCCGCATCCTCGCATACCCGTCCACGGCGATGCCGACCAGTTCCTGAAGCCGCGGGGGCACGCGATGCCGGTCGTGCGCGTCGTCGAGCCAGGCCAGGAGCCCTCGCACCGCTCGCGTGAGCACACGCCCAAGACCCCGCTGGTACATCGCGACATCGGAACGACCCAGTACGAAATGGCGGTGCACGAACTTCAGCACCTCGACCTCGTGCCACGCCCCTCGATCGAGCATGACCAGACCTGTGCGCGGATTATCGCGCGGGGCGAGCACGACCGAGCGCTGGAAATGGTGGATCCACCGGCTCGTGAACGACGCCAGCGCGCGCTCCGAGGCGAGCGAGCCGTCGTACGACTCCGCGAGCAGTCCATCGACGAGATCGGATGCCACGGCGTGCACCGCCGCGGAGAAGGCGTCGGCATCGGCGATCCACCCGTCGTCGCGCCGTTGCTTGCGCCGCAGGAGCTCCAGCGCCGCGCCCGGGCGGCCCGCCTCGACCGCGAGCTCCGCATCATCGAGGGCGGCGAGGGCGGCGGCGGCGTCGATCCAGCCGCGGAACTCGCGCGAGACGGCTCCTTGGCTGAGAAGTCCCGCCCTATGGAAGTCGTCGACATCGTGCACCGAGTAGGCGATGTCGTCGGCGATGTCCATCACCGACCCCTCCAGCGACTGCTGCAGCGGCAGGATTCCGTGCGCGTGCTCCCGGGCCTGGGCGAGGTCGTCGGCGTCGAGGAAGTACGCCGAGTACTTCCGGACGCTCAGCCGCCCGCCCACCCAGCGCAGACCCGGAGGGAGCACCTCCCCCTCGATCACGCCCGGATCGACCCCGGGCGTCCACGGATACTTCGCCACGGCGGAACGCGTCGCCGCCGTGAGGTTCAAGCCGTGCGCAGGACCGTGGCACACGTCCAGCGTCGCCAGGATCCGGTAGGTCTGGGCGTTGCCCTCGAAGCCGTCCTCCAGACCGAGGGACTCGCGCGCGAGCCGGTCGAGCACGCTCTCCCCGAGATGCCCGAAGGGCGGATGGCCGAGATCATGGGCACTGGCCGCCGCCTGCGCGACCACGGGGTCGCAGGCATACTCCTCCGGCAGCTCCGGAGACTCTTTCAGGAGCACGGCCATGTCTGCCGCGACCGCCCGGGCGACCGCGGTCACCTTCAGCGAATGGGTCAGCCGGTTGTGGACGAGCGGACCCGCACCGGTCTGGCCGATCACCTGCGTGACCGCGGACAGACGCGCGTAGTAGGAGGAGAATCTGATGCGTTCGAGATCTCGCCGGAACGGACTGTCCGCGTCACGAAGGCGGGATGCCGAGTCGGGCTCGGGCAGCATCCGATCCGTTCTCATGCCGCGCTCCCCCGCCGCATCCGCTCAGCCTTCAGCGGCGGGCTCTGCGGCAGCGGAGGCTTCCGCGGCGACCTCGAGAGGGATGACCGGACAGTCCTTCCACAGGCGCTCCAGGCCGTAGTACACCCGCTCCTCCGCGTGGAAGACGTGCACGACCAGATCTCCGAAGTCCAGCAGCACCCACCGCGCCTCGGAGCGCCCCTCTCGGCGCACGCGCTTGTGCCCCGCCTCGATCAGCGAGTCTTCGATCTCATCGGCGATCGCGGCGACATTGCGCTCGCTGTTCCCCGTCACGACGAGGAAGACGTCGACCAGCGGCAGCGGCTCGGAGACGTCGAGGGCGACGAGGTCTTCGCCGCCCTTGGAGACGGCGGCACGCGCCGCGATCTGGAGCATCTCGCGGGCCGAATCAGGGGATTGCATCAGAATACGCCGTTCGTGAAGGCCAGGATCAGGGCGACGGACAAAGCGATCATCAATCCGCCGGCGGTGATCGCCAGACCCATGAGCAGCTTGCTGCCCTTCTCGGGCGCCGGCTGCCGCATCACTTCGCCCGCCGGCTTGATCGTGCCGATCGCGGAACTCGCCGCCACCGGGGCCGGAGAGGAGGAGACGGCCAGCTCGCTGTCCACCAGTGCCGCATCGATGTCCTTGCCATCGGTCATTCCGGGAGCGTGCCCGTGCGATCCGACCGAGGCGGGCAGCTCGTAGCTTCCGGTGACCAGGATGTCTCCGCCGGAGCCGAGAGGGCCGGACAGCGTCAGCGGCCCCGGGGTCTGGTTAAAGATCAGCGCGGTCGGGGCGACATGCTGAGAACCGGTGGTGTCCAGCGGCGCGACGAGGTCATCGAAATCCACGGCGGACTCGACGGGCTCGACCGCCCGCTCGAGGAGACCGTGCCCCAGCGAGGCGCTCACCTCTGGAACCGCCTCCTGCTCGGTCGCGGCGAGAGGCTCCGGCCATTCGGCGACGGCGCGCGTGACCTCTTCTTCGCTCGCCGGCTCTTCCGCGGCCTCACCGGGCTCCACCGGCGACTCGACCCGGACCACCGGAGTCTCCGCGGAGGGGGTCGCGTCTTCGCCTTCGCGCTGCTTCTCCAGTTCACGCAGTTCGCGACGGGTCAGCGTCCGCTCAGGGGCGGGCTCGAGAGCCGGTTCGGGCGAAGGGCTCTCCGGGACGGGGTCCGCCGCCGCGGGCTCCGCAGGCGCGGTGTCGTCCGGGATCGCCGCGGTCGGGGCCGATGGCACCGCGGGAGCGGCATCCTCGACCTCTGCGGGGGTCGGTGCGGGACCGGTGGAGAAGAGCTCGCTGAGCGAAGGCACGCGCGGAGAAGGCGCCTGCTCGGCGCCGGGGGCGGCGGGCGAGGAGGATGCGAAGATCGCCGAGACATCCGTACGCATGGGAGCGGGAGCATCTGCGCGCGCCGGAACGTTCTCCTCGTCGATCACCGGAGTGGCTCCGGTCGAACGCAGTTCACGCAGCTGTTTGCGGGTGAGCGGTTGCGCGCCCTGCTGCTCTGAGGTGGTCATTCTTCGCTCCGATATAGATGATGCTTCGCAATGTACTGGACGACCCCGTCGGGAACCAGATACCACACCGGGTCCCCCGCAGCGACGCGATCCCGGCAGTCGGTCGACGAGATCGCCAGTGCAGGAACCTCGAGTTGACTCACATCTCCTGCGGGGAGTCCGTCAGTGCTGAGGATGTGTCCGGGGCGAGACACGGCGACGAAATGAGCCAGTTCCCATAACTCATCATGGTCCCTCCAGCTGAGAATCTGCGCTATGGCGTCTGCGCCGGTGATGAAGAACAGCTCTGAGTCCGGGCGCGAGCGCTTCAGCTCGCGCAGGGTGTCGATCGTGTACGTGGGCCCTTTGCGATCGACATCGACCCGGCTGACGGTGAACTGGGGATTGGATGCCGTGGCGATCACGGTCATCAGATAGCGATGCTCGCCCGCCGAGACATTCGACTTCTGATAGGGCTCGCCGGTCGGCACGAAGACGACCTCGTCGAGCCCGAAGGAATGCGCGACCTCACTGGCGGCGACCAGGTGCCCGTGATGGATCGGATCGAAGGTTCCGCCCATCACCCCGATGCGGGGTACGCGTGCGGCCGTGGTCATCCCCCGAGCCTAGTGGCCGTGTCCCGCCCCGTGGCCGTTACGCGCCGCCCAGGCCTCCGCCTTGGCGGCGTGGCGGTTGGCAACGTTCTTGTACGACAGGGTGACGAGCGCCAGAGCCCCGAAGCCGACCGCGGCGATGCCGCCGAAGATCAGCGTCTCGAGCATCACGTTCTCGTGGTGCCCCGCCTCAGCGGCGCTCACCGCTGCCTGTGCGATGAAGTTCATCGGTACTCCGTTTCCATCCCCGGGAGAAAGTCTGCGTGTCCAGTCTAGCCGTCAGGCGCGCACCTGCCCCGCACCGCGCGCGAGCCACTTGGTGCTGGTGAGCTCGGCCAGCCCCATGGGGCCGCGGGCATGCAGCTTCTGGGTGGAGATGCCGACCTCGGCGCCGAAGCCGAACTCGGCGCCATCGGTGAACCGGGTCGAGGCGTTGGCGACGACCACGGCGGAGTCCACCTCGGCGAGGAAGCGCTCGGCATTGCGGGTGTCGGTGGTGATGATCGACTCGGTGTGCCCAGTGCTGTAGCGGCGGATGTGGGCGAGGGCCTCGTCGAGGGAGTCGACGACCTTCATCGCGAGATCCAGGCTCAGGTACTCGGTGGCCCAGTCGTCCTCGGTGGCGGGAACGACGCCGGAGGCGAGCGCGCCGACCGCATCGTCGCCGTGCACCGTCACCCCGTGCTGCTGCAAGGCGTCCACCACCGAGGGGATGAGCCGTTCTGCCGCGGGGCGGAGGACGAGCACGGTCTCCACGGCGTTGCAGACGCTCGGCCGCTGGACCTTGGCGTTGATGACGATGTCTCGCGCCCAGTCCCCGGGCGCGGTCTCGTCGAGAACGATGTGGACGTTGCCCGCCCCCGTCTCGATGACCGGGACGGTCGACTCCGTGACGACCGTCTCGATGAGGGAGGCGCTCCCCCGGGGGACGAGGACGTCGATGAGGCCACGGCCGTGCATGAGCGCCCGGGCACCGTCGCGACCGAAGTCGTCGACGGTCTGGATCAGCTCAGGGCTGACCCCCGCGCTCTCCAGGGCGGCGCGCATCGTCTGCACGAGCACCGTGTTCGAGTCCTTCGCCGCGCTCCCGCCCCGCAGGACGACGGCGTTCCCGGATCGCAGCGCGAGAGTCGCGATGTCGACGGTGACGTTGGGGCGTGCCTCATAGATCGCGCCGACCACGCCGAACGGCACGCGGACCTGCTCCAGCGCGACCCCATTGGGCATGCGGTGACCGCCGACGACCTGGCCGACGGGATCGGGCAGGGCTGCGACCTCGCGCACGCCGGCGGCCAGCGCTGCGACGCGCTTCTCGTCGAGCCGCAGGCGGTCGATCAGCGCGGCGCCGATGCCCTCCTGCTCGCCACGGGCGATGTCGCGCCCGTTCGCCTCGATGATCTCCTCTGCGGAGCGCTCGATGGCCTGAGCGATCATCTCGAGAAGCTCGGCCTTCCGACTGCTCGTGAGCTGCGCGGCCTCTCGCGAGGCCTCCTTCGCCCGGGAGAGGCGCTCCTGCGCGGTCTCGACCGTCGCGGGAGCCGATGCGGAGGCATCCGTGGCAGCGGGGAGGTCGGCAACGGGCGAATCGAGGGTCATACCGCCATTCTAGCGAGCGGGCCGACCCTCAGGCTCTGGGCGATCACGCCTCGCCCGCGGCATCCGCCGGCACGAACCAGGTGCCGATGGGCGCTCCCGACAGCGCCGGGGCGATGAGGTCGGCGCTCGTGACGAGCGCTCCGATCCCGGATGCCGCCGCCAGCCGCGCGGCGGACACCTTGGTCGCCGCACCGCCGGTTCCGACGCTGTTGACGACGGTCGCGCCGAACTCGAGCCCCACCAGATCGGCATCGGGCTCGATCACATCGATCGGCTCGGCGGTGGGGTCGCTCGGCGGCTTGGTGTAGAGCGATTCGACATCGCTGAGCAGGATGAGCGCGTCCGCGCCGAGGAGCTGGGCGACGAGGGCTCCCAGGCGATCGTTGTCGCCGAAGCGGATCTCCTGGGTGGCGACGGTGTCGTTCTCGTTGACGATCGGCAGGATCCGCAGGCCGAGAAGCCGGTCCATCGCGCGCTCGGCATTGCTCCGGGAGACGGGGTTCTCCAGATCGCCGGTGGTCAGCAGCACTTGACCTGCGACGATGCCGTGCGGACGCAGGGCGTCGAGATAGCGATAGATGAGCACGTTCTGGCCCACTGCGGCCGCCGCCTGCTGTGTAGCCAGATCGGTCGGACGTGCCGCGAGATCGAGGAAGGGGATCCCCGTCGCGATCGCGCCGGAGGAGACGAGGACGACCTCCGTGCCTCGGTTGTGCGCCGCGGCCAGAGCCTCGACGAGGACAGGGATGCGCCACGAGGACTCGCCGCTGATCGACGAGGATCCGACCTTGACGACGATCCGCCGCGCGGCGGCGATGTCCGCCCGGGTCCGCGCCGTCACGCCTCGTCCTCATCGCGGGGGCGTGCGAGCCGCTCCTGCTCGAGCTCGGCGCGCGCGGCGGCCTTGGCGTCCATCCGCTCGTAGTACTCCTCACGGCGCTCGGAGGTGGTGCGGCGCGTATTGCGATCCAGTCGCGGATCCAGGCCGCGCGGCGCGGTCATCAGCTCTGCGGCCGAGCTCATGCTCGGCTCCCAATCGAACACGATGCTGTCCCCCTCGCCGATCACGACGGTGGCTCCGGGCGTCGCCCCGAGGCGGAAGAGCTCGTCTTCCACGCCCAGCTTCTCCAGGCGATCCGCGAGATAGCCGACCGCCTCCTCGTTCTGGAAGTCGGTCTGCTGCACCCAGCGCACCGGCTTCTCGCCGAGGATGCGGTAGACGTTTCCGTAGGTG
>CAYOTY010000057.1:13928-16773 GCA_964406995.1 uncultured Microbacterium sp.
GTGCCGCCCTCGACGCGGATCGTGAAGGGCTTCTGAGAACCCCGCGGCCGGATGACGACGCGCTCCCGCGGCACCTCGATGGCGATCTCGGCGCGATGAGCGTCGACGATCTCGCCGAGCGCGAAAGTGAGCTGACGCAGGCCTTCGTGCGAGACCGTCGAGATCTCGAAGACGCGAAAGCCCCGCTCCTCGAGCTCCGGCCGCACGAACTCGGCGAGCTCGCGCGCCTCGGGCACGTCGATCTTGTTCAGGGCGACCAGCTGAGGGCGCTCCAGGAGCGGCTTCTGCCCCTCCGGAACCTCGTAGGCGGCGAGCTCGGCGAGGATCACGTCCAGATCCGAGATCGGATCGCGGCCGGATTCCAGGGTCGCGCAGTCGAGCACGTGCAGCAGCGCCGAGCAGCGTTCGACATGACGCAGGAACTGCAGCCCGAGCCCGCGTCCTTCACTGGCGCCTTCGATGAGCCCCGGGACGTCGGCGATCGTGTAGCGGGACTCCCCGGCCTGCACGACGCCGAGATTCGGATGCAGCGTGGTGAACGGGTAGTCGGCGATCTTCGGCCGGGCCGCCGAGACCGCGGCGATAAGACTCGACTTGCCCGCCGAGGGGTATCCGACCAGTGCGACATCGGCGACGGTCTTGAGCTCGAGGACGACATCCCCCTCGAAGCCCGGAGTGCCCAGCAGCGCGAACCCCGGAGCCTTGCGCTTCGGGGTGGCCAGCGCGGCGTTTCCGAGGCCGCCGCGGCCGCCCTGGGCGGCGATGTAGCGCTGCCCGGGCTCGACCATGTCGACGAGGACATCGCCCTCGGGGGTCTTGACCACGGTGCCGACGGGGACCAGGAGCTCGAGGGTCTCCCCCGTCGCCCCCGCCCGCAGGTCGCCCATGCCGAAGCCGCCGCTGCCCGCTGAGCGGTGCGGCGAGTGATGGTAGGCGAGCAGCGTCGAGGTCTGAGGGTCGGCCACGAGCACGATGTCGCCGCCGTCGCCGCCCTTGCCGCCGTCAGGGCCGCCGAGGGGCTTGAACTTCTCTCGGTGCACCGAGACGCAGCCGTTGCCGCCCTTGCCCGCACGCAGGTGGAGCGTCACGGTGTCGACGAAAGTGACCATGTCGTTCCTCTCCGGGCGGGTTCTTCTGCAGATACGGGAACGGGGCGGGCCGAAGCCCGCCCCGAACCGGAAACCGTGTGCGTGGTGCGATTACTCGCCGGCGACGATGTTGACGACCTTGCGGCCGCCCTTCGCACCGAACTCGACCGAGCCCGCCGCAAGGGCGAACAGGGTGTCGTCGCCACCACGACCGACGTTCACGCCGGGGTGGAAGTGGGTGCCGCGCTGGCGGACGATGATCTCGCCTGCGTTGACCTTCTGGCCGCCGAAGCGCTTGACGCCCAGTCGCTGGGCGTTGGAGTCGCGACCGTTGCGCGTGGAGCTTGCGCCCTTTTTGTGTGCCATTTCCTCAGCCTCTTCCGTGCTTACTTGATGCCGGTGATCTTGACGCGCGTGAGCTCCTGGCGGTGGCCCTGGCGCTTCTTGTAGCCGGTCTTGTTCTTGAACTTCTGGATGACGACCTTCGGGCCGCGGAGGTTGCCGAGAACCTCAGCGGTGACCTTGACCTTCGCGAGCTTGTCGGCGTCGGTCGTGACCGTCGCACCGTCGACGAGCAGCACGGCAGGGAGCTCGATCTTCTCGCCCTGGGCAGCCTTGACACGGTCGAGCTGGACGATCGTTCCGACCTCGACCTTCTCCTGCCGGCCACCGGCGCGCACTACTGCGTAAACCACTTCACACCTGTTTCTTCTATGGAGCACTCGGGCCCCAGCTGTCTGTTGAGACGAAAAGTCACGGTGCGGAAGCAGAACTCAACGCACCAAGGGTCTACTTTACCGGATCCGGCCTCGATCGGCAAAAGCGCCCGAGGGCATGTCTGGCCCTACGATCGAGAGATGGCCATCCTCGTCGACGATCCACTCTGGCCCGCCCACGGCAGGCTGTGGGCGCACCTCGTCAGCGACGAGAGCCTCGCCGAGCTGCACGCCTTCGCGCGCGCCCACGATCTTCCGGAGCGCGGCTTCGACCGGGACCACTACGACGTGCCCGAGGATGCGATCCCCCGGCTCGTCGCCGGCGGCGCCCAGCCGGTCTCCGGCAAGGAGCTGGTCCGTCGGCTCATCGCCTCCGGACTACGCGTCCGTGCCCGCGACCGGCGCTGAGCCGTCACCTGCAGGAGTGACCACGACCGGTGTCCCCGACAGCGCGGCGGTCGTCACACGACGGCGTCCGCGGCCCTGACCGGGCGCCTTGGGCTCGGGAAGGGCCTCCAGCACCGAATCCAGCAGCTGCTCGGCCTCGGGCGCCAGCACCGGCGCATCCTTCGGCCGCTTCTTCCGAGGCTTCTTCGCACGCTCCTTCGCCGGAGCGGACTCGTTCTCGGAGCTCTTCTCCGTGCGCGGGCCCTCCGGCAGCTCGATCGACGCGAGTTCGGTGACCGGGGCTGCGGATGCGGCATCCGCAGCCTGCTCCCCCGTGCCGGCGATCGTCGAGGCGGCGATCTGCGCGAGGGCCGTCTTGGCCCCCTCGGGAATCACGTGCGTGACCCCGTTGGCGGAAGAGGCGCCGCCCTGCGAGCCTCCGTTGCCCCCGCCGCCGCGACCACCACGGCGGTTGGAGCCGCCCTGACCGCCGGAGCGGTGCTTGACGACCGGGTCGTGATGCACGATGACGCCGCGGCCCGCACAGACCTCGCAGGCCTCGCTGAAGGTCTCAAGGAGCCCCAGGCCCAGCTTCTTGCGGGTCATCTGCACGAGACCGAGCGAGGTGACCTCGGCGACCTGGTGCTTGGTGCG
>CAYOTY010000058.1:0-16540 GCA_964406995.1 uncultured Microbacterium sp.
ATCGTCAACACCGGCGAGGAGATCGTGCAGTCGCAGAACGGTCTCATCACGACGGTCGCCTATCGATTGGGCTCGGATGCCCCGCGCTACGCGCTGGAGGGCTCGATCGCCGTGACTGGCTCGCTCGTGCAGTGGCTGCGCGACAATCTCGGCATCATCTCGCGCTCGCCGGAGGTGGAGGAGCTGGCCCTGACTGTCGAGGACAACGGCGGGGTCTACATCGTGCCGGCGTTCTCGGGGCTCTTCGCCCCCTACTGGCGCCCGGACGCGCGGGGAGCGATCCTGGGCCTGACCCGCTTCGCGAACAAGGGCCACATCGCCCGGGCCGCGCTGGAGGCGAGCGCCTTCCAGTCGCGGGAGGTCATCGACGCGGTCGTCGCCGACAGCGGCGCCTCGCTCGACGAGCTGCGGGTGGACGGCGGCATGGTCGCCAATGCGACGCTCCTGCAGTTCCAGGCGGACGTGCTGGGCATCCCCGTGGTGCGACCGGCCGTGATCGAGACGACCGCGCTCGGGGCCGCCTATGCCGCCGGGCTCGCGGTGGGCGTGTGGAAGGATCTCGACGAGCTCCGGGCGAAGTGGGCGGAGGACGCCCGTTTCGAGCCGCAGATCGACGAGGCCGAGCGAGAGCGCCTCATCGCCCGGTGGCGCAAGGCCGTCACCCGCACCTTCGACTGGGTGGACGGGGAAGAGACTTTCTGAGATCGCATGTCATGATCCTGGTTCTGGTGACATTAGAGGTTAAGAGCCACCGGAGAGAGCCAGGGAATGTACATCACCGACACCGACGCCGAGCTGCTTCGGCTCATCGCGCGCGGTGACCGAGGTGCCTTCGCGGCCTTCTTCGAACGACACGGCAAGGCGGTCTACCTCTACGCCTGGGGGCAGACGCGCAACGATCGCGACGCGGAGGATCTGACGCAGGAGGTCTTCGTCACCGCGTGGCGGCGACAGCGCGACATCCGCATCGTCGAGGCCTCGGCGCTCCCATGGCTGCTCGTGACCTGCCGCAACCTCGGTCGCAACCTTCTCCGCGGTCGACGCGACGCCCTGCCCCTGGACGAATCGCTCCTGCCGGGGGACGCGACGCGCACCGAACGGCTTGAAGAGCTCAGCTGGCTGCGTCAGGCGATCGAGCGACTCGGGGGCACCGACCAGCGGATCATCCAGCTCTGCCTGGTAGAGGGGTACTCCTACGCCGAGGCGGCCGATCACCTGGGACTGTCAGCCTCCGCGATCGCGAAGCGCGTCGAGCGGCTGCGGGCGGCGCTGCATCACGCGGTGAGGGGCACGACATGAGCACGCAGAGGCCAGGCCCCAAGGAGGGCGTCTACCTGGACGCGGCGCTCGCCGTGATCGGCGAGCAGATCGCCGAGCGCATCGACGAGGTCGAGAGGCGCAGAAGGATCGGCGCCCGCCTCGGCGCTGCGGTACTGGCGGTGTCGGTCATCGCCTCGGGGTCGGTAGCGGCCGTGGCTCTCGCGACGCGCGATGCCGAAGAGGTTCCGACGCCGATCGCCTACGCAGAGCCCGCGACGGTGCGATGCCTGGAGACCTCCGACGTCGGCGATCCTGCCTACTTCACCGTGCGCTACCGCACGAGCGCGGAGTTCGGCATCGACAGCATCCGACTCTGCCGCACGGCCTGGCAGACGATCCTCGCGGAGGGAGAATCGCTGCGGGCGAAGAGTCCGACGGAGCTCGCGGACGCGGCCGCCGATCTGATCGCGGGTGCGGCGGATGCGACCGAGACGCCCGTCGTCGCGGTGGACGAAGCCGCGTTCGGGCGCGTGAAGGGAGCACAGGTCCTCTCGATGGCGGTGTGCTCTGAGGGACGCGAGACCGTCGTGCTCGGCGGGATCGAGGCGCTCTCGGCGACGGAACGCGCGCAGGCCTGCGCGAGGGCGATCCGATGAGCGCACGGATGCCGGGACCGCTGCGGCGGCTCCTGCGCCAGCCGCTGCGCGCCGTCGCCATCGGACTGCTGGGGCTGACGGCGCTGGCATCCGCGGGCATACACAGCGCCGCCTCCGCCGTGCTGCAGCAGACGCTGGACGAGAACTGGCGCGGCACCTACGACATCCTCGTCACGCCGCGCGGAGCGGCGACGGACATCGACGGTGCGCTGCCGCCGAACACCCTCTCGACGGGCCCCCAGGGCCTCACCGTGCGGCAATGGGAGCAGGTGTCGGAACTCGAAGGCGTCGAGGTCGCCGCGCCGATCGGGGAGGTCCTCGCACCGGCGGTGCGCTACGGGGCGGGGTCGCTCGTGATCCCCGCCGGTGCGATCGAGGGAGCGGAGAGCGTGCCGCAGGGGTTTCGGATCGCGGTGACCTACACGACCGACGACGGGCTCGGGGAGCGTATCGTCGATCGGAGCGAGGTTCGACTCATCGTGGACGAGCGGGCGGACCAGGCAGGGGACGAGGCCTACCGGGAATGCCTCCGAAGCGAAGGCGGGTTCGCCGGCTTCGCGGTCGACCCGGTCGACTACCCTGAGCTCTCCGCCGCGCTCTGCGCGGCAGCGCATCCGCACAGCGGCCTCCTCGTCGCCACACCCGTCCACGGCGTGTGGCACGACTACTCTGCGAATCGGAACCAGGATCACATCGTGGTCGACATGACCCCGGCGCCCCTGCCGGTCATGCGGATCGCCCTGGTCGATCCCGCCGCCGAACGCGCACTGCTGGGCGAAGCGGGCGCCTTCCTCGATCCGCTTCTTGTCGGAGAGGCGTCGGCACGGACGAGCATCGACGACATCCGCGCCTGGGCGGACAGCGCGGGGAGCCCTTTCGCCACCGAGCTTCGCGGGATCAACCCCTGGATGCTCGAGCCGACCATCGGCGGCGAGGTCTTCGAGAGCGAGGCCGCGAAGGCGGAGCTGGAGCGACTGTTCCGGCACAACGGCGCCGATCTTGAAGGGCTGTGGCGCGACGGCTGGGAGGGGCAGGTCTTCATCCCCGTGCTCGTGGCAGAGCAGGAGGTCGCCCCGCTGACGGTGAAGATCGACATCTTCTCCGTGGGTTCCGTGGAGCACTCGGGCGGATACGAGCTGCTCGAGCCCGTGCCCCCGGCCTTCGACGCGGAGGGGACGCCGATCGCCCACCTGACCGGCGATGTCTCCGCGCTTCTGAACCCCCTCGGCGCCAGCGCGGAGCCGATGTCCTGGCCCGGGACGGATGCGCAGGCGCCCCTGCGGCAATGGCAGATCCTCGCCGCCCTGCATGCCACGGGCAAGGCGGAGGCTCCGCTGTACGAGCGGGGTGCGGAGGGCATCTCCTGGGCCCCGGGCGGATACGCGCTGCCGGTGCGGCTTCCCGTGGAGTTCGGCCGGACGTCGGCCGGAGCGCTCGCCGCAAGCGCGAGCGGGGAGGAGATCGGTGCCGAGGCGGCGTACACGGTCCCGCGGCTCCAGTGGGAGGCGGGGTTCGACGCGGGGGTCTTCTTCGCCCCTCTCGGCACCTTCGACGCCGGTTCGCTCGCGATGAACGAGGCGGCGGCCATCCATGTGCCGCTCGGCGCCTACGACCCGGTCGGCTCGACGGTCACCGGCGGACCGCACGCCGGGGCGACGATGTCTCCCGGAGTCTCCGGCTTCGGACTCGTCTCCGCCCGCACGGCGGCGATCGCCTCGATCCACTCGGCGGGGGTGTGGCAGGACACGGCGCCGATCTCGGCGATCCGCGTGCGCGTCGCGGGAGTCGACGCCTACACCGCAGAGGGCCGAGACCGGGTTCTCGCCGTCGCGCAGGAGATCGAGGGGCTCGGTTTCTCGGCTACGGTCGTGGCGGGCTCGTCGCCCACCGATATCGGCATCTCCGTCGACGGGTACGCCTTCGGCGCGGCGGATCCCGCCGCGAGGCAGACGATCGCGCCGCTGGGTACCATCACCCAGCGCTGGTCCGAGCTCGGGGCCGCAGCACGTGTGTCGCTCTCCATAGGCGGCGCGACGCTGGCCATTCTGGGCATCGCCCTGGCGGCGTCCGTCCTGCTCCTCGGGGCCGTGCAGATCGCCGGCATCCCGGGGCGACGCGAGCAGGCCGCGATCATGCGCGAGGGAGGGTTCACCCGAGGGAGGATCGCACGCTGGTTCGCCGCGGAGGAGGCGCCCGGCATCGTCGCCGTGGCCTTGATCGGCGCCGCGGCGATCGGGATCTCCGGAGGCACCCGCATCGCGCAGCTGGCGGCCGTCGTCGTCATCGGGGTCGTCCTGCTCGCCGCGGTCGCGGGCGTCGTGGCCGGCTCCCAGGGTCGTGCGCGCACGCGCGTCCGCGACCTGCGCTCGCGGCGCCTGGGCGCGCGATCGATCGTCGCCTTCGGAGCTCGGCAGTCCGTCGTGCATCCGCTGACGAGTCTCGTGCACCTGTTGGCGAACGCGCTCGTCGGGCTCGCCAGCGCCGCGCTCGCCGCAACCGCGATCAACGGCTGGGAGGCGGCGGGCTCCTCGAACCTCGCTCTGCTCGCGCTCAGCTGGCAACTGGCTCCCCAGCTGGCGCTGGGCGTCATCGGCGTGCTGTGCAGCGTCCTGCTCGCCCGTCTCACCCGACGCATCGATCTCGTGCGCCGCTCCGCGCAGTGGAGCCTCCTGAGAGCGGCAGGATGGACGAGCGGGCAACTCCGGACGGCACAGCGCACGGAGGGCGTGACGGTCATCGTGCCCGCCCTCGCGATCGCCGGAGTGCTGGCCTGGCTCGGGGCATCGTGGTCCGAGGCGATGCCGGGCTGGCTCGGCGCCGCCATCGCCATCGCAGCCGGTCTGCTGGCCGCGCTGCTCACATTCTCCGCAGGGCGGAAGGGAGATGCCCCATGACCGATACCTCACCCGCGACGAGACGCTCAGCGCCCCGGAGCACGGGTTCTGCTCTCGACGGCGCCGCGGTCGAGCTCCGCGACCTCACGATCCAGTACGAGCGTCCCGGTGACGAGCCGCTGCGGATCGTCACCGGCTACGACCTCACCCTGGAACGAGGGCGCATGCACTGCCTGGCCGGACGCAGCGGATCGGGGAAAACCTCGATCCTGCGGGTCGCGGCGGGGCTGGTGCCCCCGGCATCCGGCCGTGTGCTCTGGGAGGGGATGGAGATCACGGGCCTCGCCGATGACGTCGTCACCGCACGTCGACGCAGCCACATCGGATACCTCGACCAGAGGGGCAACCTCGTCCCCGGACTCACCGCACTGGAGAACGTGCTGCTCCCGGCGGTGCCCGACCGGCGCACCAGGGAGTTCTCCCGTCCCGCCCGCGACCTCCTGCACAGACTGGGTGTCGGGCCCAGGTCGACGCACTACCCCGAGCGGCTCTCGGGAGGGGAGCGTCAGCGCGTCGCCTTCGCCCGGGCGCTGCTTCTCGCTCCCGCGGTCGTCATGGCCGACGAGCCCACCGCGAGCCTGGATCGGGCCACGGCCGATCAGCTCATCGAGATGCTGCGCAGCCTCACAGACGACGGGATCGCCGTGCTCGTGGCCTCGCACGACGAGCGGCTCATCGAGGCCGCCGACACCCGCACCCGCCTCGCCTGAGAGTGCCGCCGTCAGAGCACCGAGGAGGCGGGCCCGAGGCGGAACTCGCGGATGAGGTGCTGCACCACAGCGCGCAGGTCGCCTCCTGCGGCATCGGCTCAGCCCGTGTGGCGACTGAGGTGCCTTAGCGGCCTTACTACGAGGGGTGGTGCTCCGAGAGAGGCCGAGCAGCACCTTCATGACGTGCGAAATGCGTCGTGAGGCGGCGTGCGACCTCGCGTGCGATCTGCCAGGTGACCACATGGCCCATCCCCGGGATGACCACCAGCTCGCTTCCGGGAACGGCCGCAGCCGTCTGGATGCCTCCGGAGACGTCGATCATCGGGTCGCGGTCTCCGTGAATCACCAGCGTGGGCGGGACGAGGTGGAGAAGTCGCTCTGTCCGGTCGCCGTCCGCGGCGATCGCGGCGAGCTGGCGGGTGACTCCGGCGGGGTTGAGCCCGCGCCGCCACACCTGCTCTCCGACCCATCGCACACGCTCCAGGTCACGATGATCGTCGCTCGTGATGGAGAGGTGATGGCGCTGTACGTAGTCGATGTATTCTTCGCGATCGGTCGGCACGGTCGTGCGGAAGATCCACTTGGATCGCTCGGCAGGGCGACCCACGCCACGGCGCCCCGTCGTGGAGGCGAGAGAGGTGAGCGTGAGGGTGCGCTCTGGGGCGATGAGCGCGACATGCTGGGCCAGCATGCCGCCCATGGAGATGCCGACGACGTGAACCGCCGGCAGTTCCAGAAGCACGAGGAAGTCGACGAGATCCTGCGCGAGATCCTTGAGGGAGTACTGCTCCTCCACCCGGAGGAACGACCTGCCGGCATCGTGGTTGTCGACGGCGATCGTCTGGTGCCCGGCGGAATGGAGGTGATGGATCAGCTCGGCGGACCACTCGATCCGATGCATCCCCAGACCGGAGACGAGCAGGACCGCGGACGCCGCGCCGGCGGGCCCGGAGCGATGGAAGCTCCAGTGGCGCCGACCTGCGGAGAGCTCCGTCTCGGCGTCCGTCCCGAGAAGTGCGCGCAGTCGGACGGGATCGGTGATGCGGAGTGACATGAGTGATCCTTCCTCAGGAGAAACGGATATGACGACGCTCGCGCAGACGGTCAGGGTCGAGCGCGACAAGCTCGCAAAGACGGGCGCGGATCGTCGAGCGGAGCAGCGCCATGCTGGGAAAGACCCCGATGCTGGTCGGGCCGGCGATGACTTCGTCCACGAACCCGCGCTTCGAGAGGGAGGCCGCGTCCAGATCCATCCGATCGGCGACCTCCTGGGTGCGGGCGAGGTCGCGGTAGAGGATCGAGGCTGCTCCTTCCGGCGCGATGATCTCGAAGACGCCGTCGTCCTGCATGAGCAGCGCGTCTGTCGCGGCGAAGGCGATGGCGCCGCCGGATCCTCCCTCGCCGGTGACGACCCCGAGGGTCGGGGTCGCGCACGACACGAGGTTCAGTGTGAGGGCGCTGATCGCGGAGGCAAGGCCCGCGTTGTCGGAGTCGGCGGTCGGATCCGCCCCCCGTGTGTCGATGAGGCTCAGCACGGGGATCCCCAGGCGCGAGGCGGTCATGACGAGGCGTGACGCCTTTCGGAATCCCGCCGCGTGCGGCGAGCCTGTCGGCGAGAGAGGATCGCGCTGGGCCTCCCTGTCGGTGCCGATGAGTGCGAGCGGCGCGCCGCCGAGTCGCCCGAAGCCGGCGACGACGACAGGGTCGTCCGCTCCCGTGCGATCCCCCCGGATCTCCACGAAGTCCGTCAGGAGGAAGGCCGCCAGGCGCCGTGCGGAAGGGCGCCCTGCGGCACGTGCACGGGCGACGGCGTCCCAGCCCTGATAGCTCTCCGCGACCGGGGCCGGGGAGACCTCGGAGCGCGTGAGGATGCCCGCGCGGAGCCGGCGCGCCCAGGCGAGCGCGGCGTCGAGGCCGCGTCCGGCGGGAACGATCTCGTCGATTAGCCCGTGCCGAAGATACGCCTCGGCGCTGTGACTGGCGCCGGGGCGGAGCGCAGTGCCGGTGAACGCCTGGACGACACGGGGGCCGGCGAAGCCGACCGTCGCCCCGGATTCCCCCACGACGACATCCGCGGAAGCGCCGTAGGACGCGTGCACGCCGCCGGTCGTGGGGTGACGGTATACGGAGATGATCGGCAGGCCGTGCGTGCGGAACTCGGCGATGGCGGCCATGATCCGCGGCATCTGGAAGAGCGCGGTGAAGCCCTCCTGAGTGCGGGCCCCGCCGGAGCTGGTGACGAAGACGAGTGCGCAGGAGCGGTGCCGCGCCTCCGCGATCGCCTGGATCACCTGATCCCCGTGCTCCGCGCCCATGGAACCGCCCAGGAAGAAGAAATGCCCGGTGACGACGACCGCAGACCCCTCCTGGTCCTGGACGACGCGCCAGGTGACCGAGTCGGTGAGACCGGTCGCGTCCCGGGCGTTCCTGAGCGCCTCTTCGAATCCTGGCCAGGCATGGGCGGTGCTCATGCCGAGGTGCGGAGGTTCGGGGCTTCCCACGTCATCTCGTTCAGCGGGAGCGCGCGCAGGAGGTTCTTCTGGATCTTCTGCGTCTCCGTCTTCGGGATCGCCGCGATGACGTCGATGTAGCGGGGCAACATGTAGCCGGCCAGCTTCGTCTCCAGGAAGTTGTACAGCTCGGCGGGGGAGAGCGCGACCCCCTCCTCCGGCACGATCGCGATCCGCACGTCGTCTTCGCCGAACTCGGACGGAGCCGCGATCGCGGCGCACTCCTTCACCCCGGGGAACTTGCGCACCTCGCGCTCGATCTCGCTGGAGGAGATGTTCTCCCCGCGACGTCGGATCGAGTCCTTGATGCGGTCGACGAAGAAGTAGCGGCCGTTCTCGTCGCGGTAGAAGGCGTCTCCGGTGTGCAGCCAGCCGTTGCGCATGGCGACGACGGTGGCTTCCGGGCGGCCCAGGTATCCCGGAGTGTGCGTCCAGGGCTCGGCGTGCCGCACCAGCAGCTCGCCGACCTGGCCGGGGGGGAGCTCGCGATCCAGCTCGTCTGCGACGCGCACCTCCACACCGGCCCGCGGCGTGCCGCAGCTGCCCGGGCCGTCCTGATCCCAGCCCTCCGAGACGAGTGGGCAGCTCAGCTCCGTCATGTTGTACACGGTTCCGACGCGGATGCCGAAGCGCTGCTCGAGCTCGTCCACCTCCTGGATGACCGGGGCGACGATCGCCTGCGCGAGCGGGTTCTCCGCGTCGTTTTCGCTCGGCGGCTCATTGAGCAGGAAGTGCGCCATCGCGCCCTGCAGCAGAGTGGTCGTGCAGCCGAACGCCCGCACGTCGCGCCAGAACTCCGAGGTGCGGAACTTGCGCTTGACCACGTACCCGCCACCCACGAGCAGCATGCTGTAGAAGTAGGCCTTCCCGGTGATGTGACAGGGGGCGTAGGGGCAGTAGAAGATGTCGTCGGCGCTCATGATCGCCGTCGGGACGATCGTGCGACCGTTCTCGAACATCTGCGCCCAGGGAAGCAGCACGCCTTTGGAGGGCCCGGTGGTGCCGGAGGTGTACAGGATGCAGGAGGTCGTCTCCAACGCGGGCGGCGAGAAGCTGTGGTCTTCCGTCGACGTGCGGCGAGCGTCGGCCGCCGCAGTGACTGTCCACCCGTCCACGCTGGGCAGCAGGGAGGAGTCTGCGACGTCCAGGACATGGACCATGGAGATGTTCACGAGACTTCCCGCCGCCCCAATGAGGTGGGGAAGGAATTCTGTCGTCGTCACGACGGTCCGTGCTCGGGTGTCATTGACCACATCGGCGAGAAGCTGATGGCGGTATGCCGTATTCAGGGCCGCCTCGACAGCACCCGCCCAGGAGAGACCGATCCACAGCTCCAGAGCCTCAAGGGTCGCAGGCATGAATGTGACGACGATCTCTCCCTCCTCCACCCCTCTCTCCCGGAAGAAGGCGGCGAAGGACAGCGATGCCTCGTGCATCTCGCGGTACGTGCGCGAGTCGCCGTCGACCTCTCGGGCGAATGGCACGTTCGGATGGCTCTCCGCCCGGCTCTTCAGAAGTGCGGGCAACGTGAGCTCGGTTCGGAGCGAGGCGTCGTGGATCGGTTCGGGGTGTGGCATTTTCCCAGATCCTAGCTGAAGCGGAAGAGGACGTCGCCGACGATCGCGGGTGTCTCGCTGCCCTCGATCTCGAGTCGTAGCCCGAGGGTGGTGATGAGCGCCTCGCCCTTCTCGCGGACGTTCTCGACGGTCATGTGCATGCGGATTCGGTCGCCGGCGCGCACCGGGGCGGTGAAGCGGAGCCGGTCGATGCCGTAGTTCACGGTGAGGCTGCGGTCGGGGATGACGAGGAGCTCGTCGAGGAACTGCGAGATTAGCGAGGCGATGAGGTATCCGTGAGCGATCGTGGCGCCGAAGGGGCCGGCTGCCGCACGTTCGATGTCCACATGGATCCACTGGTCGTCCGTCGTGAGTTCGCTGAACTTGTTGATGAGCTCCTGCTCGACGGTGAACCACTCGGAGACACCGAGATCGACTTTCTCGCCGCTGCGAAGCTGAGAGAGGGAGATTTCCATTTTCACTCCTTGTGAGTAGGGGGTGGGGGAGGGTCAGATGGCGATGCCGCCGTCGACGGGGAGGACGGCGCCGGTGATGTATCCGGCTTCGCGCGAGGCGAGGAAGGCGATGGCGGGAGCCACTTCGTCGGTGCTCGAGAAGCGCTTCATCGGCACTTCCTTGCGAATCTCCTCACGACGTGCCTCGGGGATCGAGTCGATCATCGCGGTCTGCGCATTGGGCGAGATGGCGTTGACGGTCACGCCGAAGGGCGCCAGCTCCTTCGCCGCGGCCTTCGTCAGCCCGATGATCCCCGCCTTTGCCGCGGAGTAGTTGACCTGGCCGAAGTTGCCGCGGATCCCCGCGTACGAGGTCGTGTTGACGATGCGTCCGTATCCGGCCGCTCGCATGATCGGGGTGCACTCCCGCACGAAGTTGAACGTGCCGCGCAGGTGCACGTCGATGACATCCGTCCAGTCGGAGTCGGTGAGCTTCCAGTGCACGCGGTCGCGGAGGACGCCGGCGTTGTTCACGAGGATGCTCACGTCTCCGCGGCTGGCCTCGATCGCCTGCTTGGCCGTCTCCGGGTCGGCGACGTCGCCTTCGACGATCTTCAACCCGGGGTGTTTCTCGGCGAGGGCGTTCAGCGCGCCTGCACGGAGGTCGACCGCGACCACGTCAGCGCCGTGCTCCAGGAAGAAGGAGACCGTGGCCAGACCGATCCCCTGCGCGGAGCCGGTATGGACGAGCGTTTGGTTCGTGAAGTCGAAGCGGAGATTCGGCGACGGGAGAAGAGACATGGATGACCTACTTTGCTACGAGACCGGGAAGGAACAGGACGAGATCGGGGAACGTGAACAGGACGACGACGATGAGCAGTTCTACTCCGACGAGCGGCATCACCCCGCGGAACACATGATGAGGTGATACCCCCGAGGTGCCGGCGACGACGAAGCAACTGATCCCTACGGGAGGTGTGACCAGGCCGATCTCGATGAGCTTGACGACGAGGATCGCGAACCAGATGCCGTCGAAGCCCAGGCCGGTCACGATCGGATGCATGAGCGGGACCGCGATGACGAGGATTGAGATGGACTCCAGCGCCATGCCCATGGGGATGAGGATCGCAAGGAAGATCGCAACGACCAGCCATGGCGGCACATCCAGCGACGACACCCAGGTCGCCAACAGATGGGGCACGCGTGAGGCGACGAAGAACACCGAGAGGATCGTCGATCCGACGACGATGGCGAAGACGCTCGTCGTCGTCAGAGCGGACTCCTTGAGCGCTTCGATGGTGAGCCTCAGCAGCTCTCTCGGACCCTTCTTCCGCATCTCGACGACCATGATGAGCAACGCGGCGAGAGCTCCGATGGCGGCGGATTCCGTCGGAGTGACGAAGCCACTGTACAAGCCGCCCATCACGATGAAGAAGAGGATCGCGATGTACATCAGCCCGCGCCAGGGGAGATCGCGAAGGCGGCCGAGGCTCTCAGCGGAGGGGGCGTTCTGACGGCCAGCGTCTTTGGAGAGCTCCTCGGTCTTCTCGACGAGCGTCTTCTCTTTCGGAGCCAGCGTCCTCTTGGCCACGAGGATGATGTAGACGATGTAGAACAGTGCGGAGAGCAGGCCCGGGATGATGCCAGCCGCCATGACCTGCGCAGGCGACTCGCCGGCGAGCACGGCATAGAGCACTAGCATGATGCTGGGCGGGATCATGACGCCGAGGGTCCCCGCGACAGCGACGAGCCCGGTGGCGAAGTGAGCGGGATATCCGTATCGGCGCATCTCCCCGACGGCCATCCGCGACATGGTTGCTGCGGTGGCGACGCTGGAGCCGGAGACCGCGGCGAACCCTGCGCAGGCCATAACCGTGGCGACGCCGAGGCCGCCGGGGAGCCTTCGAGACGCCCTGTTTGCGATCGCGAAGACGTGTTCGGCGACGCGTGCTTTCACCGCCAATGTCCCCATGAGTATGAACATCGGGATCATCGTCAGCGCAAAGCTTGCAGAGGCCGTGAAGGGAACGGCGCCGAGCACGTTGGTGGCGTAGCCGAAGTTGTGGAGGAGGACGAGGCCGAGTGCGCCCGAGGCGCCGAGGGCGAAGGCCACGGGCATCTGCATCACGAGCAGAAGCAGCAACGCGGCGAGTGTGACCGCGATGATGAGACCGGTATCGAGAGTCATGTCGGGTTCCCGTCAGATGAGAGCGGTCGGCTGGGCAGGAGCCTCCGAGGCGCTGAGCTTTCCTCGCGCCTCGGCAAGGTCGCGCCATGCCAGCAGGAAGTAGACGGGGATGCAGAGCAGGAGGCCGAGTGCGATGGAGCCACGAGCCGGCCACAGCGGCCAGTGGACGAGGCCGAACTTGTACTCGGCGGTGAGGAAGGAGTTCACCGCGCGGGCGGCGGTCGCACTCAGTATCCAGGTCAGAAAGCCCACGACCAGGATGTGAGTGACGAACCGCACCCAGGCGGCGACCTTGCGCGGGAGCGCCGAGGTCACAAGATCCATGGTTATCTGTGCGCCTGAATAGGATGCGAAGGCCATCCCCAGGAAGATCAGCATCACGAGAAGCGTCTCGGATGCTTCGACGAGCCCGGGAAGGCTTCGCCCGGAGAAGAGCCGGGCGAAGACGTCCGTGGTGATCGTCAGCGCGAGTGCGAGGGTGCAGAGCGTGGCGATGACCGCCGCGACAGCGGAGATCCGGCTCGAGAGCACGTCGAGGAGCTTCATGGGGATGACCTTTCGCGTGCCGGGCTCAGCGGTCGAGGAAGCGAGCGGCGCAGTCGGCGAGCGGTGCGACGCGGCTGGACTCGTCGGCGCCGAGCTCCTGAAGCAGCGACTCGTACTGCGCGAGCACACCGGCGGCGTCTGCCACTCCCGCGTCGCTCGCCATCTTCACCCAGGCCTGCTTCGCGGAGTCTCCTGTCAGGGTCTTGAAGGCCTCGATCTCGGCGTCGCTCCAGCGGACGAGCTCGACGTTGGGCTGCTCGAGCATGTAGTCGCACTGGGTGGCGGCGGTTGTGGCGAACTGGGCGATGCCGCGCCCGTCGTTGAGCGCGACGACCGCATCGTCGATGACTGCCTGCAGATCGCTGGGAAGCGCGTCGTACGCGGAGTCCGAGATCCACATGCCGATGGTGATGTAGTGGCCGTATCCGGTGTCGGTCCAGTGGTCGAGGACCTCGGTGAGCTTGTAGGAGATCGGTGCGTCGAGGTTGTTCGCCACCGCATCGATGATGCCGCGCTCTACACCCTCGTACATCTCACCGGCGGTGAGGGCCACTGGCGAGGCACCCGCGGCGTCGAGCGCGGAGAGGAGGCCGTCGCCGACCGCGCGGATACGGACGCCGTTCAGATCGGCGGCCGAGGCGAGCGGCTCCTTCGAGCCGAAGATCGAGGTGCCCGCGGACCAGTAGCCGAGGTTGCGCAGACCGAGACGTTCGCTCTCCGCGGCGAACTCCGCGTTGGTCTTCTGAAGCTCGTGGAACGCGGCCATCATGGCCTGGTTGTCGTCCGTCATGAAGGGGAGGGCGCTCAGGTTCTGGAGAGGGAACTTGTCCGGCGTATAGGTCGGCACGGTCACGCCCATGTCGGCGCGGCCGTCGCTGATGCATTGGACGATCTCCGCACCGGGGCAGAGGGACTCGGCGGCAAAGTAGTCGAAGGCGATGCGGCCGTTTGAGTTCTCGGTGACCGTGTCGAGGAACCAGTGCACCATATCGGCGTTCGGGGTTGCGTCGAGCAGGAAGGAGGCCACCGAGAGCGTGTGGGTCGACTCGTCGTTCGATCCGGGTTCTCCGGAGGGTGTGCCGCCGGAGTCTGAGCAGGCGGTCAGGAGCAGGGCGCCGGCGGCGAGTGCGGCCAGGGTGCCAGTGCGGACGGGATTCTTGAGGTGCATGAGAGTTTCCATCTCCATTGACGGGCAGGCGAGATGCTGCGACATAAAAGGCGAGTGCCGGATAAGGCACGGAGACAGCATTGATCAATGCTGGGAGCTATCGCAAGCAATCTGGACGAACGTGCAAATTGAGCCTGAAGGTGACGATCTTTCTCGATGCTTGATGCAAAAATGAAACTATGTGCATGTAATCTCTTTTAAGTGCACGAGCGTGCGCCTAAGATGCGATTATGCCCTCACGCGAAGACGTTCCCGTTGCGCTCAAGACGATGCTCAAGGCCACGCAGCTGTACTACATCCAGGACATGACGATGGATGCGATCGCCCGCGAGCTCAAGACTTCGCGTTCGACGGTCTCGCGCATGATCTCCAAGGCGCGCGAAAACGGACTCGTGGACATCCAGATTCGTTTCCCGAGCGAGCAGGCTGAACGCATCCAGCAGATCATCCGCGCGCGGTACGGGGTGAGCTCTCATGTGGTCCCGGTGCCGAACCTCGCGAATGACGCGGAGCGCCTCGACCGGGTCGCCGCGGCAGGAGGCCGACTGATCTCCGACGCCTTCGGCTCGAACATGAGCCTCGGGGTCGCCTGGGGAACCACGATCGAGGCGGTCAGTCGTCATCTACGGGCCAAGGAGACGAATCATTCGCAGGTCGTGCAGATGAACGGCTCGGGCGAGCGGATGGTCATGGGCGTCGAGTACTCCAACGTGATCCTGCAGCGATTTGCTGACGCCTTCGGGGTGACGACCCACCCCTTCCACGTGCCTCAGTTCTTCGACGATCCGGCGACGAAGGCGAACGTGTGGCGCGAGCGGAGCATCAGCCGACATGTGCAACGTCAGACGCACGTGGACATGGCGCTGTTCGGGATCGGCTCGCCTCATACGGACTCGCCGGATCACGCGCACCGTGCGGCCTTCGTGACGGGAGAGGACTATGCGACACTCGCGCAGGCCGGCATCGTCGGCGACCTCGCGACGGTGTTCTACCGGGCGGACGGCAACGACGAGAACATTCCGATCAACGCGCGGGCGACAGGGCTTCCGCTCTCGCTACTGCGGAAGATTCCCCGGCGTGTGTGCGTGGTGTCCGGGCGGAGCAAGCTGCTCGGTCTGCGCGGTGCACTGGAGGGCGGCCTCATCACGGATCTCGTCATCGACGAGCCGACGGCGCGTTGGGTCGCGAGCGCGATCTCGACCTGAACGGTCCCTCAGCCAACCGAGGAGGCGGGCCCGAGGCGGAACTCGCGGATGAGGTGCTGCACCACAGCGCGCAGGTCGCCTCCTGCGGCATCGGCCACCGCGAGCTGACGGGCATAGCTCGCGCCGCCGTCGAGGATCGTCCGGACGCCGCGGAACTCCTGGGCGCAGTGCAGATCCGCGGCGATCGGCGCAAGCTCCTCGACGAGCTCGGCGAGGTGGTCGCCCACGGCGCGCTGGGTGCCCGCGGCATCCGTGATCACGTGCGCCTCCAGCCCGTACCGGGCCGCGCGCCACTTGTTCTCGCGATGGAACCAGGGCGGCATGACCGGGGGCGTGCGCCCCTCGTCGATCATGCGCGAGAAGTGCTCGACGAGCACCTGCACGAGGGCGGCGACGGAGGCGAGCTCGGGAAGCGTGGACATGCCGTCGCAGGCACGCACCTCGATGGTGCCCCAGCGAGGAGCCGGCCGGATGTCCCAGCGCACCTCCGTGGCATCCTCCATCACTCCGGTGCGCACCATGTCGTCGAGATAGCCCTCGAACTCGCTCCAGGTGTGCAGCGGCCAGGGAAGCCCCGCGGTCGGGAGCTGCTGGAACACCAGCGCCCGGTTCGAGGCATACCCCGTACGCTCTCCTGCCCAGTAGGGGCTGGATGCCGCCAGCGCCTGCAGATGCGGAAGATAGCCGGTCAGCGCTCCGATGATCGGGAAAACCTTGTCGCGGTCCTCCACGCCGATGTGCACGTGGATGCCCCAGATCATCATGTTGCGCCCCCACCACTGGGTGCGCTCGACGAGCGTGTGGTACCGGGTCTTGTCGGTGACCTCCTGCTCGTACCACTGCGCGAAGGGATGGCTTCCGGCAGAGAGCAGCGTGACGCCTGCCGGATCGGTGGCCGCGCGCACCTCGGCGACGGCCTCGGCGATGTCTCCGACCGCGTGCCCGACGGTCTCGCCGACGCCGCTGGTGACCTCGATCGTGTTGGTGAGCAGTTCCCCGGTGACCGTATGGCGTTTCGCGGCGCTGGCCTCTTCGAGCGCCTGCAGCAGCTCGGGGGCACGGCCGACGAGGTCGCCCGTCCGCGGATCGGCGAGCATGACCTCCCATTCCAGGCCCACGGTGGAGCGTGCCGAGGGGGCGAAATCGATCGTCACCCGCACAGTCTGACACGCCGATGCCTCACGGCGGAGACATCCATGTCCTCGCGTTTCGCGGCGGCGCCTGTGATCTGGCAGAATAGAGGGTCGGACGGATCACTCGACCCTCTATCCAGTGCTCCGCTCCTCCTCAGAGCTTCCGCCGGGTGTGCACCCCACGCTCCAGGCGACCGGTTCGTTTTCCCTTCCACACATTCAGGAGAATCGTGGCTGTCAAGATTCGTCTCAAGCGCCT
>CAYOTY010000059.1:0-16399 GCA_964406995.1 uncultured Microbacterium sp.
GCCCAAAACAACTGAAAATCGATGCCACGGGCTGTGGCGCAGCTTGGTAGCGCACCTGACTGGGGGTCAGGGGGTCGCAGGTTCAAATCCTGTCAGCCCGACAGAAAAGCCCTGATGAGACGCAAGTTTCATCAGGGCTTCATCGTTTCTCTGACGGGTTTTTGTTGGTCCCCCTCTGGTCCCCCTGGCCGATTCTGAGCTGGCGCTTGCGCTCCGGGGATCGGGTCGAAATGGGCTGGCCTGTGGATAAGGGGACCAAAAGGGGACCAGAACCGTTCCGGGCATCGTTTCGGCCTCTCACAGCCGTCGCGTCGACGACCCGGTGCGAGCGTTCTGGCGCTTTTGTCCCGACGGTGAGAGGAACGCGTTCGCCTGTTCCGCGGCAGAGGCCAGATGCCGGTCGTCGGGGTGGAGATACCCGCGCGTGGTCTCCATCGAGGCGTGCCCGAGAATCTCTTGAAGCACGTGCAGCGGGACGCCGGCGTCGGCCATCCACGTCGCGCCCGTGTGGCGGAGCCCGTGACGGGTGAGGTCAGGTAGGCCGAGGTTCGCGACGATCTTGTCCCAGTTCGTCGCATCCCGCACCGTCGCCGTCGTCAGCACCCCGCCTTTCGGTCCGACCAGGAGTTGATCGTCGGGCTCTTTGCCTGCGCTGAGTCGTTCGAGCACCGGGCGCAGCGGCTCCAGGATCGGCACGCGCCGTTCTTTCCGGCTCTTCGTGGGTTTGGTCACGAGGCCGCCCTTGCCAGGGAAGATCTGCCTGGCGATGACGACGAGATTCTTCTCGAACCGCACATCCCCGACCTGCAACCCGGACACCTCGGATGAGCGTGCGGCAAGAAGGGCGGCGAGCATCACGAAGTCGCTGTACGACTGGTCGATCTTCCCGCACGCTTTCGCGAGCCTGTTCAACGTCTTCATATCCGGGATCGCATGCGCCCGCGGCGATGCCTGCTCGGCCGACTGCGTGCGAAACGCATTGCGATTCAGGCTCCGCTTCGCCCGGTTCTTCGCAGGGTTGATGGTGAGAAGCCCGTCGCGCACGGCCTCGTCGAGCACGCGCACGAGGGGTGCGATGGAGTTCTTGATCGTCGATGCCCCGTAACGCTGCTCCCATTCATCGATCGTCCGGTCGATGATCCCGGCAGTGATCTGCGTCACTGGGAGATGCCCCAGCGCAGGCAGCACTCGCAGTTTGAGCCCGAAACCATAGGTCTCGCCGGTGGAAGTCGGATCAAGACCCCGCGCCCAGCGGTCGCCGATAGAGGTAACGAACTCCGTCAACGTCATGGCCGTGTCCATACCCTTGACGGAGGAGTTGCGCAGCTGATCGAAGAACGCGTGCGCGGCGGCTTCGTCGGTGACGATCTCCGAGCGGATCACCCGGCGTTTCGTGATCGGGTCTGTCCACCTCGCCCGGGCACGGATGCCGTAGGAACGGCGCTCCATGTCGGTCGAGACCTTCACACCGATGGGCGGCACCGGCTTCGGATCGGCTTTCGGGAGCGGTTCACCCTTCCGCGGCATGATCTTGTTCCAACTCGGCAAGCCATGCCTCGACCGTCTCGATCCGGTAGCGGGCGATGCCACTCATGCGGATGAACGGTGGCCCGGTTCCCGCTGACCGCCACCGCGACAGCGTCGATTCCGACACCTTCAAATAGGTGGCGACATCACGGCTGTGCAGCAACGGAGACTGTATGACTGGCGCTGTGGTCTCGTTCATGAGATCTCGCCCGTACGCGGATCGAGAGAACGGTAGAACTGGTCTTCTTCCTCACGACGCTTCTCAACCTCGGCGAGAACGAACTCGATGAACTCGGTCTCCCGGTCATCGATGAGCAGGTCCTCGACCTGTGGTGCTGGTGCTTCGCCGGGCCAGGCTGTCTGTCGGGTGGGGCGGTCACTGTCGAGGCGCGTGCCGTTGGTGGCGACCCAGTCGCGAAGACGGAGTTTGGCGTCGGCGAAGTCTCGATGCCAGGCCAGCGGTGCCGAACCACTCTTCTCGGCGTCGAAGCAGCACAGCCAGTGCAGGTGCAGCGCGGAAAGCTCCCACAACAGTTCCGGGTGGTGATGCCAGAACGGCGGGATGACCGCCGCCGGGAGTCCGTAGGTGCGGCGCAGCCAATGCACCCACCGGTTCAGTTCCAGCCACTCCGCTTCCAGGTCTTCGGGCCCGAGGAGGTTCCAGTTGATCGGATGCGGGGGCTCAACCAACAGTGGCCCTTCAAAGTCAGCATCGAACTCGACCTCTTCATCGACCGTGTCGTCGGCGGTGATGTTCTCGTCCATGACGATCGCCGCCATCAGAGGCTTGCGCGTGTCGGACTGGTGGGCAGAGCGCGGGTCGCCGCATCGTGGCCGAGATCATCCTGGCTCGGCGCATCGTGATCGACGCTGGGGCGTCGGGGTGTGCGGTCGACCTCGTAGCGGGTTCTGGCGAGATCGTGGCCGATCCGAGAAGCGATGAACTCCTCCGCGGGCACCTGCTGCCCATCCTTCTCGTACGTGTACTCGTGGATGCGCCCGGAGGCGACGAAGCGGTCGCCCTTGCGGAACCGTGAGGCGGCTTCCTCGGCGGTCTTGCGGAAGATCGCGAGGTCATGGAACGTCGGCTCCAACTGCGTGAACGACCCATCAGGTTCCTGCCGCGCATGCTCAATGCCGACCCGCGCGTGAAACCTCGCCACCCCGTTCTCACCGACACTCAGCCGGGGCTGTGTGGCAATGAATCCTGAGATGGACTGCTGCGTATCGATAGTCATGGGGTGCTCCTCTCAAAGACGGTGACCACGGTGATCGCCGTTCATCGGAGAGGTGCGCGGCACGTTCCCGCGCTTGACCTGGTTACGGGTGTTGACGCAAGGATTCTTCGACCACGGCCCGCTGTGCGCGAAGCTCGCCGCTGTCCCGCCTGCCCGTCCATGCGCGCAACTTCGCGACGATGGGTGGTGCTGCGCGGAGCAGGATGAGGCCGGTGCCGAATGGGAGGGTGCGGATCACGTCGGGCGGCATGATCGCCACCCGACGGATCGAGCGCTGTGCGGTGCGGGAGCCGTGATCGCCGATGGTGGTGGAGTCGGTGATCTCGTCACGTTCCCCGATCAACGTGGTGAGGTCTTGAAGGTCACGGGAGTTGGATGCCCCACCGAGGATGATCTTCACAATGCTGGCGTCCCAGATCGCGCCGGCCGCGTTATCCGACCACTTCTCCCTCGCCTGCGCGAGCGACTGCAACACCGGCATTGTCGTGATCCCCGTACCCCCGCCTTCCGCCATCAGCGTCGGCAGAGATGGGAGTGGCGCGAGGTTCCCGATCTCATCCAGCGCGAGCAGCAGGGGCGGGTCGAGGCGCGCGGATGGTGATCTGGCGGCGAGGCGGCGGGCCGCTTCGACGAGGTCTTCCACGAACGCCGACACCAACGCCGCACTGTTGTTCGCCCCAGCCCCCGTCGCCAAGAGATACACCGTGCCGCGCTTACGCAGAAACGCTTCGGGGTCAAACCGTTCGTCTGGGCCGGGGCTCACGGCGTCGAGCACGCGCGGGTCGGCCAGGGCAGCGAGCGAGAGGGAGACGCCCTGCCAGATCGAATCCCTCGTGCGGGGGTCGGAGTCGATCATTGCCTGCAACGAGTCCGCCCACCCGGTCGCAGCGTTCGGGTTCGCGGTCAGGATCGCGACCGCATCGGACGCCGCGGCAGGGTCGAGCGTCCACCGGAACAACTCCGCCGGGGTTCGGTGGTCGAGGGCTGCCGCGTGGAGGAGGGCTTGGAGTGCGGTGCGGGTTTTCCCTTCCCAGAAGTCACCGCCCTCGACACCGCCAGCGGAGAGGCCGGTGCCGGCTGCGAGGCCGGTGGCGCGGATCATCGCCGTCAACGGGTCCTCACACCCCCGAATCGGTGACCAGCGGAGCCCTGCCGGGACGCCTTCGGCGAGGTGCTGCGGGTCGAACACTGCCACCGGCCGCCCGTCAGTGCTGCGGGCGGTGAGTGTGGCGGTGAGGTTATCCGGGCGGGTAGAGGTCGTGACGACTGCACCCGGTGCGTCGAGGATCGCGTTGATGACGACGTGGAGGCCTTTCCCGGAGCGGGGTGGCCCGATCAACAGGATCGAGTCCTCCACGCTGGCCCACACGTTCACACCCCGCGACGCACCAAGCAGATAACCCACATCCTGCGCGGTTGGGATCTGCAACGAGGGGCGGAGTTGCCCGCCGCGGCGCAGCAGCGCCTTCTCTGATGCGGCGGTAGCGACATCGGTGCGGGTCGCGATCCCCACGATCCGATACGGGTCGATCTTCGTGCGCCGGTGGTGTTCCCGGAACGTGCGCCACACCCACCAACCCGCCGCACCGACAGCGAGGATGAGGAGCCCCGCGACGATCCAGTAAACGACGGCATTGAGCCCATCGGCACCGAGCGCAGCGCCTGGGTCGGCGGGGTGCAGGAGGACGCCGAGGCCTGTTTCTATGCCGCCGGTCGGCTGCGCGATCCCTGTTACCCAGGCGGTGATCGAACCGGCAACGCGGAGAATGACGGCGAGAACTGCGGCGGCGATGAGTGCGATGATGCCGAGGTTGGCGAGTTCATCCCCGAGCGCCCCACCCTGCTGTGGTGTGCTCATGCGAGTCTGCTGATGGCGAGGGTGCCGGAGACACGTCCGAGGAGGATCACTTCACCGGTCACCGCAGTTGCGGCTTGCTCTGCTGTAAGGAGGGCTCGGGCAGTGCCGTCGGGGCTGGCATCAGAATGAGCATGAATGATGGCTACTGCGACATCCTCACCTGCGACGAACCCGGAACCTGCGACCTGATGCAGCACCGGCGGCACCTCTGCCGCTGGAGGCGTCGTCGCCTCTGGCGCGGGTCGTTCCCAGGGTCTCGCGGTGGGGCGTTCTCGGGGTGGGGTGATGATGTCGGTGAATGTAGACCCGTCCGCCTCCCGAACCTGCACCCGCAACGGGGTCCGATGCCGGGCTGCGAGAGTGTCGAGAACCGCGGGGAATGATTCGCGCCGCCAACCCGGCGCGAACGGTTCCGGCAAATACGGTGCTCCGTCGACGGCGACCGTCATTGCACCGTCCTCACTGATGGTGAACTCCACCACCGGGACCACCACCGGCCCACTACTCGGAGGCAGAGATGCTGCCGGGGGCTGAGTATCGGGGTGGGTGCGGCGGTAGCGAGGTTTCGGCGTCACAGCGGGTCCTTCCAAGTCGAACAGCAGTCGCCATGCAGGTGCACCCGCGCCGCCCTTAGGCGCAGAAAAGGTGAGAGGGCACGAACCTGGGGGTGGTTCGTGCTGACCCGCCATGTGGGGGTGCCAGCGGGTCAGCAGTCTTGGTTAGTCCTCCTTTGCTCCCTCGAACTGGGCCTTGAACTCCTCGAACTCCTCGTCCTCTTCACGGACGTATCCGTTGCGCTCGCGGGCGATCGCGAGGCGGCGACCGAATAGCAGCACCCCACCGGTCGCGGCGGCGATCAGGCCACCTGCGAGCCCGAGCGGCCACCAGTTGCCACCGCCGGTCTGCGCCAACTCACCCGGCTTACCGGGCTCCTCCGGTGACTCCGGCACGGGGGTGACGGTGGTGGTCTCGTCCGGTGCACCGCAGAGGCCGCGGTGCAGGATGAGGCCGTCCTTGTCGATCACGGTCTCCACCCAGTAGTAGGTGCCGACCTCATCGAAGACCACCTCATCCGAGGTGTACTCGCCGGGACCGTCAAGGTCGATCACGGCGGAGGTGAACACGAGCTCATCCGCCGTGCACAGCGCCTCACCGGTGTGCTGCCGGTATGCCTCGAACACCAGCCGTGCACCCTCCGGCACGGTGCCGGTGACGGTCGCGACATCACGCGCAGGCTCACCCAACACGACCGTGGGCACCGCGTTCGTCTTCACCCGCAAGTCTTCCGGCTGCTCGCTGACGACCGTGGTCTCACCAGGCGCCCCACACGTGCCTTCGACGATCACGTCGTCATCGGCGTTGTAGAGGGTTTCTACCCAGTAGACGTTCCCGGGGTCGGTGACGGTGGTGGTGCCGGAGCGGTATATGCCGGCCCCGTTGACGGGGATCTCGTCGCTGACGTAGAACGGCGACTCACACACCGCCCCGGCCTCTGCCGGGTGCGGCCCGTACGCGCGGAACACCAGATACGCCCCGTCGGGGATCGTCGTGCCCTGCACCAGCGCCGTATCCGAGAACGGTTCACCGACGAGCGCTTCCGGTGTTGCCTGCGTCACCACGGTGACCGGGACCTCGGTGCCGGCGGGTGGGACATAGAAGCGCTCCAGCACATCCGCCGGCGACGACTGATAGGACTGCACCCGGTCGTCGCCCTCGAACGTCGTCACCAGCACATAGAACCCCGGCTCGGTCGGCACGATCTTGTCGTCATCCGCGTACCCGAGCTTGTACACCCCGTTCCGTGCCGGCGTCGTCAGCTCCGCGAGCGTCGGCGCATCGGTGAGGTCAAGATCATCCGTGAGCTCGCTATCGGTGGTGAAGGGGCCGTAGACGGTGTGACGGAGCACGTCGAGGTCGGCGTTCCAGTAGCCGTCGCCGGTGAAGTCACCGTGGTTCGCCGGGAACCCCGTGACGGTGATCACATCGAAGGCGCGACCGCCGGGATGCACGTTGTACTCCCGCATCAGCGAGGTCACCGTGATCGGCCACCGCACCGACGTCGTCTCCACGCTGATGCCGTACTCGTCCTGCCAGTCGGCGGCGAGGTAGTCGCGCACCCACTCCGGCTGCGAGACCTTCTTCACCTCCCACACCCACGTCACGAACCCACCCGACGGTGCCACCACCGACGGGGACGTGTAGACGCCGGGGCCGTCAGCGGTGACGGTCACGGTGCCAAGCGGCACCGCCGCCGGATCGACTGCGGCGTTCTCGGCCGGGGGTAGCGTGCCGGGCACCTGGTAGGCGGTGCCCTCGAACACCACCGGAATGTGCGCGCCGTCCTTCTTCAACCACACACCATTGCTGCTCGACACCGTGATCGTGTCAGAGAGCGCGTCACCAGGAACGGCGAGACGCTGATCGGCTTCGGAGACCGCGACGGGCTGGAACGGCACCACCGCGGTCTCTGCCACTTGACCGAACCGGTCGGTGAACGAGTCGGTGAGGTACTTCGCGTTCTCACCGTGCGCGTCCTTGTCGATGGCCCACACCCACGTGTAGAAGCCCGACTCCGGAGCGATGATCGTGCCCGGCGACGTGTACGACCCCGCACCTGTGAGCGTGACCGCCTCGACGCCCGCGACGGGAACTCCGTCCGGTGGGGTGTCCGATTCGGTGGGCTGCTCATCGAACGGCCCATACAGCGTGCCGTTCGCGGTCACTTCGATCGGGTTGCCGCCCTGGTGAATCCAGGTGCCCTTCGACACCGACACCGTCAGCCCATCCACGAACGCATCACCCTCAGCGACGTAGCGGGACGCGACCTGGGTCGTGATCTCCGGCTGGAAATCCAGGTCGATCACCGGCGACTCCACCGAAGCAGACAGCCCCGTGGAGGAGCCAGCGACAGCGGCGATCAGGCGCTGCGCGCCGGGGGTCGTGTAGAGGTCGAGCGCGGCACCGTACCCCGCGGCGGCGACGTTCATCGACGCGCCGATCTGGTACGACGGCACACCGTCGGCGGGGGTGCCGGTGATCGGGTGCGCTCCCGCGCCGAGCGTGCGCGACGACGAACCGTCTGCGAACATCGCATCCGACAGGGTCGCAGTGCCAGTGAGCCCTGCGGGGTGGGTTGCGACGGTGAGGGTGCCCGCGTACTGATCCGCCATGTCCAGCGACAGGGACAGTGACGGGTCGGTGACGGCGTAGACGGCGGCGTTCTGGCGCATCATGTCCAGGTTCGCGAGGATCGTGCCCCGCTCGGACGCGGGCGCCCGACCGACGTAGTAGATGTCCCCGGACATGCCGTGCGAGTTGTAGGTGCCGGCGCTGATGATCGACCACACGAACAGAGCGACCGCCGCAGTCGTATTCGGGTCGCCCGACTGCCCCCACCGGTCCAGCACGTAGTTCAGTTCCGCGAGCTGCTGCCGGGAGAGCGAGTCCAGTGACGTGATCCTTTCCGGCCCGGAGGTCTGCGCGAACGGCGAATCGGCATCGAGGTCCGCGCAGTACGCCTGCCGGCCATCAACGTCGGTGTTGTAGGCACCGAGGAACCCGTTCCCGATGTCATACCCGACACCGAGACTGCCCGCATGAGCCGCCGGCGCATTCAGCGCGAGCGACCCTGCCAGCAGGAACAGAGCCAGCAGCACCGACAGCCAGCGCCGCACCCCCGACCTGGTTGGCCCAGCCTCCGGCTGCGTGATGTGGGCGAGTGATCCTGACACGAGATACCTCCTGGTGTTGTCCATCAGCGACACCAACCGGTCGCCTTCACACCAGGTGCACCACCCGCCTCACAACACCGGACCCCGACGATCCCGCCCTTGCGTTGGCGGCTCAGCATCGAGCGGGTCGGACTCGAGCCCCGCCCGCTCCCGGACGGCATGGTGCGCACGGTCACGCACCCCGCGCAGCAGCCGGTGACAGCCAGCGGACGATGCGCTCGTGATCGGACCGGGGATCGCACCGACAGGACGGCCCAGCTCGGATGCGCGGGCGGCGGTGTGAAGGGTCCCGGAACGGTATCCGGCCTCCGCGATGAGGACGGTGCCAGAGAGCGCGGCGAGGAGCTGGCCGCGCTGCAGGAACCGCCACTTCGTCGGCGCGGCACCCGGCGGCAACTCCGACAGCAACAGACCGTCTCTGCCGACCCTGCCAAGGAGTTCGGTATGCCCGGCGGGGTATGGCCGGCCCAGGCCGCCTGCGAGCACGGCGACCGTTGAACCACCGGAGGCGAGCGCGGCACGGTGCGCGGCACCATCGATCCCATACGCCCCACCGGAGAACACCACCCGCGAGCCTGTGGCCCGTCTCCGGCGGAGCGCTGTGGGTCGGGGGGGGCGTCTCGCCCTGCACCGGAACGCAGCGGGTACGTCCGTGACGAGGATCTCGCCGACGAGCTCGAAGCCCTGATCGAAGGGTAAGTGGCAGCAGGGAGGGGTGGGGCCGTGCCGGATGGCACGGCCCCACCCCTCTCGCTTAGTTGTCTTCCGTGGTCGTCACGGTTCCGTGGTTCCTGGCCGGCCTTGTTCGTCCTCGTTGTGGAGCTGACGGCCTCGATAAGATGGGCGGTGACTCCGGTATCCGATCGGGTGGGCGCACGGGGTTGGGGTAGTCAGCGGCGACTGCGGATGGAGGAGAGTATGAGCGCAAGTGATCAGACCTCTGAGGTGCCGGTACCGGTCGAGCGGTTCGTCGCGGCGATCAACGGGGCGGACACGGACGCGTTCGTCGCCTGCTTCACCGATGACGGATATGTGGATGATTGGGGTCGCGTGCTTCGCAGCCCGCAGGGGATACGCCGCTGGGCGGGCTCGGACGCGATCGGTGCCGGGGCGAGGATGACCATCCTCGCAGCCGATACCGAGGGGGACACGGTCAGCACCCGGTTCTCGTGGAGTAGCCGCGTCTTCAACGGCGAATCGACTGGCATTTTCACGATCGAAGGCGACCGGATCTCTAGCTTCACTATCCCGCCGAACCACTGAGGTCCGGGAGCGCCACTCAGTGCCGTGTTCTGGTGCAAGGCGTCACGCTCATGCGGTGGTGGGGTCGACAGAGACGTCCTCGGCGCGCTTCTTGGACCCGCCCTCACAGGAACGTGAACGGTCTCCATGGGATAATGGGCACCGAAGTAGGCGCCCGTGGATCGCTGTCTATGAGCGCGCCGGAGAGGATCCGACCCGCATGGCCAAGAACACCAAGAAGAACACCCCATTGGGGTCGCTTGCTGAGGAGATCGCGGCGTTGTCGGCGGGATCCGCCGCACCACTGGCGGGGGCTGTCTACGAGGCGGGCACGGTGACGCGCGCCGCAGCTACTGGTGGTGTTGCTGACGCGGGTACGGCGTCCGTGGAGCGCCGGTTCGAGATCGGATCGGTAACGAAGGTCCTCACGGGTGCGCTTTTGGGGATCATGGTCGAGGCAGGGGAGGTCGACCCGGCGTCACCGGTGGATGAGGTGCTCGGTGAGAAGCTGCCATGGCGAGACCGGGCCCCGTCTCTGGTCGAGCTCGCCTCACACCGCGCGGGCCTACCGAACACGCCCGGCCGGTTGCGGTGGAGGGAAGCTGCGGTCGCTTTCGGCTGGTCGACAAAGGACCCCTGGCGGGACATAGGCGTCGAGGAGTATCGGCTGCTACTGGAGGATGCGGCGAAGCGGGCGCGCGTCGGGGAGAAGGCCCGATACTCGAGCATGGGCATCGGGCTGCTCGGCGACGCACTCGCCCGCGCCGCAGGCACCGACGTCGAGACCCTGCTCACTCAGCGGCTGCTGACGCCGCTCGGGATGACGCGGACGAGCTCGGCCCGGCCCGCAGACGGCGCGGACGAGGTCGTGCGCGGGATCAACCGCAAGGGGCGACCGGTGCCATATCTGGTCGACCAGATGCCCGCAGCGGGAATGATCGCCTCCACCGTTGACGATCTGATCCTGTTCGGCAGGGCGGTCCTGGGCGACGGCCCCGTCGAGGTCGTGGCAGGGCTGCGACGGGCGGTCACTCCGGTCGCGCCGCTGAGTGGCGTGCAGGTCGGGTATTGCTGGCTGGTCGCGGACAACGACAAGGGCCGGGTCGTGCTCCACAACGGAGGCACGTGGGGGTCACAAGCGCATCTTTCGGTCGCGCCGGACCGAGACCGAGTGGTCGTCCTGCTTTCCGGAACCTACCGTGACCTGGATGGGCTGGGTGGCCGGATCGTGGACGCCGACTGACGATCGGTTCAGCGCAGCGCCATCCGGGTCTGGGTTTGCAGGGCGTGGCCGTCGCGCTTGAGGGTGCGCAGCAGCCGGTCCAGCGCGGGCATGTCCGGAACCCGGACGCGTAGCAGGTAGTCGTAGGGTCCTGTCACATGCACGGCGTCGATCACGGCGGGGCGTTCTCTCACCCAGGTCAGGAACTCCTCGGAATCGCGCTCAGGCTGTAATCGCACATCCACGAACGCCTCGATTCCGCCAGGTGGGATGACCGAGGTGTCGGCAAGCCGGACGGTGAACCCGGTGATGATCCCGGCAGCTTGGAGGCTCCGGACGCGGGCGGCGACGGCGTTGGTGCTGAGCCCAATCTCGCGGCCGATCGCGGTGAACGTTGCGCGGCCATCGTCCTGCAGAATACCGAGAATCTGCTCGTCAAGACCATCCACACCGCAAATATACCCGTCCGGCTGCCAATCGTGCATGGCAGCGGTGTGTTGCCCGGGATCCTGGCAGGTATGGATACGGGCACGGCGATTCTCGCGGGCATGGGGGCCGGGTTCGCCGTGGCTGTCCCCCTCGGCGCGATCGGGATGATGTTGCTGGGCGAGGGCGTTCGCCTCGGGTTTGTTGCTGCGTGGCCCGCAGCTCTCGGCGTCGCAGCGGCGGACGTCGTCTATGCCGTCATCGCGGTGGTGTCCGGAGGTGTCGTCGCCCCGGTGGTGGTCGCCCTGGCCCCGTGGCCGGCCATCGCGAGCGGAGTCATCTTGCTGATCCTGGCGGCACGGGGCATGATCGGCATCCGTACGATAAACGGCACGACGATAGAGAGTCCGCAGATGGGGTCGCTGCGACGCAGGTTCGCGGTGTTTCTCGCTGTGACGATGGTCAACCCGGCAACGTTGGTGTCCTTCACGGCGATCATCGCCGGCCTTGGTGCAGTCGAGCTCGGTGCCTGGGCGAGCGCGGCGTTCGTGGCCGGCGTTGGTGTCTCGTCAGCTGTGTGGCAGATGGTGCTGGTCGGCGCTGGAGGCGCCCTCCGGCGTCGTGTCGGGCGCAGGTTCCGGCAGGTGACTGTGGTGGTCGGGAATGGTCTCGTGGCGGCGTTCGGGGTGGTCATCCTCACATCCGTCTTCCTGAGATGAGACGAGGTGTCCCGCCACGTTCTTATTGCCGACTGCACCAGCTCGGTCGTGACGTGTTCCCCGTACCCGGTCGACGCCCGAGCACCGGTCACGGTGAGGCGATCCCACACCGGACGAGCCAGCAACCCGGTGTCGCCTTTCGCCCACAGCGCCACCGGCGCGCCGTCGCCGAGCGCGTCGATCCCGGCCGGCCATTCCGCATCGCCGGGGATCAGCACCCGCATCTCGTACCGCTCCGTCTCGGCAAGCACCCGCTGGACTTGTGCAGGGTCGAGGCGGGGTGCGAGGCGCCGCTGCCAGCTGTCACCATCCGGCCCGGGCGGGAGTTCATCGGCGACGACGCGGGCAACGGTCTCGGATGCTCCGACGGTGCGGATCATTCGCCCCGTCATCGCATCACCGGGTTCAGAGACGGTCGCGAGGATGATCCTCGCGGTGCGCTCATCTGATACCAGCTCGTTGATCGTGTCCATCGGTTCTGCTCCCTCGGTCGCGGCGAATCAATCGAGGGATAGGTACGAACCTGCGCGCCGAAGGGGTCACCGATACTGAGCTGGCCGCAGCGGGAACTTGCAACCTCACAGCACCTCACGGATTGGCGAAAACTCTTGGAATCACGAGGAATCAGGTTTCAGAATTCCTGAACCTAAGCGTTGCCCTTCATTCGCGCGGTCGTGTCGAACGCGGCAAGCTCTGCCGGGTGGAGCTGGTGTTGCACGACGAAGGAGCGTTCCTTGATCCGCCACAGTCCTTGCCCGGTGCCGAGGCCGGGGAGGAGTTTCTGTTCGGTGCCGGTGAGGCCGAGGGCTGCGGCGGTGGCTCCGAGTTGGTCGGGTTCTTGCCGGTAGATGATCCGCGTCTCCGCATTCGCGAGCAGGCTGTTGGCGAGGGCTCGCATGGCGGAGCCGGAGTCTCCGACGTTGTCGAGGTCGGTGAGTTTGTGGAAGATCAGCATGTTCGCGATCCCGTAATGCCGCGCGAGTCGCCACTGCGCATCCATTCGACGGAGCAATGCCGGGTAGGCCATGAGTCGCCAGGCTTCGTCGTAGATCACCCACCGGTGCCCACCATTCGGGTCCATCAGCGCCGACTCCATCCACGCCGAGGAGCACGTCATCAGCACCGAGATCAGCGTGCTGTTCTCCGCCACCCGCGACAGATCGAGCGACACCATCGGCAGTGACGGGTCGAACCGCACCGTCGACGGCCCATCGAACAGGCCCGCGAGGTCGCCCGCGACGAGGCGGCGTAGGGCGTGGCCGACGAGGCGGCCGTCTTCCGCGAGCCGACCGTCCGTATCTGTCGAGGGGTCGGGTGCGAGGATGCGGTCGACGACCATTGGCAGGATCGGCACCTCCGAGGAGCGGACAGCGTCTTGGAGGGCGAGGTCGATCGCTGTGTGTTCCAACGGGGAGAGCACCCGATCCAGCACTGTCTCCGCGAGAGCCCCGATCAGTTCTCGGCGGCGGGACGCGACTTGCGCCGCCCATTCCGCATCCGAGAGTCCGCCGGGGCGGTGTCCTTCATCGAGCGGGTTGAGGCGGTTACGGAGCCCGTGCCCGAGGACGATCGCCCGCCCACCAACGGCTTCGGCGACCGCCGTATGCTCACCCTTCGGGTCACCGGGCACGTAGACGCGGCGCCCGAACGGGATCGACCGCGTGTAGAGGGATTTCGCGAGGGAGGATTTGCCGGAGCCGACGATCCCGGCGAGGACGATGTTGGGGGCGGTGATCATCCCGCGGGCGTAGAGGGTCCAGGGGTCGTAGACGAAGGAGCCACCGGAGTAGAGGTCTTGCCCGATGAACACGCCGTCGGCGCCGAGACCACCTTCGGCGAGGAACGGGTACGCGCCCGCGAGCGTCGCGGACGTGTCCTGATGCCGCGGCAACCGAAACCTGCCCGGTGTCCGCAACGCCGCCGGCCCCGGTTCGCCGGTGGCGGGCAGATAGGTGGTGTTGCGGCGTTCGGCACGCTCCACTGCGACACGTTCACGCTCCGCCGCTTGCTCGGCGCGACGGACGCTGGTCTCGATCTTCGCGGCCGCGTGCTTGCGTGCCCTCCGCTGCCTGCGGCGCTCCCCGGCCGGTTCGACCAACGCCGCAGTATGGAGCTTCTGACGTTCCCTCACAGTGCTCGCCCCCGCAGCGCGGAGGATGACTGCGATGGCGCGAACCAGTCGTCTTCCTCCTCGATCACCGCCGCTTGGCGCCGCGCCCGTGGAAGGGTCGGCGTCGTCCGTGCAGAAGGGGCCTCAGCATCCGGCTCTCGTCTTTCCGGGTGGGCGCGGAGCAGGGAGACGTGCCCGTGGTCGTGGTTGTACGTCAGCGCGTAACTGCCTGCGGTGGTGGTGCGGTCGAGGGTGCCGGTGGGGATGGTGTCGTAGACATACCCGTTGATGAGTGCGGCTTGCGTGGTCTCCTCGCCCATGTCGAACCCGGCCAGATGCGAGATCGCTGCCTCCGGTCCCTCACGCTCGATGAGCCCCAGCACCTCGTCAGCGTCCTGCCCTTGCAGGAACACGATCCCCACCCACCGGGCAGGAACGGAATCTGAGGGTGCAGAGCGCCAGGCGATCCGCCCCGATGCGCCCATCGCCGCATCCACCTGCTCATGCACACCATCCAGCAGCACCGCTGCCTGTCGAAGTCTGGCGGCTGCGGTGAGGGCGTGCCTGGCGCCGGCGCCCTGGTTTCCGGCGTCATCGTATGCACGCACCTGGTTTCCGGCGTGTACGGTCGCGAGTTGATCGAGCACCTGACGGAGTGATCGCACCCCGGAGAGGAGGAGATCACCCAGCACCGTATACGTGTCGGCAGGGTCCTCGAACACACGGGATACGTGCGCGAGACCCCGGAGGGCTTCGGAGGCTTCCGCCGCATCCGGGGTTGGGTTCTGAATGGTCGGCATCGGTTACTCCTTAGACGGTGCGGCACAGCGGCAGGGCTGCGACGGCGAAGGCTTGGGCTTGCTGCCCGACAAGACGCCGCGTTTCGCAGGATGCTTGGATCGCGGCTTGTTCGATCGCCGCGACCGCGGTGTCGAGTTCTTCCGGTGTCGGTGCGCTGATCGAGATGAGGCCGGTGTAGCGGAGGACTCCGTGGCCTGCGGTGAGGTCGGCTTCTTGTTGGAGGACGTCGCCGTATTCGGCGGTTTGGGAGGCGTCTTCGATCTGCCCCATCTTGGAGCGTTGAGCCGCATCTGAGATCAGCTCGGTCTTCTTCTTCCGAATGTCGCGTGCCGCCTGGTCCGAACGGATCGGCGTACACATCAGCGAGAACGAGCGTTGAATCCCTGACGACAGCAGCACTGGTGCGAGGAACCCTGGATACACCTGCGACCTGGGCCATTCGCTGATCCACAGCACCGCGTGGTGTGCGGAGTCTGACCGTAGCCGATCCCACGACTCCGTCACCGCGACCGGCCCCGCAGTCGCAAGCGAGCGGCCGATGTCGCTGTGACGTTCAAGGAGTGCGGCGGAGGCGGGGTCGTAGGCGGATCGGAGGGTGACGGCGACCTCACCAGGGGTGAGCCAGGTGCCGACGGTGAGTTCCGCGGCACGCAGCGCGGTCACGAGCGTCGTCATCTCCTGCCAGAGCACCGCCGCAGCCCCCTTGATCCCGCCACCGTTCGTTCGCACCTGCCGTGCTGCGGCGCGGAGGTCGAGGGCGATACTGATCGTCGTCGCGTGACGTTCGCCCGCGGGGCCTGCACGGTCGATGAGTTCCCGGTAGATCGTCGAGGTCCACGACCCGTCATCGGTGCCGTGACTGCGCCACCACTCGACGAGGCCGGAGCCCCCGTCGGGGAGGGTGCGTTCGCACACTTGGAGGCGGGCGATACGCCCGGAGCGGCAGGTGGTGGCGAGTACTCTGCCCCAGGTGGCGACGCGGCGTTCTTGTTCGCCGGGGTCGAGGAGCACGAACGCGGGATGCGACACCGCGATGATCGCCGTGAGGGTCTGATTGTGGGGGTCGTGGATCATCGCCGCCCCCGTCTCAGGGTCCTCCCACTCCCGGAGCGCTGCGGCATCGCCGGGGAGGGCGAGGGTGCCGGCGGGTCGGGGTTTCACGATCGTCCGCCGGAACACGGTCTGCCGTGCCTGTGTGCGGGCGACCCACCGGAAGGTGACGGGTACCCATTCGATGAGCTTCCTGCCCCCGACCGGCGTCCAGGCGAGGGCTGCGGAGAGGAGCCAGATGGGTGCGGTCCATGCGAGGAGGATGCCGCCGCCGGCGTAGAGGGCACCGACGATGGAGAGCACGCCGATGGCGAGGACGATGAGTTGTGGGAGGGACAGGCCAAGGAGGATGCCGCGGCGGGTGAGGCGGGAGAACTGCACCGCCCGCAACCCAAACTCCACCGTGCTCTGCAGATTCGATGAAGCGCTCTGGGTTTGATGGAGGCTCCTGATCTTGGAAACGAGGATGGAGTTA
>CAYOTY010000060.1:0-16321 GCA_964406995.1 uncultured Microbacterium sp.
GATGGTGTGACCGAAGCCGGGAACCGCTCCAGTCACCTGGCACACTGCTGCCATGGTGATTACTCCTTCAATACCGTGAGACCGGACGGCCTCACCCAAGATCCCTTGTCTGCACCCACGCGCCACCCCGGCCCTTTCGGACCCGGAGAACTGTGGGATGCGAACTGCGCACAGGAGAGCGCGCAGACAAAGAGTCAGTTTAGCACGGATGCACCTTAGCCCCGCGCGGCCTCCCGAGCCAGGCCGTCCAGCAGCAGGGACAGCGTGAACTCGAACTCCGCCTGGGTGTCGCACCAGCCGAGGGAGGGATCGGATGCCGCGTGGAGCCCAACGGCCATCATCGCCGTCAGGTGCGGCATCCGCTCGGCGAGCAGGGCGAGCTCCGACTCATCGGCCCCGGCCTCCGCGCTCTCACCGGGGCGGAAGGGCTCCTGCACGAAGCCGAGAATCATGCTGCCGAGGGCGTGCAGGCCGCGGTGCCCGATCCGGTAGCCAACACCGCCGTCGACGAAGGCAGCGAGCACCGCCTCGTACAGCGCGTAGGCGGCGAAGGGCATGCGGCCGCTTGCGGAGATGAGCCCAGGAGCCCAGGGGTGGCGGAGCATGACGGAGCGGGCCGTGAGGCACCGCGCGCGGACCGTCTCGCGCCAGTCCGAGGCCGCCGGGAGCCCCGCCAGCTCCTCCTGGACCTCGCCGATCACCCGCTCGACGAGCCCGTTGAGGAGCGCATCCTTGCCCGGAATGTGGTGGTAGAGCGACATCGCCTCCACCTCGAGATCGGCAGCCAGGCGCCGCATGGTGACGGTGGCGAGCCCGTCGGCGTCGGCGAGGGCGAGGGCCGCCCGCAGAACGCGTTCGCGGCTCAGCGGGTCGCGACGCGCGCTCGCGGGGGAGGTCTCCACGCCTTCCACCTCCTCCGCGGGTTGCCGATCTCCGATCTTACTCGGTAAGGTTCCCTTACAACGTAAGAATCAAGGAGGCGCCATGCCCATTAGCACACCCGAGACCAACCCCAACGTCCGCCTCGCACGCGCCGCCGGCCTTCTCTACCTCGCCCTCGTCGTGACCGGAGTCCTCGGGTTCCTGCTCGTGCGCCCGCAGCTCCACCACGTCGGCGACCCCGCCGCCACGCTCGCGGCCCTGCAGTCGCAGCAGCTGCTCGCCGGCGTCGGCATCGCGCTGGAGCTCGGCATCGTCGCATCCCAGGCGCTCGTCGCCCTCTGGCTGTTCCGCCTCTTCCGCGAGGCGGACGCGGTGTCGGCGGCGGCCGTCCTCGTCTTCGGCATGGTCAACGCGACGCTGATCCTGGCGAGCGCCGCCATGATGACCGCCGCGCGCGGCGCGGCGGCGGACGGCGGCGGTCTCGACGCGGCGCAGATCGTCGGCACGGCCACCCTCGTGAGTACAAGCCTCTGGAAGGTCGCCGCCCTGTTCTTCGGCCTCTGGCTGATCCCGCTGGGCCTGCTCGTTCTGCGCTCGGGATGGATGCCGCGACCGCTCGGCTGGTTCCTCGTCGCCGGTGGCACGGGCTACGCCCTGAACGCCTTCGCCGGCGCGCTCCTGCCCGAGGCGACGGTCGTGGCCACGGCCCTTAGCGCCCCGGCGAACATCGGCGAGTTCTGGCTGGCCGGATACCTCATCGTCTTCGGGGCACGACCCCGCGGCCGGCGCACGGGTAGGAGCGTCGCAGCGCACGCCGTCTGATGCGCCGCGACGCCGCCGAGTCTCCATAAATGCGCGCCCATCCCCCGGCCGGCACCCGCCTGATGGAAGGATGAGCACACGAGGTGTCCGGAGGGGAAGCATGGCGAACGACCAGCAGATGCATCGGTGGTGGCCGAACTCCCCCTACGACTTCCTCGACACCGGGCGCTGCCCCTCCTGCTTCACCCCGATCACCCAGCCGGTCTGCACGAACTGCCGGCTGAACCTCGCCGACCCCCGCGCGACGCGGCTCCTGGAGATCGGGGAGCGCATCGTCGAGGCCGAAGACCAACGGCAGGAACTGCTGCAGGAGCTTCGCGTGCCGCAGACCCCGCCCGCAGCACTCCCGCCGAGCGCGGCCCCGGCGCCGGCAGCCGCGGCAGAGATCTCAACCACGGAGGCACCCGCCGACCCGCAGCCGACCCAGCAGGCCGCCTTCGTCGCTCCGGCGCAGCATGCGCTCACCCCGGTCGCCCCTGCGCCGTCTCCCGCGCAGCCGGCGTCAGTCGCCCCGACACCGCAGCTCCCGCAGCCGCCGACCCACGCGGCACCGGCCACGGAGGCCCCTGCCGCGGCATCCGCTCCGCCGTCCGTGCCGCCGCCCGCTCCGAAGCGTCGCCTGACCGTGCCGGTGCTTCTGCTGATCGTCGGGGTGAGCCTGGTCTCGATCGCGGCGATCTTCTTCCTGACACTGGCGTGGTTCTTCTCCAGCATCGCGGTGCGGGCGCTCATCATCGGCGGAGTGACGCTGGCGACGATCGCGATCGCGACCTTCCTCCGCCGCCGCAGCCTCACCGCGACCGCCGAGGGGGTGGCGGTGATCGGCGTCGTGCTCATCGCGCTCGACGTATGGGGCGTGCGCGCGAACGATCTCTTCGGCACGGGCGCGATCCGTCCCGCGCTCTACGCGGGCGTCGGCATCGTGGTCACGGGCGTGCTCTGCCGCCTGTGGGCGGTGCTGTCGAAGCTGCGCGCTCCCGATCTCGCCGCGGTGCTGGCGGTACCCGCCGGCATCGGCCTCCTCGCCGCAGGCCTCTTCCACGCCGATCGGCTCGGCGCGGTCACGGCGGGCCTCCTCGGCACCTCGCTCGGTGCGCTCGTCCACCGCCTGCCCTCCCCGATCTCGGCCGCACGACCCGCCGCGGACGCCGTCGTCGAGCGCACCGTCCTCGCCGCGATCGGCGTGACGGCACTCGCGGCCGGCACCCTGACCGCCCCGTTCATCCAGCCGGACCTCTGGTGGCCTCCGCTGCTGTTCACCCCGCTCATCGTGGCGTTCGCCGCGCTCCACGTCGTCGCGCTGCGCGGCCAGGAGGACCCGCTGCCGATCGCGCGCACGCTGACCGCCGTGGGCACCGTCACCGCCACGACGGCACTCGCGACGACGGGCTGGCAGCTCGCCGCGCGTGCGGACAGCCCCTTCGCGTCGATCTTCCTCGCGCCGGTCCTCGCGGTCGCGGTCGCGGTGCTCCTGATCCGGATGCGGCCGCGCCTGACCGACATCATCACCCCGCCCCTGCTCGCCTCGCTGGCGATCGGCGGACTGAGCCTGCTCATCGCCGGCTGGATGTGGATCGGCCGCGGAGTCGGGCAGGCGGCGACGTGGTCGCTGTGGGAGACGGCGCCGTTCGCGGCATCCGAGCCGCGCGTATCGCTGTGGCTGGGCGCGGCGGCGGTGACGATCGCGGCGCTGCTGCTCCTGGTGCCGGCGCCCGGGGGCGTCATCCGGATGCTGCGCCCCCTCGCCGTCGCTCTCGTGCTGCTGGCCGGGGCGTTCGCGACGGGTGTTCCTGCGGCCGTGGTGATGGTCGGGGTCCTGCTCGCGGCCGGCGCCGTGGTCGTCCTGGCGCGGGGCAGCGCGGCGAAGCAGCGCCCGCACACCGCCACCTGGGTCGCGATAGGCGCGCTGGGAGCCGCCGCCGCGTTCTTCGCCGGGCTGACCCGCCCCGGCCTGTGGACGGCGGCCGTGCTCGTCGCGGCGGCACTGCCGGTGGCACTCGCTCGCATCCTGCGGCCGCGGGGAACAGCCCTGACGGTCACCGTGCTCATGCCGGTGGCCGTGGCCGCCTTCGCCGCGCTGTGGGCACCGGGAGCCCTGGCCGCGGTGACCGGCCGCCCCTCGGGCGGCCTGCACACCACGCTCGTCCTGCTGCAGTGGCTGGCGCTGATCGTGCTGGTGCTCGCGGTGCTCCTCCGCCTGTCTCAGGTGGCGCGCCATGCGCTCACCGCCGGGGCTCTCGTCCTGACCGGCGTAGGGCTGATCCCGCTGCTCGCCGCCCTGTTCGGAGCACCACTGCCGCCCCTGTTCGGCACCGCGCATGAGCTGCTGGACGTGCCGCAGGCGGGCGCGGTGCGGGCCGCGCTCACGGTGGCGCTCCTGGTCGTGCTCGCCGTGAACCGTCCCCTTCCCGTGGCCCTCCGGGCTCCGGCGGCGGCGTTGATCGCCCCGGCGCTGGCGCAGGTGGTCCTCGTGGTGACGGCCCTGTTCTGGGCGCGCGCATCCTCTGCGACGACGACGCTGTCGCTGCTGGCTCCGGCCACCTGGGATGGGCTGCGCACCGCGGGCGGGGGCGCCGCGATCGCCTTCGCCGCCGCGAGCGTCGCCGCCGGGGGCGCGGTGCTGACCTGGCGTTCCGGCGGGCGGTCCGCGGTGCGCACGGCCGCCGATGCCACGGCGCTGATCCTCGCGCTGATCGGCGGCTTCTGGATGCCGTGGCACGGGCAGTGGGTGCACGCCCTCGCCCTGGCGGTGCTGTTCGCCGCGATGAGCGTCGCGGCCGGGTGGCGACGCCCCGCCCCGCTCCCGGCGAGCGCGGAGGCCGCACCGCTTCCCTCGCTCCCGGAGACCGCACCACCCACGCCCGCACCAGCTGCGCGCTCCCTGCGCCCGCTCCTGGCCTGGCCGGCCTTCGGCGCGGCGGCCTTCGCCTGGTGGTCCGGTCTCGCGCACGCCGGTGCGGATCGCTCGCCCGAGCTGTACCTGCTCCCCGTGGCCGTCGGTCTGGCACTGTTCTGCGCCGCCCTCGTGTGGCTGCGGCGCACCGTCGAGGCCTCGCTGGCGATCGTGCTGTCGTTCGTCGTCGGCCTGGTCTGGCTGGCGCTCCTCGGCGGCTCGCCGATCCGCGGCACGGTCGTGGCGATCGTCGCCGCGACGAGCGCCCTCGCGCTCACCTGGTCCCCCCTGCGGCGGTTCCGGTCGGTGGCGGCATCCGGGGCCACGACCGCGGTCGTCGCGATCGGGGTCGTCAGCGTCGTGCGCATGCTCGACGGCGGCGTCGCCGAAACCGCCTGGCTGCTGCTGCTCGTGGGCACGGCCTATCTCGCCGCCTACGGCGCCGGCCGGGCACCGCGCACGCCGGGGGCGTTCGCGCAGGCGATCCCTCCGGCGGCACTGCTGTTCGCCGCCGCCGCGGTCGCGATGGGATCGGCCTGGCGCCCGTCCGTCCTCGTGGTCGCGCTCCTCGTCCCGGCCGCGGTGCACCTCGCCTCGGCTCTGTGGAACAGGGCCCCCTTCGGCGCAGTCTCGCGCTGGGCGTCGATCGGTGCGGTCGTGCTCATCTTCGCCGCGCGCTCCCTCTTCGACCGCATCGACCCCGTGGAGCTGATCACCCTTCCCCTCGCGGCCATCCTGCTCGCGGGGGCCGCGCTCGGCATCCTGCGGCACGTGCGGTCGGGGACCTCCGCGCCCGCGACCGAGCAGCCGGCATGGATCGCAGGGCTCCTCGTCGCGGTGCTGCCCAGCCTCAGCGAACCGGTCACCGAGCTGCGCACCTGGCTCGTGGTCGGCGTCGCGACCGCCCTCGCCGTCGCGGCGGCCGCCGCGCGGCATCCGCTGGCCGTGCCCTCGGCGCTGGTGCTCAGCGCCGGCGCGCTGTTCATGGGGGCACGCGCCCTGATCCTCGCAGGCGGCGAGGCGGCCGCCGGGCTCGCAGGCGCCGGCGCGGTCGCATTGGGTGCGGTGCTCGTATGGCGCAAGACGGATGCCGCGCAGGCCCGCCTCATCGCCCCGATCGCCGGGGCTCTGCTGGCCTCTGCAGCGGCGGTGAGCGCCACCGGCGCCCGGCTCGTCCCCACGATCCTCGCCGTGATCGCGGCGACCGCCGTCGCCGCCGTGGGCGCACTGCTGCTGCGGGTGGCGCCGTGGGCGCCCCTCGGCGCCATCGTCTCCCTCGCCGGGGTGGGCACGGCGGTCGCGGTCACCGCCCGGCGTTTCCTCATCGCGGCGGGCTCGCCGCCGATCGCCGTCGAGTCGCTCCTCTGGCCGCTCGTAGCAGCGGTGGCGATCGGCGTCGTGGCCGCCGTGACGCTGCTGGGGAGTCCGCCGGCACCCGTGCGCCGCGCCACCGGGATCGCCCTGTCGCTCGGCGTCGTCCTCCTCGCTGCCGGGGAGCTCTGGGCTCTGCCGGTGCAATCGCCCCTCGGCCTGCAGCTGTCCGCCCTCGCCACGGTGACGCTGCTGGCCGGTGCCGCCGTCGCCGGGTACGTCTTCCGGGCGCATCTGGGAGCGGAGCTGCTCTTCACCGCGGCCGGGGCCGGCATCCTGTTCGCCCTCGTCGCCCTCCTCGCGTACGGGGTGCGCCCCGTCGAGCTGCTCTCGGCACCACTCGCGCTGGGCCTGCTCCTCGTGGGGCTCCGCATGCTCCGCCGCGTGCCAGGGTCACGCACGTGGCCGACGATCGGCCCCGCCCTGGCACTGCTGACGATCCCCTCCCTGCTGCACGACTTCGGGCCCTCCGCGCTGTGGCGGGTGGTCGCCCTCGGCGTCGTCGCCGTCGCGCTCGTCGCCTGGGGTGCGATGCGCCGGCTCCAGGCGCCGCTCGTCCTCGGTGCGGCGGTGCTGCTCGTGCATGCGGTCGCCCAGCTGTGGCCGTGGATCGCCGCGATCTACGAGGCCACGGAGTGGTGGCTGTGGGCGGGCGTTGCCGGCATCCTGCTCATCCTCATCGCCGTGCGCTACGAGAAGCAGAAGATCGCCCTGCGGAAGGCCTTCGTGGCGATCGCCGACCTGCGGTAGGCGCCACGGGCGTGCCCCGGATCTCGCCGCCGACAGATGTCGGGAGTATCTCCAGTGTCGGGTCGATTCTCGGCTCGTCACCCGACATCCGTGGAGACTTCCGACATCTGTGCTTGACGCCGCGTCCGTCCGTCCCCTATGTTTGCAAGGCTGTGCCGACCGGCGCAGCTTCAGCCGAAGGAGACGACGGATGTCCGCACAGCGGAATCTGACGAAGCGGTTCCCGGGCCTCCAGCCCGCAGACCGCTACGAGTCGTACCCTCCGGCGCGCGCCGTGTGAAGCATCCGCTCTCCCACGCCCCGCACCGACAGGTCCGGGGCGTTTTCTCTTGCGAGGAACCGGTCCGGCCTGTGGCCGAACACAGAAAAGCAAGGAAAGGAACCATGGAGAGGCTCTCCGCACGGCTGCTGTCGTGGGCGAGTCTGATCGACGAGAAGACCGTCGAGCAGGCGCGCACATCGTCACGCATGCCGTTCATCCACCCGCATCTGGCGCTCATGCCCGACGCGCACCTCGGCAAGGGCGCGACCGTGGGGTCGGTCATCCCGACCCTCGGCGCGATCATGCCGGCCGCCGTCGGCGTCGACATCGGGTGCGGGATGATCGCCGTCCGCACCCAGTTCACGAGGGCGCAGCTGCCCGCCGACCTCGCGCCGCTGCGCGAGCAGATCGAGCGCGCCGTGCCGCTGTCGGCAGGACACTACAACCGCAAGGTCGTGGCGACGGCCGAGTCGCGGATCGCCGAGCTCGAGGAGCTCGCCGAGAAGGCGGGGTTCGACCCTGCCCGGTACGCGGGGCACTGGCGCAACCAGCTGGGCTCGCTCGGCTCGGGCAACCACTTCATCGAGGTGTCCGTGGACGAGACCGAGCGGGTGTGGCTGTTCCTGCACTCGGGCTCGCGGGGCGTGGGCAACAAGATCGCCACGCATCACATCGCGGTCGCACAGCGGCTGGCGAAGCAGTGGTGGATCGATCTGCCCGACCCCGACCTCGCCTACCTCGTGGAGGGCACGCCCGAGTTCACGCGGTACATCCGGGAGCTGCGCTGGGCGCAGCACTTCGCGCTGCTGAACCGGGAGGAGATGATGAACCGGGTGATCCGGCAGCTCTCCGAAGTCATGGGCGAGCCCGTGGCCGAGCAGGAGCGGATCAACTGCCACCACAACTTCACCGAGCGCGAGAAGCACTTCGGGAAGGATGTGTGGGTGTCGCGGAAGGGCGCGATCCAGGCGGATGCCGGCCGACCCGGCCTCATCCCCGGCTCCATGGGCACGGCGTCGTACGTCGTGGAGGGCCTGGGCAACCCGCTGTCGCTGAACTCCTCGCCGCACGGCGCGGGCCGGGAGTACTCGCGGTCCGCCGCCCGCCGCACGTTCACGCATGAGCAGCTGCGGGAGGCGATGGCGGGGATCGAGTTCCGCGACACCGACGCCTTCATCGACGAGATCCCGCAGGCGTACAAGCCGATCGACCAGGTAATGGCGGATGCCGCCGACCTCGTGACGATCCGGCACACGCTGCGTCAGGTCGTCAACGTGAAGGGCGACTGATGCCGGATGCCGCGGCGCACGCGAGTGTGCGTCGCGGCATCCGCGCTCCGCGCCTCGCACGATGTCGCAGTTCGGCACGTTTGTCGCAGGAATCCTCTGGTCTCCTGCGACATACGTGCTGTTCTGCGGTGATGCGCGGATCAGGAGGGCGCGGGACCGGCCCCACGCCCTCAGCGGAAGGCGGAGACCGAGCGGTCGCCGGGCACCCAGAACCGCCAGGGGAAGGCATCGGTGCCCGCGACTCCGGCGACGCCCACGCGCGGGCCGCTCGCCACCTCCGCGAGAGGCTCGCCCAGCCACAGCTCCGCCCGGGCGCCGTCCTGCCATGCCCCCGTGATCGCGTCGATCCCGTCATGGAGCGGATGCCGCAGCCCCATCACCTGCCCGAGCCGCCCCGGACCCCGTGCGAGGTCGCGGCCGCTGCGGCCGGAGCGCTGCTCGGCGGCATCCGCGCCCTCGATCACCCACCCCGCGCGCAGCAGGATCCCGCCGGCCTCGCCGGCCGGCCCGCACACGACGTTGACGCAGGAGTGGATCCCGTGGCTGAGATACACGTACAGGTGCCCGGGTGCGCCCCACATCGTCGCGTTGCGCGCGGACGGCCCGCTGCGGGCGTGCGAGCCGGGGTCGGGCACCGGCCCCGTCCCCAGCCCGTGATAGGCCTCGACCTCGGTGACCCGCAGCGCCACTGTCCGGCCGTCGGCGCCGGTCGTGCGCAGCACGGCGCCCAGCAGACGCGGCGCGACCTGCACCGGCAGGGCCTCCAGGTCGTCGCGGACGGCCCGGCGCAGCGCCGCATCCATCGGGGTCACAGCTCTGAGGCGAACGCGCACCACGAGATGTTCACGCCCGTGATCGCGAGCATCGGCTCCCCCGTGCGCAGGTCGAACAGGTGCGTCTCGACACGCTCGGGGAGGGCGAACAGCATGTCGTCGTAGGGGTTGTTCAGAAGGTCCGGTGCCACGGCGATCGCGAGGTACTGACCGCTCGGCGAGGGGCAGGCCTGCAGGATCGAGTCCCGCTCGCCGACCTCGAGCAGCGGCAGTGCGGCTCCGTCGTCGTCCACGCGGACGATCGCCTGACCGGTCGGCATCCCGTACTCGTCGCGGGCGATGATGTGCTGAGTGGTGCCGCCGGGGAAGACGGCGATCGCGACGGGCGGACCGTAGTAGGGATCGGATACGGGGAACTCCGACTCCTCGCCGTCGGCGAGATTCAGCCGGAACAGGGTGCCGTCGCTGCGCTCGATCACCGCGGTGTAGGTGCCGCGCTCGATGCCCTGGATCGACAGCGCCAGCCCCAGCGGCATGGACTCCCCGGAGCCTGAGCGATCGGCGACGAACAGGGTGCCGGAGAAGTCGATGAACAGCACCGAGGCCGTATCCGGCACGAACTGCCACTGCGCGATGCTGGCCTCCTCCCCGGCGGCCTCGACGATCGTGGGTTCGCCGTGGCCCGACAGGGGCTGCGTGACCAGCACGCTCGCACGCCCGGAGAGCTCGGTGAGATCGCGATCGGTGTACACGAAGCCGACGAGGCCCCCGCGGTCGGAGACCTGCACGGCGCTGACGAAGCCGTCACCGGGCAGGGCCAGCTCGTGCCGTTCCTCGCCGTCCTTGCCGACGACGAGCACCCGGGTGCTCTCGCCCTCCTCCACGGCGACGACGAGCGCATCGCCGGCCTCGCGGAAATCGTTGATGCGATCGTGCGTGAACACAGTCACGGCGTCGCCGGCGAGATCGACGCGGACGATCGCATCGGCACCGTCGCTCGCGCCGCCTCGCAGCAGCAGATACGCCTGCGAGGAGGGAGTGGTGAAGGTCGTGGACAGGTCGGATGCCGGCCCTCCCCCGATCCCCGTCGCACCCGCCACGGTCACGGTGTACTCGGTGGAGTCGTCCAGCGGCACCGTGAAGCGCACGCCGACATTGCGGCCGGAGGCGTCGACCGTGAACGGGATCTCCGGGGAGACAGTGACCTGCGAAGGGTCGATCGGCTCCAGCGGCTGGTTCGAGGAGAGGATCACCCGGCTGCCCGACAGCGCGATCGCCTCGGCGGGATCGACCTGCACGCTCGTCAGCCGCGGACCCTGGGTGAGGCTGACGTATGCCAGGCCGCCGCCGATCAGGGCGAGCACGGCGACCACGACAGCGAGGGCCAGGGCGAAGCGGCCACGGGGGCGCGCCGCGGTCCGCCGGGGAGAGGCGGCGGGAGGACGGTTAGTCTGCGGATCAGCGGCGGCGGCATCCGCAGCGGCATCGCGGCGCCGATATCCCTCGGCCGGCTGCGCCTGCTCCTCCACGAGCGGAAGGGGGACGGCGCCGATGCCGGCGACCGGCTCCGGCGCGAGAGGGATCTGCGCGGCGACCTCCTGCGCGGCCGTCTCCGCCGCGGCAGCCTCCGCCGCGTCGCGCAGTGCGCGCGCCTCGGCCCGCGTGCGCGGGACCGGCGTGCTCTCCGGGGAGCCCTCAGTACTCATAGGGGTCTCCCGGTTCCTCGACCGGCACGATCCCGGTCGGAACGATCGTCAGCGCGCCCTCGGAGGAGACGGTGATGGTTCCCTCGATCTCGATCCAGTCGCCGACGGCCAGGTCGCTCGCCCAGGCCTGGACGGTCACCGGCACCGCCGCCGGCTGCGCGTCGATGACGCAGTGGGTGATCACCATGCGGGTCAGCCGCAGTTCGTCGGGGTCCTGGGCGGAGGGAGTGACAAAGCCGGTGAGCGTCACCTGCTCGCCGTCGAAGTTCTCCGGGCGGGTAGCGCTGGCGAACACGGTCGACCAGTCCCCGACCCCGTAGTTGCTGGTGTCGCCCTGGCCCAGCGCGACGTTGTCAGCACCGGCGAAGAGCATGGTGTTGCCGGTATCGCGGGACATCGCCAGCTCCACCGAGAGGGATGCCGGCGGCAGCACCAGGGCGCCCAGCACGAACACGGTCGCCACCAGGCCGGCGACCGCCGTGCCGGTGCGGGCGAGGAAGCGCTTCGCGGCGCCGCCGGCCCTGCGCGAACGCGGCGAATCGACAGAGCGCGCGGAGGAGGCCTCTTCCGGGTGATCGTGTCCGTGATCCTCTTCGGCACCCAGAGGGAGCGTGAAGGACAAGACGGTGCCGACGATCGTCACGGCCGCCGCCGCGCAGGCGAACCAGACGGTCTCGGGTGCGATGAACAGGGTGAGACGCCCGGTGACGGCGAGCACGAGCGTCGTCACCGAGAGCACGGTGGCAAGGCCTGCACCCAGCCAGCGGGTGGCGAGGGAGCGGCGGATGTCGGCGGCGTGCTCAGACAAAGACGTTCACCCCGATCCCGATCGCGAAGGAGGCCAGCAGCACGACGGCGACGACGCCGGCGAGCGTGCGGGCGGTGAAGGTCGTGCGCAGGAGCGCGAGCATCTTGATGTCCACGAGCGGACCGACCAGCAGGAATGCCACGATCGCCCCCGGCGAGAAGGTCGCCGCGAACGACAGGGCGAAGAAGGCGTCGACGTTCGAGCAGATCGCCACGACCATCGCCAGGATCATCATCGCCACGATCGAGAGCACCGGGTTCGAGCCGATCTCCAGCAGCACGTCACGGGGCACGAGCACCTGCACCGCACCGGCCAGCGCCGAGCCGATGACGAGCGCCGGCATGACCGCGCGCAGCTCGACGAGGAACTGGGTGAGGCTGCGGCGCGTGGGAGTGCCGTACTCGTGGGAGACGCGCTCGCAGGTCGCGATGAACCGCTGGGTGAGGATCGCATCCGGGTCGGGATGCCGCGAGTAGATCCATCCGATGAGGTTGGCGATCAGGTAGCCGCCGACGAGACGGGCGACGAGGATGCCGGCATCCCAGCCGAAGGCGGCGTGCGTGGTGATGATGACGATCGGGTTGACGATCGGCGCCGCCATGAGGAAGGTCATCGCCTCGGCCGGGGCGAGTCCGCGCATCATGAGGCCGCGGGCGAAGGGCACGTTGCCGCATTCGCAGACCGGGATCAGCATGCCCAGGAGCGAGAGCACCGCGCGCCGTCCCCAGGCGTTCTTCGGCAGAGCGCGGTGGATGAGGTCGGGCGGCAGCCACACCTGCACAACGATCGAGAGCACGACGCCGAGCACGACGAACGGCAGCGCCTCGATGAGGACGCTGAGGCCGAGGGTCAGGCCGTCCTGGGCGCGGTTCGGCAGGGCGATCTCGTACAGGGAGGGCGCGAAGAGGTCGATGAGCACGAGCACCGCGACGACCGCAAGGCCGATCGCGATGCCGATCACCGGGGAGCGGCGCGGCCGGGGGGCATGGTGCACGTGCCGGGTCGCGGTGCTGGTCACGCGCTCGTCTCTCCTTCGCGAGCCCGCTCCTTGGCGCACGGCGTGCACAGTCCGAAGATGTCGACGACGTGCTGGGCGTCCTGGAAGCCGTGCAGGCCCGCGGTGCGGTGGGCCCACTGCTCGACCTCGCTCGCCTCGATCTCCACGGTCAGCCCGCAGCGGCGGCAGATCAGGTGGTGGTGGTGCCCCTGCGTGGTGCAGGCGCGGTAGAGCGCCTCGCCCTCGGGGCTCTGCAGGGTGTCGGCGTCGCCCGCGGTGGCGAGTCCGGCCAGGGCTCGGTAGACGGTGGCGAGGCCGATGCCGGTGTTGGCGTCGCGCAGTGTCGCGTGCAGCGTCTGCGCGCTCACGAAACCTCGCGCATCGGCGAGCGCCTCCCGCACCCGCTCGCGCTGCCAGGTGTTGCGCTGTTGAGCCATGCCATCGAGTCTAGGCCGCGTCGCTTGCGGGTGGCTGAGTGCCCGAGCCCCGCTCATCCGCGCTCTCCGGCATCCGCACCCCGGCATCCGGTGTTGCAATCAGCACACGGTGTTGCAGCCTGCACATCGAATTGCGGCATCCATGTGCTGACTGCAACTCGATGTGCTGACTGCAACGTGGGGCCGGCTCAGAGACGCCGCACGCGCGCCCTGCTGCGCTGGACCAGCCAGCAGCCCGCGTAGATGAGGAAGGAGATCGTGGTGATGTAAGGGCTCACCGGGAGGGTGCCGGCCAGCGCCAGCAGGATCCCGCCGACGGCGGAGACGAACCCGAAGCCCGCCGCCAGCAGCGGCACCACCACCGGCCCCGCGGCCACCCGCATCGCGGCAGCGGCGGGCGTGACCAGCAGCGCCATCACCAGCAGGGCGCCGATGATGTGCACGCTGACGGCGACGATGAGGCCCAGCAGCACCATGAACGCCAGGCCCACTGCGCGTGTGGGCACCCCGCGCGCGGCGGCCGACTCGGGGTCGAGCGAGGCGAAGCGCAGCGGGTTCCACATCAGCAGGATGCCGAGGAGCACGAGAACGCTGATGGCGATGAGCCAGCCGAGGTCGGGATTCGAGACCGAGACGATCTGGCCGGTCAGCAGGCTGAACTTGTTGGCGCTGCGGCCGTCGTAGAGCGAGAGGAAGAGGATGCCGAGACCGAGACCGAAGGGCATCAGCACGCCCACGATCGAGTTGCGATCGCGCGCGCGGGCACCCAGGATCCCGATGAGGATCGCCGCCGCCAGCGCTCCTCCGATCGATCCCGCCACCACACTGCCTCCGAACAGCAGCGCCGCGGCGGCCCCCGCGAACGACAGCTCGCTCACGCCGTGCACCGCGAAGGCCAGATCCCGCTGCATCACGAAGACGCCGACGAGACCTCCGACCAGACCCAGCACCGCCCCGGCGATGATCGAGTTCGACAGCAGCGCCACGAGCGCACCGTAGTCCTGGAACGAGAAGACGTCGCTCCAGTCGAGGAGGGGGCGGATGCCGCTCACACCGCACCCCCGTGGTGGTCGTGGTCATGATCGTGGTGGGGTTCGGCATCCGGGATTCCCACCACGACCAGGCGGTTGCCCGCCCGCAGCACGAAGACCGGAGCGCCGTAGAGATCGGTGAGCACGCGGGTCTGCAGCACCTCGTCGGGCGTGCCGAGGAGGAAACGACCGCCGGCGAGGTAGAGGATGCGTGAGGCCAGACCGAGGATCGGGTTGATGTCGTGCGTGACGAAGAGCACCGCGGCCCCGCGCTCGCGGCGCTGGCGGTCGATGATCTCGGTGACCCCCTGCTGGTGGGCCAGGTCGAGGTTCGACAGCGGCTCGTCGCACAGCAGCAGGCTCGGGTCGTCGGCGAGCGCCTGCCCGACGCGGACACGCTGCTGCTCCCCTCCGCTGAGGAAGCCGACCCGGCGCTCCGCGTAGGAGGAGGCGCCGACGCCTTCCAGCAGCTCATCGACGCGCTCGCGATCGCCGCGGCGCGGAACCGGCAGCCCGAATCGCGGGCCCTGCAGGCCGAGGGCGACCACATCGCGCGCGCGCAGGCTCACCTCCGGGCCGAAGGGCCGCTGCTGCGGGATGTACCCGATGCGCGGGTTGCCCCGGCGGACCGGCGCCCCGGCGACGCGGATGCGGCCCGCGCTCAGCTCCTGCATTCCCAGGATCGTGTGCAGCAGCGTCGTCTTCCCGGAACCGCTCGGCCCCAGCACGGCGATGAACTCGCCGGGCTGGACGTCGAGGTCGAGCCCGGCCCAGAGTTCACGAGATCCGCGGTGCAGCGAGGCACCGCGGATCTCGAGCACCGGCGCGCCCTCGGAGGGCGGAGCACTCACGACCGCAGTGCGGCGGCGAGTCTGGTCATCGCGTCACGCATCCACTCAGCGTACGACGTTCCCTCCTCGAGCAGTTCCGTGAAGGCGACGACGGGCACTTCCGCGCTCTCTGCGGCATCCTCGACGCGATCGGTCTCGGCGCCTCCGGTCTGCGCGTTCGTGAGCAGCGCCGCGACGTCCCCGCTCTCGATCACCGACAGTGCCGCCAGCAGAGTCGCCGGGGCGATATCGCTGCCCTCCTCGACCGCCGAGGCGAAGCCCTCCGGTGCGAGATCGTTCAGCCCCATCGCGCTGGCCAGGTAGCCGGGAAGGGGCTCGGTGAGGAAGACGCCGGCGCCGGCGAACTCGTGCTCGAGGTCTTCGATCTCGTCTTCGAGCGCCTCCAGCTCGGCGATCAGCGCGGAGGCGGCCGCCTCGAACTCGGCCTCGCCGGCCGGGTCGATCTCGCCGAGCTCCTCGGCGATCGCCTCGACGACGTGGACGATCGTGTGCACGTCGAACCACACATGCTCGTTGAAGCCCTCGATGTGGTTGTGACCCTCGTGGTCGCCGTGGTCGTGGTCCTCTTCCTCGGCGTGGTCGTGATCGTGGTCGTCGTGATCCTCGTCTGCATGATCATCGTGATCGTCATGGTCATGGTCATCGGCGTGGTCGTCGTGATCGTGGTCGTCCGCGTGCTCATCGTCGTGGCCGTGACCGTCCTCGCCCGGGTAGTCGTGCGAGAACTCGACGGCCGTGATGACATGGGCGGCCGACCCCTCGCGGAGCGTCTCCATGAAGTGGTCGTAGCCGCCGCCGTTCTCGATGACGAGCACGGCGCTCTGCACGGCGAGGCGATCGCGGGCCGTGGCCTCGTAGGAGTGCGGATCCTGCGTCGCCGAGGTGATGATCGATGTGACATCGACCCGGTCGCCGCCGATCTGCTCGGCGAGGGAACCGTACACGTTCGTCGAGGCGACGACCCGGATGAGATCGGACTCGGTGCCTCCGGGCTCGGTCGGCGAGGAGCCGGCGCAGCCGGAGAGTGCGAGGGCGGATGCCGCGGCGAGGGCGAGGACGGTGATCGGTCGCTTCATGGTCTCCACTTTACACGATAATGAGAACCGTTCTCATCGGTCAGCGAAGGCATCCCCCCGCATCCGTCCACGAATGCACGATTCCGACACGGATGCACGGATGAATCGCCGAAAAGGTCGTGCCTTCGTGTTCGGCTCGTGCACTCGTAGGGCGGGACCTGCTCAGTCGACCAGAAGCGCGGGCTCCTCCAGCACGGATGCCACATCGGCGATGAACCGGCTCATGCCGTCGCCGTCCACCACGCGGTGGTCGAACGATCCGGCGACCGTGGTCACCCAGCGCGGGCGCACCTCGCCATCGACGACCCAGGGCTTCTGCGTGATCGTGCCCAGAGCGACGATGCCGGCCTCGCCGGGGTTGATGATCGGGGTG
>CAYOTY010000061.1:0-16135 GCA_964406995.1 uncultured Microbacterium sp.
CTGACGGTGGTGCTCTGTACACCCCCTCGGACTCGAACCGAGAACCCGCTGATTACGTGTTTGACGGGTGGGTGTTGGCGGCATGATGGACACGGCGCATCACAGGGAAGACTGGGAGCACGTCGCGACGGTCGCCCAGCACCTCGCTGAGAACTACTGCGGCCGCGACGCGGACTTCGTGGATCCGGCAGCGGCGCTGGAGACTTACGGCGCGCACCTGCGGATGCTCGGCGTGCTGCTCGATCGGTTGCGGGCGGACCACGAGGGATCGACCGCGCCATGATGCTGGCGTGACGGTGCTAACACGATTCGAGCGGCACCTGCAGGCGGCGAGCTGCTCGGCAGAGACGATCAAGCTTCGGCGATACCACTTGACCCGGCTGGCGCGAGACCATCTGCGGGACGTGCTGGAGCTGGAGACGGCCGACCTGGAGCGGTGGCTGGGGAACCCGGCCTGGTCGGCGTCCACGCGGCGTTCGCACCGGTCCACGTTGCGGGTGTTCTACGCCTGGGCGCGGCGTGCTGGGCTGATCGAGCAGGACCCGGCCGAGCCGCTGCCGGCGGTGCGGACTCGGCGGGGCGAGCCACGCCCGGCGGATGAGGATGACTACACGTGGGCCGTGGCCCGCGCTGACGATCGCCTACGCCGAGCGCTGCGGCTCGGTGGCGAGTGCGGCCTGCGCCGATCCGAGATCGCGCGGGTGCGCGTGGAGCACATCGAGCCGGACCTGGTGGGTTCGTGCCTGCGCGTCGTGGGCAAGGGTGGCCACGTGCGGCTGGTGCCGCTGCCTGACGACCTTGCGGCCGACCTTCGGGCCATTGGTGCCGGGTGGGTGTTCCCGTCGCCGAGGGGTGGCCATTTGACCCCTGGGCATATCGGCGTACTCGTGAAGCGGGCGCTGGGCAGCTCGACGCACACACTGCGGCATCGGGCCGGGACACTCTCCTATGCCGGCACGCTCGACCTGCGGGCGGTCCAGGAGTTCCTAGGCCACGCTTCGCCGGTCACCACGGCGATCTACACGCAGGTGGAGCGATCGAGCATCCGCGCGGCGATGACAGCGACGGCGGCGTGAGCGACCGCTAGAGGCCCAGCTCGGGGTCGCGGGCCGGGTAGCCGGCGCGGGTGTACTCGTCGGGCACCCCGTCGCCCACGATCGACAGGAACGAAATCGCGCCGGCGATGATCGGTGAGATGAGCCAGGAGCCGATGGTCAGCACGATCACCAGGGTGGGCAGGTCGAGCAGGGCGAGCAGGACACCGGCGTTGAGCCCACCGAGGGGGAGCGCGGCCGCGTACGCCTGGGCGGTGGTGCGGATGAACCCGCGCCTGGCGGCGAGCAGGGTCGCGGTCGGGATGGTGCGGTCGGTCATTCTTCCTCCAGGTGGCGGGTGACAGTGTTGCGCAGGTCGTGGACCTCGCGACGGGTTTGGCGGTTCTCCTCGCGGAGGCCACCGATGTCGCGGCGGTGCTCGTTGACCTGGCGCTCGATGCGGGTCAGTTGCTCGGTCTGCTCGGCGTGGTCTTCGCGGCCGCTGCGTTGGGCGGTTTGAGCCGCGTTCTTCGCGCCACGTGCCGACCAGGCCGCGACCAGGGCGGCAGCGATGATGCCGAGCTGGGTCACGACCTCGCGGGCGATCTCGATCATGCCGCGTTCTTCCCGATGACCGCGGCGACGATGGGGTGGTCACTGTCGGTCGTGATCTTGCGGGACGAGAGAACGGGCCGAGCTGCGCCGGTGTACTGGGCGTCCAGGCCGTGCTTGACAGCGGCCTTGTAGCCGGCGGGTGACATGGCCCTGTCGCGGACCCAGGTGTTGCTGTTGTCGTCCATGGCGATGAGGTGCCTGTGCTTGGCGGGCAGGTCGAACCGGGCACCGAACCGGGTCATCGCGGCGATGATGCTCTTGGCTTGGTTCACGCGCAGGGTGTCGTAATCGACCTTGGGCGTGGCATCGCGGTAGTCCAGGTGACTTACGCCCAGGTGGACGAAGTGGCCGGCGACCTTGGCGCGGCAGCGCAGCAGCGCCTCACGACGACCGGCGCCTTGCACCTTGTCCGGGAGCCAGTAGGTGCCGCGGTAGACGATCGGGGTTCCTGCGGCCAGGTACAGGCCGTTGCCGGCGTGCGTGTGGGCCGCGATGTAGCCGGCCTCGGTCATCAGCGGAGTCATGATCTTGGCCTGTGCGTCGCGCAGTTCGCACACGGCGACGACCTCGGGTGATCCCGTGGTGAGGTCGTGAATCATCTGGTCGAGGCGGCGGGTGAACGACGTGGTGCCGGCGCCGCTGTCGTCGCCCCACACGTTCAGGAATCGCGACTCGAACCACCGGACGGAACTCGGGTCGGGATCTCGTGTCAGGTCGCCGGACTCGATCAGCTGACGGACTTTGACGCCGGGGCAGCTGGTCGAGGTCCACGACGAGTGCGGCCGCACCTTGGTCGCCTTGGGGAGCCGGGTGATGATCCAGGTGCGCAGGGCACGGAACGCCGCGGTCAAGGCCGAGCTGGGGGTCTCGTTGTCCCCGACGATGAGCAGCACGCCGACGCTGGTGCGGTTGCCGGCCGTGGTGCCGGCGTGAGCGCCACGGTTGAGGCCGGTCAGGTCCCACACGCGGCCGGCCTGGTCGATCGCGTAGTTGTAGCCGATGTCAGCCCAGGACCGTGGGGGACGGGTGTGGAGCTTGCGCCACTCCTCGAGTCGGGCCGCAGTCTTGGCCTTCGTCTCGCCGGCGTGGCTGATGTTCCCGGATGCGGGATAGTGAACGGTGATCGCGGTGACCTCGCTCGCGAGTAGGCCACGGCCCGAACGTCCGTTCGGCGTGGCCGTCCAGGCGCTCCGGGGCAGGATCGCGGCGCTCACGACTCGACCCCCGGCCCGACCGCGGTCCACGTGGCCACGAGTGCGGCGCCGCTGCTGGACTTGCCAGCGATCGTGAAACCGTTCGAGCCGACACCGGTGGACCAAGCCATCTGATTGTTGGTTCCGCCGACGCCGGTCCCCAGACCAACCGTGACGACCGGGGTGCCGGCGAACGGCTCATCGAACACGATCGCTTGGGTGACTACGGCGTTCGCGGAGACGGTGCCGAAGTTGTGTGTACCGGCTTGGACGGATCGGGCGTGCTGGCGCATCTTGCGATACACCTGGGCGAGCGGGGTCGTGTCCGTTGGTCGGGTCATCGGGATCATGTGGGGGCTCCGATCAGTAGGAAGTCCTGGGCGGTCAGGCGGGGGTCGAGCAAGGACGGGGTCAGGTAGGCGTCCCAGGGCGCGCCGGCGGCGGTCAGGTCGGCGGGAGATACCAGGCCCAGGTCTGGGGGCCAGCCGGTCGCGGTCTGGTAGTCCCAGGAGCCGGGCGTCAGGGTTACCTCGACGCTCACGCGACCGGCTTCGACGGTCAGGCGGCCGCTCACGGGCGCGCCCTGGTAGCTGTCGCCGGACAGCCCCAGCGCTGGGTCGAGGTCGAACAGCGCGACGGGTCGGACCAGCGGATACAGATAGGCGGAGTCGCCCCACGGGGAACTCTCGGGGTGACGGGGCAGCAGTCCGATCAGGACGGCCTCGGCGGCGGCCTGGTCGAGCAGGTCGGGACGGATGGTGAACGCGTCCCAGGCGATCGGGGTCGGGCCGACGCGATCGAGGTTGACCTGGTGCGAGTCGATGATGAGTCCGAGCACTGCGGATGCGGAGGCGGCACCCGACGCGGTGGTGCCGCGCACCGTCGCCATCGTCTGGATGGTGCGGGACCGGCGACCCTGCGACGCCCAGCCCGACGACCGTTCGACGGTGGTGTCGGTGAAGTCGCCGGATTCGGGGTCGAGGCTGACGCCGGCGATGTTCAGCACGGTCGAGGTCGTGTCGCCAGCCTGTCGGGCGTTCGCGGGGACCTCGATCGCGCAGGCGGGGATCGCGGTCAACTCGGTCAGTTCGTGCGCAGCGCCGGGGTCCCATCCGACCGTGGTCCAGGTGAACTCTGGTTCCTGGGTGACGTCCCACACCAGGCGTAGCGGGGTGGGCATGACGTCGCCCACCCCGTACCCGGTCAGAGCTTCGCGGGTGGCGGGAACTGCCATGTAGACGAACGGACTGGCCAGGTCGGTCTCATAGGTGACGTCGGTCCAGGGCGCGGCCGGCCAGTCGTCCTCGATGCCGCCCCAGATGCCGGACGGGGTGACGTTGCCGTACCAGGGGACCAGCGTGTGGGCGGCGTCGTGGCCGAGGATGCCACCGGAGTCCAGCAGTTCACGTGCCTGGGTCAGCAGCGAGTCGTCAGTGAACGCGCGGGCCAGCTCGATCACGGGCGCGGCGCCCTGTGCCCAGGTGATCGGGTGATACAGGCGCGGCTTGTTCGGATAGGGGGTCGCAGCGAACGGCAAGGTGAGGTACTGGTTCCAGGGCATGACTCGGTGCCAGGGCAGCGCGGGGAACCGCTGAGAGAGATCGCCGAGCATGTCCACGGCGGTGACCGTCGCGATCACTGTGCGCTTGCGTTGCGGGACGACCTCGTAGGCAATCTCGGTGATCCTGCCGGTGAACGGCACCAGAGGGGCGGCGCCGGCGCCGTACATGGTCGCCTTGATGATCTGATCCCGCTCCAGGTGAGCCAGGGCGGACATCGAGGCGGCGGCGAGCGTGAACGTCAGCTGCGACGGCTCCATGTGGCCGGGGTACTGCCCGTCCACCCACTCCCAGGAATACGTGAAACCGTCCGCGAGCAAGACCGGGCCGGCGAGGTCCGGTAGCTCACCGTTGACCGCCTCGTACTCCCAAGCGTTGCCGAACTCCTTGACGACGATCGACCATTCCACCGTCGATCACCCACCCACGGCGGCGCCGCGGCGCCACCCGTCGCGGGCCAGCAGCTGGCGGACCTGGCGCGCTGTCGAGGCCGGATCGACCGCGCCCTGAATGATGACTGTCACGCCGCCGGCGCTGCGGCCGCCCACGCGCGAGGTCAGGTAGGACGGTGACGCGGCTTTCAGTTCGCCTGGTGCGGTGAACACGGCGGGCACTCGGGCGTAGGCGGCGCCAGCGCCGCCACCGGCCGGCGTGTAGCTGCCGAACAGGTTTCCCAGGCCGCCACCGATCTTCTTCATCCACTCGGGCGGCTCGGGCCAACTGATGCCCTTGATCCAGCTGATCAGGCTCTTCACCCAGCCGATCACAGTGCGGATCGGCTTCGTGTACGCGTTGAACGCTGCCACGGCGATCGTCTTCGCGGTCGAGGCGGCGGTGCCGAGCTTGTCGCCGATCCAGGTCACGGCGGTCTTGGTCGCGGAGGTGATCCAGCCGATCGCCGCCTTGCCCGCGCGGCCGGTGGCCTGGACGATTGACCGGAAGGTCTCGGATCGCTTGTACAGCAGCACGAACCCGGCGACCAGCAGCGCCACAGCGGTGATGATGAGTCCGATCGGGTTGGCGCGCATGGCGACGTTCCAGAGCTTCTGGACGACCACGACGGCGGCGACCGTCGCGCGGTATGCCTTCAGGGCGAGGTTGATCGCGATGACCGCGGCGGCAGCTGTGCCGACGACGCCGGCGAGGATCTGGAACGTCGCGGCGTTGTCCTCGACGTAGCCGGCCAGGCTGGCGAACTGGCCCGCGATCGCCGCGACGACGGGCAGCAGCACGCTGCCCAGCGCGGCGCCGGCGTTCTTCAGCTTCGCGATCGCGACCTCCTGTCGGGAGGCGGCAGTGGTGGCCTCGCGGGCGCGCTGCCCCTGCGCGGCGGTGGTCTGCTCCATCAGCAGCGCCAGGCGTGCTTCGGTCTCCGCGGTCCTCTTCGCTGACCCGGTGAGCTTGTCCTGGCCCTGGGCCGCCAGCCTGGCGTTGACGTCCACCTGCTTGATCCCGACGCCATACCGTTCGATCGGGTCGGCCTCTCCGCGCATCAGTGCCCCGATTGCCGAGACGGCGTCGGAGGTTGAACCGCCGAACGTTGCTGCGAGGTCTGAACCCAGGCCGATCAGCTTGTCGGTGGTCGGTACGAGCTTGCCGGCGGAGATTCCCATGTTTCGCAGCTGGGCGCCGAACACGGCGGCGGTCTGGGAATACTCCGACCGCGCCAGCCCGAAATTACTAGCGGCGGACTTGGCGAGTTTGTGGACCGCGTTCGCTTGCTTGCCGAACACGCTGTCAACCGCGCCGCTGGCCTGCTGGAGGGCATTCGCTTCCTTGAACGAGGCGACACCGACTGCGGTCAGCCCACCGATCACCCCCAGGGCGGCCTTGTTGGCCTTCTGCATCCCGCGCTCGAACTTGGAGACCTCGCTGCCGGCGCCCTGGAGACCCTTAGCGGCCTTCGTCGCGTCGGCGATGATGCGGATCGCCAGCACGGCGGTCTTGGCCATCAGTCGTCTCCGTTCATTTCGTTGAGCACGTCCAGCGCAGTTGCGATGTCCTCGGGCGGTCGGTCCTGCCACCAGTCCGGCGTGGTGCCCGGGTAGTGCAGGGCAAGTAGGAATGTCAGCCGGGCGAGTGTCCCGGCGGGGTAGGGTCCACCGGCTCCTCGTCGGTGGTGACCTCAAGACAGTCGGTGTCGGCGAACTGCTCGAACTCGCCGTCGTACTGGCGGGTGCGCTTCAGCGATGCCCACGCGACGAACGTCTGCATGAACATCGGGGCTTTGAACCGGACCTCGCCGTCCTTGACGTCTGGCAGCAGCTCGGGCCAGCGGCGAGCCGCGGTCTTCTCCCACCGGATCGTGTCGGGGTTGCCGACCTCGGTGCGCAGGAGTCGCCCGTCGGCGAGCCGCACGGTGGCGATCTTGCGGGTCATCAGCGGCGCCTCGGTACGGGCTGCCAGCTGGTCGGGCTCGATGGTCTCGGTCATGGTCATACTCCTCGGATTCGGGCCAGGACGCGCTCGACGCCCTGCTGGTACATCTGGGTCCACGTCGGTTCGGTTTCCTGGGCGGTCTCGGTCACCCAGGGGCGCGCCGTGAGCCGCCGGCGGCGCTTCTCGCCCCAGTGGACGCCGAGCGCGTACCGGACTCGGGCGCCGCCGAACCGGACGATCGCGGCGGTCTTGGTCGCGCCGGGTCGCCCGGACGCGGCCAGGTTTCCGGTCTTGCCGCGTGGGGTGCGGGGCACGGCCCGGCGGGCGACGAACGTTCCCACCTGGTTATGGGTGTCCTTCATCTCCTGGAGGTCGTCGCCGGCGGCCTTGAGGCTCTTGCGCAGCTGCCGGCCACCTTCGACCTGGAGAACCGGTGCGGTCACGGCGACGGAACTGGTTCCAGGACGGGCTCACCCACGAACGGCCACTCGACGTCGCTGCGAGGCTTGGTCTTGGCCTCACCGCCCACGTCGATCGGGCGCACCTTCACGTTGCCGACGATGCGCTTGCCGGCGGCGGTCGAAGGGATGAACTCGATCGGCTGAACGGTGCCCTTCATAGCGCCCCACGACGCGACCACGATCCCGTCGTCGTCGGCGAGGTCCTGGAACGTGTTGAACGCCAGGGCCGCGGTGAACTCCTCATCGCCGGGCTCGACCTCGCCGCACAGCAGCGGGGTGTCGTCCTCGGCATCGACGTCCCACGACACGGTGCCGTTCGTGACCTGGCAACTGATCTCGATCGAGGATCCGGTCTCGCCGATGATGAGCGAGCCGGGGCCGAACGTGTAGGTACTGGCGGGCATGAGGGTCTCCTTCAGACTGAAACGGATGTGAGAACTCGATAGGCCGGCAGCTCGGGGCCGACAGCGGACGACGCGACTCGAGTCGCGGTGATCGGCTCGATCGCGTAGGGCAGACCGTGCGCGTCGAGCGTGGCCAGGAGCAGGTCGAGCTGGGGCTGGAGCGCGGCCAGTGCCAGCTCCTCTGCCTGGTCGGCCACGACCACGTACAGCGCCAGGTACGCCTCGGCTCCACAACCGGTGAAGTCGTCCAGCCGATCGAGGGTGACCCAAACGGCTGGGGTGTTCACCTGGTCGAGGTTGATCGTCGCGCGCAGACCGCCGGCCTGCAGCTGGTCGCGGACCTGTCGCATCGCCGCCAGGATGTCCACGACGATCACCCGACCTGAGGGCCCGCGTAGGCGCCCAGCTCCAGGAGCATGGCGATGTCGGGATCGTTGCGCTGTACGTAGAGCGCGCCCTCGGCGCCGAACGCTTCGACGCCGGCGGGGGAGTTGCGGCGGCGGAACAGCCGGACCGCGAGCATCATCGCGCCCTCGACCAGATCGCCGGGCCACACACGGTCGCCGGGGGCGACGTCGGGCTGGCTGCCGTACGCGCCGATCGGCCAGCGGCGGACCTTGCGGTTCACCGCGAGCGTGATCCGGTCCACGAACGCATCGTCAGCAGCGTCGGCGATACCGAGCTGCTGCTTCAGCGTCGCTGGGGTGACCGGACCTGCGGGGGGCAGGTCCGGCCACTCCTGGGCGAGTACGGCGGCCACGATCAGACCTCAGGCTCGGGCTCGGCCGGGCCGAAAGTGACCTTGCGGACGCCGTTGGGGAACTCGGGCTGGGCGAGCCAGTACCCGAACAGGCCGGAGTCGCGGCCGCCCTTGGCGATGTGCTCGGCCGTGACGCGGATCGGGACGCCGGGCAGCTCGCGGAACTTGATCGCCTTCCTGGTGCCGGCGATGACCGTGCCGACGGGAACGGTCGCGGCCGTCTTGAAGTTGCCCGGCGCGATGCCCAGGATGTCGCGCAGGAACGCGCTGACATCCTTGGCGGGGATGTCCAGCAGGCTCAGCTTGTCGGCCGGGTTGACCAGGACGTAGGTCGCGGCCACACCGTCTGTCTGGTCATCGACCTCCTGCGCAGCGATCGCGGCGGCCTTGAGCACGTCGCCGATCGCGGTCGTGGTTCCGGTCGCGTTCGCGATGATCGCCGCGAGGGCCTTCTGGTCGGTGCGGCGGGCGTAGTTGTTCGCCTGGGCACGGTAGAACGCGTTGATCGCTTCGGTGTTGCCGAAGTCCCACCACTCGCGGGCGAGGTCGTGAGCGCCGGCCAGCCGGCTGGCGGTGTACTCGGTTTCGGTCCAGGAGACCTCGTTGCTGGGCACGTCGGACTTGTCGCCGGCCCAGTCGTCCACGTCGGGCTCCTCGTCCCAGCTCCAGCCCTTGACCTTCAGCGACTTCAGGGGGGCCGATGTGTCGAGCAGCGGCACGTAGCGGCGCTGGTACTCGTTGCCGTTCCACAGCTCGCCGACGTATTCGGGCTGCTCGGCGAACGGGCTTCCGCTGTAGGCGATATCCTCCAGCGCAGCGGTCAGCTCGGGCGAACGCTCGCCCTGGCCGACGCGGGCGAGCAGGCCGAACAGCGAGTCGGCGTTCATGCTCGCGACGAGCGTTCGGCTGGACGTGCTGGCGCCGGTCGTCGCCGTGAGCGTGGCCGGCGCGTGCGCGGCCGCGACATCTGTCGTTGCGGCGGCATCAGTGCTGGCGTTCTGGTCGCCGGTAGCGGGCGCCTCGTCGGCGGTGGCCGCTTCCTCGGCGGGTGGCTCGTCCTCGGTGTCGAGGGCGGCGAGCTCGGCCAGTTCGACGGCTTCGTCCTGGGTCAGGGTGGAGAGCCCTCGCAGCTCGGCGAGCCGCTGGCGCTGTTCTCTGGTCATGGTGTCCTCCTGGTCGGGGTGGTGTGATGCAGCGACGTCGAGCACGCGGGCGCCGGCGAACGCGGGGATCGGGACGTGCGCGACGGCGGTCAGGTAGCCGTCGCGCACTTCGGAGCGGTGAAGATCGACCCGGATCAGCTCGACGCTGAGCGAGTCCTTGACGCCCTCGCGGGCGGCAGTCAGGGCGAGGTCGCCGGCGGGTGTGGTGGCGACGCGGAACGTCATCACCAGGCCATCGGCGGTGTCGGTAGCGGAGATCGCGACACCGACCGCTTCGGGAGGGGTTCCGGGGGCGTTGCTGTGATGCTCCAGGAGCTTGACGCGCGAGAGGTCGTCGGGCAGGCGGATCGCGCCGGGCAGGATCGTGACCAGGCCGGCGGACGTCATGCCGGGCTCGCCGTAGGGGGCGACGATGCCGGTGATGGTGCGGGCCTCGATCGAGGCCGTGATGGGCTGCGCGGCGGTGACGGCCACGAGGTCGGTGGGTGCTTGGTCGGCGGTCAGCAGCAGGTCGGGCATGGGTCAGTCCTCCGTGACGGGGCCGGTGGGGGTGGGTGCGATGTCGCGGATGACGGACGTGTCGAACCGGACGGACTGGCCGCGTGGCACCACGTCGTCGTCGGACAGGCGAGCGGCGATCGGGTCCATGTAGGTGGACAGGCCGTAGTCGATGAACTGGCCGTTGCGTCCTTCGGTCGTCTCGTACGTGAGCGATGCGCCGGCGCTGGTGGCGTCGAGCATCGCGGCGGGGATGCCGATCACCTGGGCCAGCTCGACGGCGGCGGCGTTGCGGCCTTCGATCAGCAGCTGCTCGCTGCCGGTGCCGTGGGTCTTGACTTCCAGGTTCTTGCCGGTGAACCCGACGCGGGCGCCGCCGGACTTCCGACGTGCGGCCAGCCACTGCTCGACGGTCGAGTCGATCTCGGGCTGGATCAGCGGCTTGTCGCCGGTGTAGTGCAGCTCGGTCAGCGCGTCGGGGTTCTCGGCGCGGTCCTTGACGGTCTCGGCCAGGGCAGCGGCTTGGCGGATCGCATCGACGCCGAACGTCAGGATGCCCTCGTGCGGTCCGGGGATCAGGACGACCTCGTCGGCGTTCGCTGGCCGGTACTCGCCGGCGGGGCTTGACTTGACCTCGATCGCGCCGGTGTCGGGGTTGATGCGCCACCAGTCGAACGGGATGCGGGCGCCGTTGAGCAGCTGGTCGCTGCTGCCACGCTCGACCACCCACAGGCTCCAGCCGTGGAAGATCAGGTCATCGACGGTCCACAGCATCCGGTGATACGGGGTCACCCCCAGCGCGGTCGCGCGGGTCCAGGTGGGGGACGGGTCCAGTTGGGCGTCCTTGGCCCAGACTGTGAGGGGGAGCCGGGCGATCGTCGGGGCGATGAGGTTTCGGCCGCGGGCAACAGCTGGCACGCGCATCGCGGTTGCCCTGGTGATTCGGGTGGGGGCGTCGGCGCCCAGGATGTCGGACCAGACGACGGTGGTCAGGTGGGAGTCAGCCCACGGCGACGCGATCGCCGGCACCGGAAGCGGCGTCACGTTCTCCGCGAGGGAGCGCGACAGCCGAAGTGCGTTCAGGAGGCCCACACCGGCGATGCTCCGGGCGAGCGTGACAAACCAAAGCGGGCGTCACTGCCCGGCGCGGCGCCGGCGCTGACGCGAGGCGGCCAGGAACCGGCGATGTGCCTCGTCGTCGGGTGCCGGGTGTGCGACATAGATGTGGTCGTGCGCGGCCTGGTCGGCGCCCTCGATCGAGCGGGCGAGTTGGCGCCAGCCACAGGCGCAGTGGACCAGGACGGTTTCGTTGGTGCGGTCGAACCTGATCATGAGGCTGCTCCTGGGACGTAGATTGCCGGGCCGGTGAGGTCGAGTGGTTCGCGGTTCTCCAGCGCCCACACGGCGGCGGTCGCCGCGTCCAGGGCAGCGATCGAGCGGCCGGCCGCGACGCGTGCCCAGGCCACGCCGCCGTCGCCCAGGCGGCGAGTGCCGGCCACCTTCACGGCGTCATCGAGCGTGTCGGAGCGCCGGAACCGGATCGGGACAGTGGGTGATTTCAGACCGTCGAGGATGACCTGGGTGGCGCCGGCGACGTCGCGGCCGTTCATCTTCAGCAGCTTGACGTCTCGCTTGTTCAGGCCGGCGGCGAGCGACGAGGACGGGCCGACAGGATCGACTGCGATCGCGTCTGACCAGGAGATCGCGGTGGCGATCGCGTCCACGGCGGTCGTCGGGTCGGGGTAGGTGCCCAGGACTTGCACGACGATCTCGCGGCCTACCGTGGCGGCCGCGACTAGCACAACCTCGCTGCCGTCTGCTGCGCGAGCTGCGCCGAACGCCACGTCAGCGTCGTCGGGGATCGGATCGACAGCGCGGGCTCGTTCCCAGTTGGGCCAGCGGATCGCGCCGCCGATGACCTCGGTCCACCGGTTGCCCGCGGCCCTGGCCCAGCCGGACGGGTCGCCCTCGAACAGGTTTCGGAGTGACTTCAGCGACTCCATAGTGACGGTGTGCCCGTAGGCGGGATGGTGCGCGGCGATGACGTCGAGGTCTTCGGGGTCGGCGTCGTCGGGAATGCCCCACTCGAAGTAGCAGATTCCGGGGTCGCCGGCGCGGCCGCGGGCGACCAGCTCGGCCAGCCAGGTCGAGGCGGCAGTGCCGCCGGCCGACCAGATGAACGTCTGCGCGCCGGGCCTGGTGAGCTGCGTCGGGCCGATCGCCTGCATCAGCATCTGGCCCTCTTCGAGCGCGAACGCCCACCCCTCGTCAATGTCGTTGCGGTCGGACTGCTTGCCGTGCAGCTTCTCCTCGCTCGGTGGGTGCGGCCGCAGCTGAGAGCCGCGGGGGAACTTCATGACCTCCGTGCCGGTGCCGCGCAGGGTCCGCACGACCGACTCGAGCGGAGTGCCGGCCACGACGTCATCGTGGAACTTCACGAACTGGTCGCGGGCATCCTGGCCGGTCTGTGCGGTGTACCAGGCGCGATAGCCGGGCCGGCTGAAGCAGCGTTCTCCGATCTGAGCCATCGCCAGATGCGACTTGCCGAACTGTCGTGGCCCGGTGACCACGACGAGGCGGTGGGCCGGCAGACCGGTCGCGGGGTCGATCTCGCCGCTGACGTCGGCGATCAGTTGCTGCGCCGGCATGAACCCGTGTCCCAGCCACACGCGCGCGAACTCGCCCTGGAGCCGACCCATCGTCGGCCGTGAGGGGTCGCGTTGTGTCGCGAACTTCGGCGCCGGCATCATCACGCGGCCATGCCTCCCACGACCTTCGCCCACTCGTCCATCGCGGCCTGGAGCGCGGCGTCGGCGCCGGTGTCCTCCGGCAGGAGGTCATCGAGCAGTTCGACCAGGACGCGGGCATCGTTGCCGACAGTGGAGGTCCGGCCGCGGGCTCGCTTGTCGCTGATGATCTGCGCCAGCTCGATCGCCAGGGCGCAGCGAGCCGCCGACGATTCGCTGATGTAGCCCAGGCGGTTCAGCTCGGCGATTGTGCGGCGGACGGCGGTCTCCAGCTGTCCCGCCGGCTTCGCTGTGGGCTCCAGGCCGGGCAGCGGTTCGGGTTCGGTCGTCATCGCCCGACCTCCGTTTCGTTGTGGTCGGTTTTTACTGGGGTGCCAGTAAATAGAGGGAAAGGACCGGATCTTCCCGTGGTGCCGGTCGCCTCAAAGAACGCACCGAACCGGCCCGCTCGCACGCCGGGCTCGGGCAGCGGCTCGGCCTGCATCCTCTGGCGCAGCTCGGCGCGCAGCTCGGCAGTGATCGGACGCGTGCCACGGCGCAGGTTGCACACCTTGTGGGCAGGCCACAGGTACATCGGCGCGTCAGGGTTGGGCACGCGGGCAGCGATCAGCTCGGATCGGGTGGGTTCGTGGTCTGCGCTGTTGGCACCGGGCAGACCGCACAGGTGGCAGACCCTGCCCTTGGTCGCCAGCGTGTGGTTCACCAGGCGGCGGACGCGTCGGCCCGACCATTCAGCCACGGGGATCAACGCCCAGGTGGTGGCCGTCGTGCTGTGCCGCTCGGGAGCGAGCCAGCACCGCGGCTCGCTTCGCCAGGTCCTGGGCGTGGGACTGGCTCATCGTCGTGCTCGACCGGTTGATCGAGGATGCGGCCAGGTACACGAGATCGTGCAGCTCGTCCAGCGTGAGCGTCACCAGGTCAACCTCGCCCGTGGGCAGCGACGGCTGGACAGGCACGGGGGTGGTGGGTGCGTGGCCGTGGGTCAGGCTGCGCTCCAGGTTGCGGGCAAGCTTCTGCTCCAGCGACTCGCCGGCAGCGCGTGCCCTGCGGACGGCGGCCTCAGTTACCTGGTCCATCTGGTCCTCCTCTATCTCACCTGTGACGTTGGCCGCTAGCCGGTAGCTAGCGGTGATCGGTTGCGCGGGGGCGTGACCCCCCGGAGTCCCCCCATGTGGAGCTGCTGGGAGCGGGCGGATACGCCTAAGGCCCGGCTGCCGTCCGGGCAGTCGGGTGCTCCCACCGTCGAGATCGGCTGATCAGGCTTCACTGGACGGGCGAGGGCCATTACCTCCTCGCACTACGCTCTGGCGTCGGTCTCCGCTCACGACTCTTCCGACGTTGGTTCCAGGCGCATGGCCGCTGAGTTGTGTGACGCCTCTCGACGTCGCCCGGTCGCGTGTGACACTCCACCGGGCATGGCAGACAGCTACAGCCGCACCGCCTCCTCCTGGGCAGCGCGGTAGGCGATCAGATCGGTGGTGCACGACTCCTGGAGCGCACACAGGGCTCTCAGGGCGTGCAGGGTGGCCAGTGCGTCGCCTGGCCGGTTCGCAAGCAGCTCGACCAGCACGATGTCGAGACCACGAGCGATCTCGACAGTGGTCTGGAGCGCGGCGCGTTCAATCTCACGGGTGCGGTCGCGGGTGCTCACGCTGGCCTGCCCGTCATCGCCGCGAACGCGCGGCGGCACGTCTCGCACGGACGCTCGTTGAGCACCAGGTGAAGCAGCGGACCGTAGCCGCCGTGACCGCACGTGGGGTAGGGGGGGTCTTCACGTTCCGACCTCCTGGACGGTCCACCAGTGCCAGCCGTAGAGCGGCCAGGGGCTCCGCTCGACGCGGAACCGCCGGCCGGTCTCGGTAGCGAGCTGCTGGGCGGCACGTAGGGCCACATCCCAGGAATTGAACCGCTTCACCGCTGGCTCCTGACGTCATCCACGATCAGCCAGACCGCGCACAGGCCGAGCAGCACGAGGGCCCCCCACTGATCCGCGTTCACGGCAGATCCGTTGCCGGGTTGAACGGCTTCACGAACGCGATGTGGTCACCGACCTGCTCGGGTAGTTCGGCCAGCCAGGTAGCCAGATCGGTCAGGAGCGACTGGTCGTCAAAGTCCCGGATGTTGAAGTCGCGGGTCTGTGGACCGGCGCAGAGCTCAGCCAGGAACGACGCGGCTTGATCGAGGGCCTCGCGACGGTGCTCGATCGAGACGAGGGGGCTCACTGGCCGGGCTCGAAGTTGTAGGGGCGCTCGACGGGCACCTGGGCGTCGTCGCGGTACGTCTTCCACAGGCGGCTGCCCGTGGCGATCAGGTGGAGGCGCAGATGCCGGCGCTTGGTGCCACCGATCGTCACCTTCTCGATGTGCTCGACCTTCAACGGGCCGACGCCAGACGTGGTGAACACCAGGTCACCCAGGCGCAGCTTGCTCGCCCGCTTCGTCGCGGCCACAGCAGGGCCGGCGGTGGGGGCGGTCGGGGACTCCGCACCGCCGGCCTCCTGCTGCTCGGGCGCGCCCGCGCCCTCCTCCACACCAGTGACGGCCGGCGTGGGGGTCTCATCGCTACCGGACGGCTGGACCTGCTCCCCAACAGGCCCAGCCGGTGTCACGACTTCCCCGGTCGTGACTGTCCCCTCGGTAGCGGGGTTCGTGGCGATCTCAGACGGCTGCTCGGTCATGCTGACTCCTCGGAATGTCGGACGCCCAGGGATCGCTCAGCTGCGACGCGGGCGATCTCGTCGCGATGGAAGAAGCGCGCTCCGCGAGGGCCTGGAGCCTGGAGATGGGTCGCTATATGGCCGGCAGCGGCCAGACGGTTGACCTGGGACTCGGACAGGTCGAGCAGGTCGGCGGTCTCGGCCGTCGTCAGCACATCCAGAACCTTCACATGCGACACTATACGCGATTCGCGGACGACATACATTCACGACACGCCGAACAGGATGCGCTTTCTGACGCATACTTACTTCATGACGACATTGAACAACGAGCGCATTTCGCTGATCGACCCATGGGTCGGTGCGAACGACGTACCTACGTGGACGCTGGGCGACAGGATGCGCAAGGCGCTGCGGCACGCCGATATCTCAGTTGGAGCCATGGCGGTGGACTTAGGTGTCAACCCGGCGACGGTTGGTCGGTGGTTGAGTGACCGGACTCCGGTGAAGCGTCAGACCCTGAAGGTTTGGGCGCTGACGTGCGGCGTCGATCTGGAGTGGCTAGAAACAGGTCAGGCCCCGAACGAATCGGGGCCTGACGGTGGTGCTCTGTACACCCCCTCGGACTCGAACCGAGAACCCGCTGATTAAGAGTCAGCTGCTCTG
>CAYOTY010000062.1:0-15965 GCA_964406995.1 uncultured Microbacterium sp.
CGCGTGCAGCACGGCGGCGTTGGCGGTGGCGCCCGAGTGCGGCTGGACGTTGGCGAACTCGGCGCCGAACAGGCTCTTGGCGCGCTCGATCGCCAGCGACTCGGCGACGTCCACCTCTTCGCAGCCGCCGTAGTATCGACGGCCCGGGTAGCCCTCGGCGTACTTGTTGGTGAGCACCGAGCCCTGCGACTGGAGCACCGAGACGGGCACGAAGTTCTCGGAGGCGATCATCTCCAGGAACGTCTGCTGGCGGGCGAGCTCGCGGTCGAGGACCTCGGCGATCTCGGGGTCGACCTCGGCGAGAGGCGCGTTGAAGTAGGGGTCGGTCATGGCGTTACTCCTCATAGACGGATTCGAAAGGGTGCTCCGTCGGCCCAGGCGCGCGGTCGAATTCCGTGATGGGTCGCTCCCCGGTGGTGATCCACCCAGACGCCAGTCGCGACACCACGAGCATAGCGGATGCCGCGCCCTCTACGATCGGCATGACGGTTCCCTCTCGCGCGCGACTCCGATAGGTTTTGTTCATGGTCTTAGCGAAAACGCTCCCCCTCGTCCCCTACCCGCAGTCGGTCGCCCTCGGCGAGGGCGCACCCTTCCGTCTCTCCGGCGACGACGCCAACGTCCTCACACGCATCGGCGGCGACGGCGCCCCCGAGTCGTACACGATCACCGTCTCCCCCGAGACGGCGGAGATCGTCGGCGCGGATGCCGCGGGCCTGTTCTACGGGCGGCAGACCTTCGCTCAGCTGATCGAAGAGGATGCCGCCGGCCGCTTCGTCGCCCCGGTGCAGATCGCCGACGCCCCCCGCTTCGCCTACCGCGGCGTCATGCTCGACATCGCCCGCCATTTCCATGGCGCAGACGTCATCAAGAGCTTCATCGACCGCGCCTCCTCGCTGAAGTTCAACCATCTGCATCTGCATCTGAGCGACGACCAGGGTTGGCGCATTCAGATCGACAGCTGGCCGCTGCTGACCGAGAAGGCCTCGGGCACCTCCTCGCTCGGCGACCCCGGTGGCTTCCTCACCAAGGACGACTTCCGCGAGATCCTCGCCTACGCCGCAGACCGTCACATGGTGGTCGTGCCCGAGATCGATCTGCCCGGCCACACCCACGCCGTCGGGGTCGCCTACCCCGAGCTCACCGAGCAGCCCGTCTTCAACGACCACCTCGTCACTCAGGCGGAGGAGCTCGGCCAGGAGCTGCCCGTTCACGGCGAGCCCTTCCTCGGCTGGGGCGTCGGACACTCCTCGGTGAAGATCCGCGAGGAGCGCACCTACGAGTTCCTCCGCGCGGTGCTGGGAGAGGTCGCCGAGCTCACGCCCGGCCCCTATCTCCACATCGGCGGCGACGAGTGCCTGGGCACGGCGAAGGAGGACTTCGACTACTTCATCGGGCGTGTGACGGCCATGGTGAAGGAGCTGGGGAAGACGCCGGTGGCGTGGCACGAGGCCGGGGCGGCGAACATCGCCGACGGAACGATCGGCCAGTTCTGGGGCGCGCGGGTGCCCGACCCGGCGCACGCCACCGCCACGGAGGGCTTCGTCGCCCGCGGCGGCCAGGTGATCCTCTCCCCCTCCGATGCCGCCTACCTCGATATGAAGCCGGTCGCCGACTTCCCCGTGGGGCTGGTGTGGGCGGGGCTCATCCCCGTCTCGCAGTCCTACGACTGGGAGCCCTCCGACATCCTCGAGAACGTCCCCGACGAGGCGATCCTCGGCGTCGAGGCGCCGCTGTGGAGCGAGACGGTGCGCACTCCGGGCGACATCGATCGGCTTATCTTCCCGCGTGCGGCGGCCCAGGCGGAGATCGCCTGGTCCAGGCCTGCCGGCACGCCCGAGCGGAACTGGGAGTCCTTCTCCGGCCGCGTCGGGCGCGTGGCCCGCCTCTGGGCCGGGGCGGGCTGGGGCTGGTACGACTCGCCCGAGGTGCCCTGGAAGGCGGCATGAGCATCGCCGGCTCGCGCGTCATCCACTCCGCCCGTCTGGTCTCGGAGGGCCGGATCACCGAGGACGCCTGGGTGCGCAGCGAGGGCGGTCTCGTCACGGCCGTCGGCACCGGTGCGGGCTGGGAGGAGGCGGATGCCGTCATCGACGCCACCGCCGAGGCCGGGTCCGGGGCGGTGCTCACCCCGGGGTTCGTGGACGTCCACGGGCACGGCGGGGGCGGCGCCTCCTTCGACGACGGCGCCGAGGCGATCCGCACCGCGCGCGCCCTGCACCGCGCGCACGGCACGACCCGCGCCGTCGTCTCGCTCGTGACCGCACCGCTGGAGGACCTGGAGCGTCGCGTCGCCGAGATCGCCATGCTCACGCGGACGGATGCCGACATCCTCGGCTCCCATCTCGAGGGGCCGTTCCTCGATCCCGCCCACCACGGCGCCCACGAGCCCTCACTGCTGCGCGACCCGGACACCGAGGCGGTGGCGCGCCTGCTGGCGGCGGGCGAGGGCACGATCCGACAGGTCACGATCGCCCCGGAGCTGCCGGGGGGCCTCGAGGCGATCGCCCAGATCGTCGCGGCGGGGGCCGCCGCCGCCATCGGGCACACCAGCGCCGACGGAGAACTGGCCGCGGCGGCGTTCGATGCGGGGGCGACGATCCTCACGCACGCCTTCAACGCCATGCCCCCGATCCATCATCGTGCGCCGGGGCCTGTGCTGGCCGCCGCCGCCGACCACCGGGTGATCCTGGAGGGCATCGCCGACGGCGTGCACCTTCACGAGCAGGTCGTGCGACTCCTGTTCGACTCGGCACCCGGACGCGTGGCGCTGGTGACCGATGCGATGGCCGCGGCTGGGGCATCCGACGGCGACTACGATCTGGGCGCCGTCGCCGTGACCGTGACCGACGGCGTGGCCAGGACCCGGGCGACCGGCTCGATCGCGGGTTCGACCCTGACGCAGGATCAGGCGCTGCGCGTGAGCGTGGCCGCCGGCGTCCCCCTGGCCGCCGCCGTGCTCGCGCTGACCGCGACCCCGGCGCGCGCGATCGGGTGCGAGGAGAGGTTCGGGCGGCTCGCCCCGGGCTTCGCCGACGACGCCGTGCTGCTGGACGCCGACCTCGCGGTGACGCGCGTATGGGCCGGCTGAGAGCACTCGCCGGCCCACCGCGTCATCCGGTCGTCTTGACCTCCACCGCAGTGGGGACCCCCAGAGAATCCAGGTGCCCTCGGGACTCCTCCCCCGAGGTTCCGAGAGCACCTGGACGCGGAGCCCACTCCCCAGCCGGGCTCCGCGCTGTCTCATCTCATGAGATGCGGGAGGGGCGGAACTATTACGCGGGTTCGTGAGATTTCTGGATGGGAGTTCTCTGCGGGTTTTGCACAGGCCGTGATTTCCTGGGAGTTTCGGGAGAGAATGGACATTCGGCGTGAGGGAACGGCCCTTGCCGCGTCTCTCAGATGAGAGCCCACCGCCGAGAGTAGATATGACCAGTACCCCAGACGAGAACACCGAGAAGCCCCTCGCCGCCTCCGATGCCGAACTCGTGCTTCGCACGCGCTCCGGAGACGCCGAGGCGTTCGGTGAACTCTGGTCGCGGCACTACCGCTCCGGCGTGACCGTGGCGCGATCGGTGACCGCACGCATCGACCCGGACGATCTCGTCCAGGAGGCCTACGCGCGCATCTTCCAGGCGATCCGCCGGGGCGGAGGTCCCAACGGCTCCTTCCGCGCCTATCTGTTCACCAGCATCCGCAACACCGCGGCGGGATGGGGGCGCGCGAATCGCGAATCGCCCATCGACGAGCTCGACGCCCTGCCCGATCCCGATACGACCGAGCAGGCCACCGACGACGCCCTCGATCGCAGTCTCACCGCGCAGGCGTTCCGCAGCCTTCCCTCCCGATGGCAGGAGGTGCTCTGGTACACCGAGATCGAGCAGATGAAGCCGCGTGAGGTCGCTCCCCTGCTGGGCATGAGCGTCGGCGCGGTCACACAGCTCGCGTTCCGCGCGAGGGAAGGGCTCCGCGAGGCGTGGATCCAGGCGCACCTGAACAGCGCCCCCGAGGACTCCGCCTGCCACCGCTCCATCGAGTCCCTCGGCGCCTACGCGCGCGGCAACCTCAGCCGCCGCGATCAGGCGAAGCTCGAGGCGCACCTCGAGGACTGCCCACGGTGCATGATCGTCGCGGCCGAGGCCAAGGACGTCTCCAGCCGCCTCGCGCTCGTCCTGCTGCCGCTCGTGCTCGGCGTCGCCGGCGCCGGCGCGTACACGGCCGCTCTGCAAGGGGGCGGCACCCCGGTCGTCGCCCTCGCCGCGATGCCCTCCGGCATCGTCGACGGCGGGGTGGTGGCCGCGGTTTCCACCGGCGGAGCGATGCCGATGCCCGGCGGCGGGGCGAGCGGCGGGGCAGCCGGCTCCGGCGGTGCCGCAGCCGGCACGGCGGGGGGCGTCCTCAGCGGCGCCGGACTCGCCGTCGCCGCGAGCGTGGCCGCACTGGCGGTCGCCGGCGCGGTGGCCGCCGCCGCGATCATCCCCGGACTGACCGGCGGCTCGGCGACGACCGCGCTCTCCGCGGCATCCGACCACTCCGCCTCCGCCCCGCTCAGCGCGGAGGTGGACACCGAGCCCGGGATCGAACCGCGGCCCACCCCCTTCGACGTCCTCGACGAGCCCGTCGAGGACGCGATCCGCGAGAGCGCCACACCCGAGGAGCCTCCGGCGCCTGTGGAAGACGCTCCCTCGCGGCCGGGCGACACCGGGCCCACGCCGCCTGCGCCGCCCGGTGAGGGCGGCGGTGCCGGCTCGGGAGAGCCTCCGGCTCCCCCCGTGGAAGAGGGCGGCGACGGCGACGGACCGGAAGAGCCGGGCGGTTCAGAGGAGCCCGAGCCTCCGACAGGCCCTGCGGGCACTCCGAGCTGGAATGTCGCAGAGGTAGCCTTCCAGGCCCGGTGGGACATCGTGGGCGAGAATGTCTACTGCACCAACGAATACCGGCTTCCGGTGAGCGGCACTCCGGGCGCGACGGTGCGCGCCCTCCTCAACGGCTCCGCCCTCGGCGGCTCCGAGACGGTGCTGTCCGGCTCCGGCGACGGCATCGTCCTCCTGACACCGACCTCCCTCCAGCTGCTCCATGACGATCCCGTCGTCACGCTGCAGTACGTGGACGGGGATGCCGTGGGGGAGGCGGAGGCCTTCTCGATCTTCGACCTGGGCGATCCCGTGGCCCTGCAGGCGTGCCCGATCGACACAGGTCCGCCCCCGGCCGGACCCGAAGGGCCGGGCGAAGACGAAGACGTTGAGACCCCCGGCGGAGAGACCGGCGAGGGTGACGGCGGATCCCCCTCAGACGGCGACCCCGGTGACTCCGAGGAGCCGGGCGAGGGATCTGGCGGCACCGAGGAGCCGGGCGACGTCGAGTACCTGCCGCTCGCGTGGCAGCAGGCCACGATGCAGCATGTCTCGCATATCAACTACCACGCCCGCATCCCGCTGACGGGCACGGCAGGAGCCACCGTCCGCGCCACGTACACGAGTCTGCTCAGCGGGGGCTCGGCCCAGGTGACCCTCGACCCGGCGACGGGGACGGGAGCCCTCCTCCTGCCCGTGAGCACGCTGCAGATGGCCTCGGGCGACTGGACGGTGACCTTCTCCTATGTCGACGCCGACGGCGCCGGCTCCACTTCGGCCACCTTCAGCCAACTCGGCATCGCTCCCCCCGGATAGCCGTATACGCCCTGCTCCTATACTGAGAGCATGGTCGCCGCCGAACAGACTCCGCCCACCCGCTCCCCTGTTCTCCCGGTCGAGATCGTTCGCGTCGTCGTGCTCATCGCGGCACTGACGACGCTAGTCCTGTGGGGCTTCACCTCGTGGCCGCCGCCGTGGTCGTTCGTCATCGGCATCGGCGCCCCGCTGATCGCCGCACTGCTGTGGGCCGTGTTCCTCTCCCCCCGCCCGGTGCTCCGCGTGCACCCGTTCATCCGCGCGCTCGTGGAGCTGCTGATCTTCGCGACCGTCACGATGTGCTGGTGGCTGATGGGCCAGGCGCTCATCGGGATCGCCTTCGCGGTCGTCGCGGTCACCGCAGGACTCCTCGCCGGCCGCCGCGCCCTGTCGTGAGCGACTCGGCCGCAGGAGACGCCCTCGCGGCGCTGCAGTCGAGCCTGGGCGATGTCGTCGACACCTCGGAGGACGCCCTCGACGCCGCCCGCGCCGATCAGTCCGGCTACATCTCCCCCACGCGCCCCCTCGCCGTCGTGCACGCCCGCTCGGTGACCGATGTGCAGGAGGTGATGCGCATCGCCACCCGGACGCGCACCCCCGTCGTCACCCGCGGCGCCGGCACCGGGCTGGCCGGCGGCGCGATCGCCGCGGCGGGCGAGATCGTGCTCTCCACGCGGCGAATGACCCGCGTGCTCGAGGTGCGCCCCGACGATCTCCTCGCGGTGGTCGAGCCCGGGATCCTCAACGCGGAGCTGAACGCCCGGCTCGCCGAGCACGGACTCTGGTGGGCGCCGGATCCGGCCAGCCGGGACATCTCCACCGTCGGCGGCAACATCGCCACCGGAGCGGGCGGGCTGCTGTGCGCGAAGTACGGCGTCGTCCGCGACGCGGTGCTCGGCCTGGACCTGGTGCTCGCCGACGGACGCCTGCTGCACCTGGGCAGACGCAGCGTGAAGGGCGTGACCGGGCTCGATCTGACCTCCCTGGTGGTCGGCTCGGAGGGCACCCTCGGGGTGGTCGTGGGCGCAACGCTGAAGCTTCGGCGCCTCACTCCGGGCGTTGTGCACACATTGACGGCGGTCTTCCCCGCCGTGCGCGCAGCGGCGGCGGGCTCTGCGGCGGTGACGGCGGCCGGCATCCAGCCGGCGATCATGGAGCTGATGGACGCGCCCACCCTCGCCGCCGTCCACGCTCTCCTGGGAATGCCCGCGCCGGATGCCGGCACCGCCCAGCTCACGGTGCAGACCGACGGTCCGGCGGCAGCGGACGAGGCCGCCTGGATCGCCGAGATCCTCCGCGAGGCGGGCGGCGACGTGTCGCTCTCCCACGATCGCGCCGAGGGCGAGGAGCTGCTGCGCATCCGTCGCTCGGTGCACGCCGCCCTGGCCGCGCTCGCCGGCGGCGGGACGACGCTCATCGAGGATGTCTCCGTTCCCCGCAGCGCGCTGCCGGCGATGTTCGACGAGATCGCGCGCATCGAGCGGGAGTACGATCTGACGATCCCGACGGTCGCCCACGCGGGCGACGGCAACCTGCATCCGAACTTCATCGTCTCCGAGGCCGTGGTCCCGGATCGGATCTGGGAGGCGGCATCCGCGCTCTTCCACGCCGCGCTGCGCCTGGGCGGCACCCTCACCGGCGAGCACGGCGTCGGCGTGCTCAAGAGCCGCTGGCTGGCCGCCGAGCTCGGCGAGGATCAGTGGGAGCTGCAGCGCCAGCTCACCCGCGTCTTCGATCCGCTCGGCATCCTCAATCCGGGGAAGGTGTTCGGCCATGCCTGACATCCACGTCAGCGCGGCGGTGATCACCGACGGCGAGGGGCGGGCGCTCGTCGTGCGCAAGGAGGGTACGAGTCGCTTCATGCAGCCGGGCGGCAAGCCCGAGCCCGGCGAGTCGGCCGCGGAGACCCTCATCCGCGAGCTCGAGGAGGAACTCGGTCTCGCCGTCGCCGTGGGCGATCTCGTGCCGCTGGGCGTCTTCGGATCGGATGCCGCGAACGAGCCCGGGCATCGGGTCGTCGCCACCGCCTTCGCGCTGACCGTGGATCCTGCCGCGGTGTCGGCGCAGGCGGAGCTGGCCGAGCTGCGCTGGATCACACCGGACGACGTGGCGAGCACGCTGCTGGCGCCGCTGAGTCTCGAGCACCTCCTCCCCCTGGCGTGGGGTTGAGCGCTCTGACCTAAAGGCCCTGCCAGGCCGGCTTGTTGGCGTAGGTATAGCGGTAGTAGTCGATCAGCTGCAGCTCGCCGGCTGCAGCCTCGTCGACGACGACCGTGACGTGCGGGTGCAGCTGGATCGCCGATCCCGGGTTCATCGCCGAGATCGGGCCTTCGACGGCGCCTGCGAGAGAGCGCGCCTTGCCCGCGCCGAAGGCGAGGAGCACGAGGTGACGGGCCTCGAGGATCGTCGCGAGACCCTGCGTGATGCAGTGCGTGGGGACCTGTTCGGGCGCGTCGAAGAAGCGGGCGTTGTCCTTGCGGGTCTGCTCGGTCAGCGTCTTCACGCGAGTGCGCGAGCCGAAGGAGGAGCCCTGCTCGTTGAAGCCGATGTGCCCATCCGTGCCGATGCCGAGCAGCTGGAGGTCGACGCCGCCGGCGGCCGCGATCGCCGCGTCGTAGTCGGCGCCGGCGTGCTCGATGCCGTCGAGATCGCCGTTGGGGACGCGGATGCGTGCCGGGTCGAGGCCGAGCGGCTCGACGACTTCGCGCCGGATGACCGATCGGTAGCTCTCCGGATGATCGGGGTCGATGCCCACGTACTCGTCGAGCGCGAAGCCGCGCACCCGCGAGACGTCTCGTCCGGCCAGCCGCTCCCGCAGCGCCTCGTACACCGGGAGCGGCGTCGAACCGGTCGCGAGCCCCAGCACGGCGTCGGGCTTGGCCTCGACCAGCCGCGCGATCTCATCCGCGACAAGGGCACCCGCTGCCCGGGAATCCTCGACAATCACCACTTCAGCCACGAAGGACCGTCCTCTCACTCCGCACGGAGACACCGGCCTGACCGGAGCCGATCAGTGCCGCACCCAACGCCGCCGCCGGCGAACCGGCCGGCAGCAATTCGATCCTCTCATCCAATCGTAAAGAGGCGAGGAACGCCGAGCCCTCGCCGTCACGACGCAGAGCGGTCACCAGCTGCTGCCGGAGACGCTCGCCGATCGCGGCGATGCCGCCGCCGATGACGACCACGTCGACGTCCGCGGTGAGCACCAGCACGCGCACGGCCGCCGCCGCCGCACGCACGAGGTCGTCGCGCAGCTGGCGGGCCAGGGGGTCATCGGCCTCGGCGGCGTCGAAGATGTCGCGCACCGGAAAGGCGCCGGGGCGTCCCCAGGCACGCGCGACGGGTCCGCCGCCGCACAGGGTCTCGATGCAGCCGCGCTGACCGCAGCCGCATTCACGGCCGTGGGGGTCGACCGAGATGTGGCCGACTTCGCCCGCGGTGCCCCGGGCGCCGTGCCACAGCTTGCCGTCCAGCACGATCCCCGCGGCCACCCCCGTCCCGAGGTTCAGATAGGCCATCGATCCGGATTCGCCGCGGAGGGATGCCGCGCCGATGGTGGCCGCCTTCACATCGTTGGCGACGCGCACCGGGGTGTGCAGCTTCTCCTCCACACGATCGGGGAGATCGAGCGATTCCACGCCCAGGTTCACCGCGTGGAGCACGCGGCCGGTGCGCGGTTCCACGATCCCCGGGATCCCGATGCCGATCGACTCGATCTCGGAGAGGGAGAACTCGGCGGCCTGGGACAGCTCGATGACGGCGCCGAGGATGCTGCGGACGACCGCGTCGGCGCCCCACCCCGTGGGGCGCCGCACGCGGGCGACGAGATCTCCTGCGGAATCCAGTGCGACGGCCTCGGTCTTCGTGCCTCCGACATCAAGGCCAACTCTCAACGGTCTGCTCCTACGAAAGAGAGGTTCGGTTCTTCCCGCATCAGCCCTTGACCGCACCGGAGACGAGGCCCCCGGTCATACGACCCTGGACGATGAGGAAGAAGATGACGACGGGGATGGAGATCATCACGGACCCGGCCATGACCGCACCCCAGTTGACCTGTCCGCCCACCGACGAGGTGGTGAAGGCCATCAGCCACGGCATGAGAGTGAGGTTCTTCCCGCTCATCAGCAGCAGCGCCATCGTGAACTCGTTCCATGCCTGGATGAAGGCGAAGATGCCCGTGGAGACCAGGCCCGGCGCCAGCAGCGGGAAGGTGACCTTCCAGAACGCCTGCGAGCGGGTGCAGCCGTCGATCATGGCCGCCTCCTCGAGGTCGGCGGGGATGCCGGTGACGAAGCCGCGCAGCATCCAGACCGTGAAGGGCACGACGGATGCCGTGTACACGATTCCCAGACCGAGCATGGTGTTCATGAGGTGCCAGTCGTCGATCATGCCGTAGAGGGTGAACATCATCGCCTCGCCGGGGATCATCTGGATGATGATGATCGACATGATGAAGGTGTACCGGCCCTTGAACCGGAACCGTGCGACGGCGATCGATGCGGCGAAGGCGACGAGGATGGTCACGATCAGCACGCCGAAGGTGACGGTGGTGGTCGTCAGCAGGGAGTTCTGGAAGTCGCTCTGCCCCGGTCTGGCCTCACGCGTCCATGCCGTGACGTAGTTGTTGAGGGTGAACTCCGTCGGGAAGAAGTGCTTGTCCCGCGTGACGATGTCGCGGTTGGGGGTGAAGGAGAGGTTCACCATCCAGTACACCGGGAAGGCGGAGCAGAAGAAGACGACGAGGGCGATGACCTTGAACACGAAGCCGGAGAGGCCGCGCTTCTTCGTGCGCGTGCTCTTTCGGGACGTGCCTGTGGTGATGCCCACGGTGTCGTGTACGACGTCTGTCGTGGCGGGCTGGACGCCCACGGTCGGCTGAGTGGTCATCACAGCTCCTCGTGCTTCAGGGTCTGGCGGACGTTGCCGATGGAGAGGATCACCAGGATGACGACCATCACCATTCCGATGGCGGCGGTCATGCCGATCTCGCCGACACCCTGACGGAAGAGGTAGACGGGGAGCACGTTCGTCTGACTGGTGATGCCCCCGCGCTCCTGGAGCGCGTAGACCTGCGTGAAGATCCTGAGGTTCCAGATGACCTCCAGCACCAGCACGCCGGTGACGATGTTGCGCATGTACGGGAAGGTGATCTGCCAGAAGCGCTTCCAGACGTTCGCGCCGTCGAGCGAAGCGGCCTCGAGCACCTCGCCGGGGACCTGCCCCAGACCGGCGTAGAAGGCGAAGGCGGCGAAGGGGATGCCCTGCCAGACGATGATGATCGTCAGCACCATGAAGAAGGACCAGGGGTTGAACAGCCAGGAGTGGTTGACCCATCTCGTGTCATCGGTGATGTTGTACAGCACCCAGTTCACCAGGCCGTACTCGGGGTCGAAGATCCATCCCCACACCACCGTGGCCGTGAGGGGCGGCATCGCCCAGGCGAGGAGCAGGCCGATGGAGACCAGGAGACGCCATCCCCGGCTGATGCGGTGCATGAATGCGGCCACCAGCATGCCGAGAATCATGATGAGCGCGGTGAGCACGACCATGAGGGCGAGGCTTCGGCCGAGCACCGCCGGGAAGTCGGAATAGCTGAACAGCTCGACGTAGTTGTCGAACCAGACGAAGTTCGGCGTGGTCCCCTGGACCTTGTTCTTCACCGTGTAGTCGGTGAAGGAATGGATCACCATGAGGATGGCGGGATAGCCCACCATGATGCCGAGGATGATGACGGCGGGGGCCAGCATCCCCCAGCCGCCCACGGTCTCGCGGATCGTGCGGCGCCGGGCGCGCTCGGCGGCGGTGCGGGAGCGCGTGGTGCGCTCGGGGACCGCTCCGGTCAGAGTGTCGCTCATCGCCTCTCCTTCTCTCTGTGCGGCCCGGCAAGGGAGCCTGCCGGGGAAAGGATGAGGGTCCCGGCCCTTGACCGGGACCCTCATCGCTGGTGGCAGTGTCGCTGCGGACGGATCCGCGACGGCCTACTTGTTGAGAACGCCCTCGATCTGAGCGTCGAGCTCAGCGGCGATCTGTGCGATGTCGCCACCGCTGGCGATCTTGACGAAGGCGTCCTGGAGGAAGCGCGACGACTCGACCTCAGCCCAGTTCGGGCTGGTGGGGGTGAACTTCGAGTTGGCGAGGCCCTCGGCCTGCGCCTGGGCGACCGGAGTGTCCGGCAGGAACTGCGCCGCCGACACCAGGGCCGGGGTCAGACCGTTCGCGGCGAGGAACTTCTGGTAACCCTCGGAGAGGATGATCTTCAGCGCCTCCTTGGCCTTCTCGGGGCTCTGGCTCTTGTATGCGACGGCGATGTTCGATCCACCCGCGAAGATCGGGGCGGTGGTGCCCGCGGTCACGCCCGGCAGGGCGAAGGCCGACAGGTCGGAGGCGTAGGTCTCGGGGCAGCCCTCGGAGACCTCCTGGCCTGCATCCGCATCGCCCCACGGCCATGCGCCCGTCAGGTTGCCCTCGGCCCATGCAGGGCTGGAGAGGAAGCCGACGTTGCCCTCGCAGAATGCGATGTTGCCGACGCGCTCGTCACCGTCGACCGGTGCGTTCGAGGCGTTCAGGTACACATCCTGCAGCAGAGCGAGGCCCTTCTGGCTCTCGGGGCTGGAGAACTGCGCGTCCCAGGTGTCGCCGTCGAGAACGGCGATCTCGCCACCGAACGCCCAGATGTAGGGCAGGGCGTTGTACCAGTCCTGACCCGGGGCGTAGATGCCCGAGCGCGTGTCGGTGGTGATCTCCTTGGCCTTGGCCACGTACTCCTCGATCGTGGTCGGCAGGGTGTCTCCGACGATCTGCGGCGTGTGGAAGATCACGCGACCACCGGCGTAGTAGGGAGCCGCGTACAGCGAGCCCTCGAAGGTGCCGGCCTCGACCAGGCCGCCGAGCAGGTCGTCGCCGCCCAGGTCCGCCTTGATGTCGCTGATGTCGAGGAAGAGCCCGTCGTTGGCGAAGCCCAGCGCCTGGGTGTTGCCGACCTCGACGATGTCGGGGGCGTTGTTGGAGGAGAGCTCGGCGGTGTAGGTCTCCGAGACGTCGGCCCAGGTCTTCTCCTGGATCGTGAGGGTCCAGCCCTCGTTCTGCGACTCGAAGGTGGTCTTCAGGTAGTCGCGGGCATCGGCAGGAGTGTCTGCACCGACCAGCCAGACGGTGATGTTGCCGCTCTCGGCGGCTTCTCCGCCGGGTTCGGCGGGCGCCTCGTTGCCCCCGGCACAACCTGCCAGAGCGATCGCCGAGGCGCTCAGGAGCGCGAGGGCGGACAGCTTCTTCTTCATTGTGTTTCCCTGTCTTTCTGTGGATGTTCCATAGGTGGTTTCTTGGTGCTGGGGATGCGCCGGGCGGGACCGGTCACGAGACCCCGAGTTGTCCGGAGAGGACCATGACGGCCGCGCCGCGCAGGACGATCTCGCCTGCGCCTTGCGTCGCCATCCGCACTCGCACGCGGTCGTGGAACTCGGCCAGTGTGCGGGCACGAAGTGTGTCGGAGGTCGCGTCGGCGAGCACGCCTCCGAGGAGTTCAACCGGGCCGGAGAGGACGAGCTCGGCGACATCCAGGACGCCGATCACCGGAGCGACCGCGATGGCCAGTCGCTCGCCGGCGTCGCGCAGGACGCCCTCGCGCTCCTCCTCGGAGGATGCGGCCGTCAGCCGCTCGGTGAGGGAGGGCACGGACAGCCATGCCTCCAGGCAGCCGTCCTTCCCGCAGACGCAGGCGGGACCGCCGTCGGTGCCCACGGTGACGTGGCCGATCTCGCCGGCGGCGAAGTGCGCACCGCGCATGGGCTGCCCGCTGGCGAGGAGCCCGGAGCCCACACCGCGACCGACCTTGATGAGAAGGACATCGCCTCCCGCACCACCGAAGGTGTACTCGGCGAGCACGGCGGCGTTGGCGTCGTTGGCGACCAGCACCGGAAGGCCGAGCTCGCTCTCGAGAGCACCCTTGAGGTCGAAGCCGACCCAGCCGAGGTTCGGGGCGGTGAGGATCACGCCACGGTCATCGATCACGCCGGGCGTGCCCACGCCGATGCCGAGCACCGGCGCGTGGGACTGGGCGACGAGCTCCCGGGCGAGAGCGATGACCGTGGCGAGAACATCGGCAGCGTCGGCGGGGACGGGCACTTCGCTGCGGGCGACGATGTCGCCGTCGAGAGTGAGGACGGCGCCGACGAAGACGTCGCTGGAGGACAGGTCGAGGCCGACGATGCGGTGGCCGTCCTTGTCGAGATCGACGAGGATGGCGGGCTTGCCCGGGCCGGAGATCTCGCGGGTCCCCTGCTCGACGACGAAGCCGTCGCCGATGAGCTCGGCGATCAGGTCGGAGATCGTCACGCGGGTCAGACCCGTTTCGCGAGCGAGATCGGCTCTGCTCATCTCTCCCTGGTGGAAGAGGGTCTGAAGGACGAGCGAGCGGTTGTGGGCCCGGGCGTGCTCGGGAAGCACCTTTCCGCCTTGCCGCAGCGCTCGTCCCGGCATGAACGCGGAACCGGTAGAGTGCGAGGTGGCCGCTGTGAGGCCTGCATCGGTGGAAACCATGTTTGTTAGTAAACATTACGAACTAACATTTCGCAACCCCCGACCCGAAATACCCCTCCCCGTTATCGAACCGTTGCCGCTCCACGGGGCAATACCCCTGTGAAAGCGCTCTCCCCGCTCCAGGGACGGGGAGGGTTCTCAGCCTCATCCCTTACGATGGGGATTCACAGCATGAACGAACCGGGGGGTTTTCTGTGACCGACTTTGCCGCCACGCCGAGCGGAGGCATCGGAGAGCACTCGCTCGCACCGACGACGCCTGTCGCCGTGTGGGAGCCTGCGCCGACCGCGACGCGCCGTCGCACGGGCCTGTGGATCGGTCTCGGCATCGGCGCCCTCGTCGTCGTCGGCAGCGCGGTCGCCCTCTCCACTGTGCTCATCGCTCCCGGCACGACCGTCGCCGGCGTCGCCGTCGGCGGCCTCACCCCCGGCGACGCCGCCGAGAAGATCTCCCAGAGCATCGCCGCCACCGAGGTGACGTTCACCGGCGCCGGCACGGCCGCGACCGTGACGGCCGGCGCGCTGGGCGCATCCGTCGACGCCCTGGCGCTGACCCAGCAGGTGCACTCCGCCCATCCGATGTGGAACCTCGGCCAGTGGCACCCCGAACCTGTCCTCGCCCCCGTGGCGCTGGACTCCCCGCAGGCCGAGGATGAGCTGCGCGCGGCCGTCCCGTCCGTGTGGGAGGACCCGACCGATGCCACCGTCGTGTTCGACGCCGAGGCGAACGCCTTCGTCACGACCCCGGCCGCCGTCGGCTCCGGTCTCGACCTCGAGGCGCTGGCCGGAGCGATCGACGGCGCGGTGTCGGCCGGCGAGGCCACGCTCTCCTTCCCGGCGACGCCGATCGACTACGCACCCGCCATCTCCGACGAGCACGCGGCAGAGACGGCGCAGCGGCTCAACGCGATGCTCGCCGCCGCCGGGTTCTACGTCGGCGAGGAGCGCGTCGTCCCGGTGGAGCCGGCGACGTTCGCGAGCTGGTTCGACATCGTCGCAGGCGAGGAGGGCCTCGAGCTGGAGCCCGATGCGGCGGCGATCCAGGCGACGGTCGACACCCTCGCCGAGAAGGTCGACCGCGATCCGGTCCACTCGAGCGAAGTCGTCAATTCGAAGGGCAAGGTGCTGCGGTTCCTCGAGGAGGGCCAGGTCGGCCGCCAGCTCCTCGCCGCCGAGGCGATCACCCCCGCGCTGGCCGAGCAGCTGCGTCACGGCGAGGCGCGCTATGCGCTCTCGGTGAACGAGACCCCCTACGAGACGACGCAGGTCGTCCGCACGATCGACGTGAACCTGCGCACCCAGCGGCTGACCATGCTGGAGAACGGCGAGGCGATCGACTCCTGGAGGATCTCCTCGGGCAAGGACGGGTTCCTGACCAAGACCGGCAACTACACGATCGGCTGGAAGACCCCCAAGCAGAACATGGGCCGCGAAGACCTCACGGTGCGTCCCTACTACTACGTCGAGAACGTCAAGTGGGTCATGTACTTCAACGGCAACCAGGCCTTCCACGGCGTCTACTGGCACAGCAGCTGGGGTACGCGCATGAGCCACGGATGCGTCGGCATGCCCGAGTCGCGGGCCAAGCAGCTCTACGACTGGTCTCCCGAGGGCGTGGAGATCTCGATCCACTACTGATCCGCAGACGCAGAAGGGGCTCCGAGCGATTCGCTCGGAGCCCCTTCTGCGTCTGCGGATCAGCGCAGCGGATCGATGATCGCATTCAGCGTCGCAGAGGGACGCATCACGGATGCCACGGCGG
>CAYOTY010000063.1:0-854 GCA_964406995.1 uncultured Microbacterium sp.
CACGAACCCGTCGAACTGGATCTCGCACACCGGACGGTAGCCGCCCATCGCGAGGCCGATGGCCGTGCCGACGATGCCCGACTCGGCGAGCGGCGTATCGAGCACGCGCTCGGCGCCGAAGTCGCGGTGCAGGTGCTCGGTGATGCGGAAGACGCCGCCGAGCGGCCCGATGTCCTCCCCCATGAGGATCACCTTCGGGTCGTCCTCCATCGCCTTGCGGAGCCCTGCGTTCAGCGCCCGGCTGAACGGCATCGTCTGAAGGGTCATCGATCGCCCCCGGTCCCTGCGCTTCGACCGGGCTCGGCAACCGGTGCCGAAGGGTCGAACGACGCCTCGTACTCGGCCAGCCACGCCCGCTGCTCGTCCATGAGCGGATGCGGATCGCTGTACACGTGCGCGAACATGCTCTCGTGCGAGGGGACGGGGAGTGCCAGGGTGCGCGTACGGAGGCTCTCGGCGGCATCCGCCGCCTCGGCATCGACCTCGTCGAAGAAGGAGGATGCCGCGCCCCTGCCCTCCAGGAACGCCCGCATCCGCATGATGGGGTCACGCTTCGCCCACTCGGCCTCTTCCTCGCCGCCGCGGTACTTGGTGGGGTCGTCGCTGGTGGTGTGGGCGCCCTGGCGGTAGGTGACCGCCTCGATCGCCTGCGGCCCGCCGCCGGCGCGCGCCTCGTCGAGGAGCTTCCGCGTCACCGCGTAGCTGGCGAGCACATCGTTGCCGTCGATCTGCACGCTCGGGATGCCGTAGGCGTAGCCGCGGCGCACGAGCGGGACACGCGACTGGCGGGACACCGGCACGGAGATCGCCCACTGGTTGTTCTGCAGGAAGAAGAGCTGCGGCACCTGGTAGCT
>CAYOTY010000063.1:864-1586 GCA_964406995.1 uncultured Microbacterium sp.
TAGACGACGACGGCCTCGTCGCGCTCGGCGTCGCCGGTGCCCTGCCTGCCGTCGAAGACGAGGCCCATTGCGTAGCCTGCGGCGTGCAGCGTCTGCGAGCCGAGCACGAGCGTGTAGATGTGCGTGTTCCCGTTCTTCGGGTCGGTGGGATCCCAGCCGCCGTGCGAGAGGCCGCGCATGACCTTGATGATGTCGATGGGGTCGACCCCGCGGATGCCGGTGACGATGTGCTCGCGGTAGGAGGGGAAGATGTGGTCCTGTGCGCGGGCTGCGCGCGCGGAGCCCACCTGGGCCGCCTCCTGCCCGCGGCTCGGCGGCCAGAGCGCGAGCTGGCCCTGGCGCTGCAGATTGGTGGCCTGCGTATCGAGCGCGCGGCTGATCGCCATGTCGCGGTAGAACTGCTCGAGCTCGGTCTCGGTGAGCGCATCGATCAGGGGCAGGTACTCTTCGGCGGAGGCGGTGGGCGCGAAGCGGCCATCTGCTTCCAGCACGCGCACGAGCGCAGGTTCTGTCGAGGTCACGGTTCCACGCTACCGAAGTGGGACTCAGTTGCTCTGGAGAGTGCGCACAACGGACTCGGCGATTCGTAGCACTTTCTCCACCGATTCATGCTCTCCGACGGATATACGCACCCCGTCGCCGGCGAAGGCGCGGACGATCACATCGCCGCTCTCGAAGGCCTCGGCCGCCGCCGCGGTGGCCTCGCCGGTGGGAAGCCAGAC
>CAYOTY010000063.1:1596-15714 GCA_964406995.1 uncultured Microbacterium sp.
AGCCAGCGCTGCCGCACGATCTCCTACGCCCAGCCAGACGAAGTTGCCCTGCGCATCGGGCACGTCCCAGCCCTGGGCGCGCAGACCCTCGGACAGGGCGGTCCGGCGCTCGACGAGCACGGCCACGCGCTCGCGCATCTCGCTCTCGGCGTCGAGGCTCGCCAGTGCCGCATGCTCGGCGGCGGCGGTCACCGACAGGGGGATGCCGGTCGACCTGGCCGCATCCAGCACCCGCGCGTGCCCGATCGCGTAGCCGATGCGCAGGCCGGCCAGTCCCCAGGCCTTGGAGAAGGTGCGCAGCACCACGACGTTCGGATGCCGGTCGAAGACCCGCTCCGCAAGGCCGTCGACGGCATCCGGATCAGTGACGAACTCGGCGTAGGCCTCGTCCAGCAGCACGAGGCAGTCGGCCGGCACGCGCGCGACGAAGGCGGCGAACTCGGCGCTCGTGATGATCGGACCGGTCGGGTTGTTCGGCGTGCAGAGGAGGATGACGCGGGTGCGATCGGTCACGGCGTCCGCCATCGCCTCCAGGTCGTGGCGTCCTCCGTCCCCCGGTCCCTGAGCCTGTCGAAGGGGCACGGGCACGGCGGTCGCCCCCGCCGTGATCGGCAGCCAGGGGTAGGCCTCGAAGGAGCGCCAGGCATAGACGACCTCGTCGCCGTGGCCCGCGGCGGCGAGCACGAGCTGCTGCAGGATCGAGACGCTCCCCGCGGCGATGTGGACCTCATCGGATGCGACGGAGTACCGCTCCGCCAGGCGTGCGCGCAACGTGCCGGCCGAGGCGTCCGGGTAGCGATTGATCGGCACTCCCTCCTGCAGCGCCCGGACCACCGAGGGCAGAGGCTCGAAGGGATTCTCGTTGCTGGAGAGCTTGAAGGCCTCCGGCCCCGCCTGCTTACCCTGCTTGTACGCGGGAAGCGCGGCGATCTCGGGGCGGATGCGCACAGGGATGTCGGTCATGGGACGAGTCTACGAGTCCGCTCCCGGCACGCGCAGTTCCTTCATGAACCCGGCGCCGCCGCTCAGAGCGTGACGATGCGCAGGGTGACCCCCGCCTCTCCGACCTGCGCCACGGTCACGGATTCGAGCGAGGCAACGACGAAGTCCGCATGAGCGTGCAGGTCGTCGACCTTCGTCGTTCCGATGACTCCTACGGTGATGCAGCCGGCTCCTCGGGCAGAACGCAGCCCCGCGACCGTGTCTTCGAAGGCGATCGCGGTGCCCTCGTTGCGGCGCCCGAGACGGAACGCCTCGGGGTCGGGTTTGCCCTTGCTCACGTCGCTGCCGGTGACGAGACGGTCGGGCAGCGGCACGCCGCCTGCGGCGAGTCGCGCCCGAGCCACGGGGTACGCCGCCGACGTGACGATCGCCCAGCGATCAGGCGGCAGGCTCGAGAGCAGCGCGAGCGCTCCGGGCATGGTGGGGATCGGCTCGGAGGAGGTGCTCTCCAGCTCGTTGAGCCGGTCGATGGCGACGGCGACGCGATCCGCGGACACGAAGGTCCTGACGAGGTCGAGGGCCGTGCGGCCATGGAAGGACAGCGTCTCGGGGAGCTCCACGCCCTCTTCGACCGCCCACTCCTGCCAGGCGTGCTCCACCGCCGGAATGGAGTCGACGAGAGTGCCGTCCATGTCGAACAGCAGTTCGGCCACTTCGATGACGTGCCCGAGATCGACCGCAGCGGTGGTCGCCGAGGTCACGCGGTGCCCCTCGCGCCGGTGAGCGAGGGAATGATCATCGTCTTGATGGCCGTGGGGTCTGTCTTCGCGCGCATGAGCGCCTCGCCGACCACATCGAGACCGTAGGTGCCGGTGACGAGGTCGGAGACCTGCACGCGGCCCGAGGTGATGAGCTCGATCGCCGTGGGCCAGGTGTTCACGTAGCGGAACGTGCCGGTGACCGTGATCTCCCGGTGCTGGATCATGGCGATCGGCACCTCGAGGTCCAGGCTGCCCATGCCGACGAGTACGGCGATGCCGCCCGGACGGATCGCGGCGAAGGCCGACTGGATCGCCCGCGCGTTTCCGGATGCGTCGAGATAGACGTCGAAATGCCGGTCGTAGACGCCGAGGTCGGAGGAGGCGGGGTCGAGGGTCTCCGTGGCGCCGTGGCGGGCGACGGTCTCGCGCCGCAGCGGCATGGGATCGCTCACGACGATCTCGGTCGCTCCGAAGGCGCGGGCGGCCTCGGCGCACATGATGCCGATCGGCCCCGCGCCCGTGATGAGCACGGTGGATCCGGCGGTGATCCCTGCGCGTCGGCATGCGTGCACGGCGACGGAGAGGGGCTCGACGAGTGCGCCCTCCTGGTCGCTCACGGAGTCGGGGATCGCGTAGGCGAAGTCGTCGTCGATCAGCACGTACTCGGCGAAGGAGCCGTCCGTCGGGTAGGCGCCGTACATCTGCATCTCAGGACAGAGGTGCGACTGGCCGTGCTTGCAGTAGCGACAGCGACGACAGGGGCGCTGCGGATCGATGGCGACACGCTCGCCGATACGACCGGCGTCGACACCCCCTCCTACGGCCACGATCTGGCCTGCGGTCTCATGACCGAGCACGATGGGGCCTTCGACGACGATGTCACCGACGTGCCCGGTCTCGAAGAAGTGGGTGTCGGATCCGCAGACGCCGACGGCGGTCACCCGCGCCAGCACCTGACCGGGGCCGGGCTGAGGAATGTCACGGTGCTCGAGGCTGATCGTCTGGGGTGCGATGAGAACGCTGGCCAGCATGGAACTGGAGGCGGGCATGGTGTTCCTTTGTCGTGGGAGGGGGATGGCGTGGGGAAGAGATGCTGTGCCGCGCGGATGCCGCAGGCGGGTCGACCCCGGGGAGCCGGAGCCGACCCGCCTCTGCTCAGCCGCGGACCTCGGTGTAGAGATCGATCCAGCGGTCGACGATGGCGAGACGGTTCTCCGTCAGCCAGGCCACGTCGCGCTCGACCCAGGTGACGGACTCGTACGCAGGGAGGTACTCGGTCTCGTAGGGCGCCGCAGTGGTCATGCGCACCGTGCCGACGGCCTCCGCGAACGCGATCTGGCCCTCGGCGCTCATGATGTAGTCGACGACCTTCTTCGCCAGCTCCGGGTTCGGGCCGCCCTTGATGACCGCGGTGGCGAACGCCGAGGCGCTCGTGCCCTCCGAGGGGTAGACGAGCGTGAGGTTGTCGGCCCCGCTCTTGATGAGACTCGCGATGCCGTCCTCGTAGGTGAGGCCGGCGACGTACTCGCCGTCGGCGACGCTCGCGAAGGCCGCCGAGGACGAGGAGGCGATCACCAGGTCGTTGCGCAGCAGCGCCTCGATGTAGTCCCAGGCGTCGTCCGAGTCGTTCCCGAAGACGGCCATGATGTTGCTGATGTTGTTCCAGGCCGAGGAGGAGGAGGTCGGGTCGGCCATCAGCACCTTGCCCTTGAGGGCCGGGTTGAGCAGATCCTGGTAGCCCTTGATCTCAATGCCCAGCTCGGCTTCGAGCTGCGGGTTGACCGCGAACGCCACCGAGGAGAGGTGGTCGACGTTGTAGAAGCCGTTGGGCGACTTGTACTCGGGCAGCAGCTCGTCCTCGTGGCTGGAGAGCCAGTGCTCGAAGATGTCGGTGTACTGGTCGCCGTCGGCGGTGTCGAGACCGCCCCACATCAGGTCGCCCTGGGGATTGGAGCTCTCCGACTGGATGCGGGTGGTCAGCTCGCCGGCGTTGCCGCTGACGATCTCGATCCTGATGCCGGCGAACTCGTCTTCGAGCATCCCGGTGAGCGCGTTGAGGTCGTTCTCGGTCATCGTCGAGTAGAGAACGAGATTCATGTTCTCGCCGGCATCGCCGGCATCGGGACCGGCTGCGGAGCAGCCGGCGAGGGCGAGGCCGGCGACGAGGGCGAGGCCTGTTCCGGCTTTGGTGATCTTGCGCATTGTGAGTGTTCTTCCTTCGGTTCGCGTGCTGTTGAGCGGTGTTCAAGGGCCGAGCTGCGTTGCCGGGACCTACATCTTCACGTCCTCCTCTCGGGTGAAGCGGAGATAGACGAGCAGCACGACGGCTGTGAGAACCGTGAGCACGGTGGCGAAGGCGCACGCGAGCCCATAGTTGCCCCGGGTGATCGCGACGTACGCCGACATCGTGAGCGTGATCGTCTGGTTGTTGTAGAGGATGATGCCCGCCGCCATCTCGGTGACGATCGCGACGAAGCTGAGGATCGCGCCGGAGGTGATGCCGTTGGCCATCATCGGAACGGTGATCTTGCGGAACGTCTTGAACTTCGAGGCCCCGAGGCTGCGGGACGCCTCTTCCATCGACATCGGGATGTGCATGAGCGTCGCGGTCGCCGAGCGAATCGTGTACGGCATCCGTCGGATCACGAGCGCGAGGATCATGATCGCCGCCGTGCCGGTGAGGGCGAGCGGCTGCTTGTTGAAGGCGATCACGAGCGCGATGCCGATGACGGCACCGGGCAGGATGTACGGGATCATCGCCATCGTGTCGAGGAAGTTGTTCACGGCGTTCGAGCGGCGCACCACGAGGTAGGCGATGAGCACCGAGATCACGATGATGATCGCCATCGAGATGGTGCCAAACCACAGCGTGTTGATCGTCGAGCGCACGAGAAGACGGTCCATCGCGAGCGCATAGTTGTCGAGCGAGTATCCAGGCAGGAACACCGAGGAGTTGCTGTTGCGGAACGACAGGTACATCACGTACACCTGGGGCAGGAAGGCCAGCCCCACGAGGATGTACATGTAGGCGTAGATGAGCACTCCGCCGATGCCGCGCGGCTTCAGTCTGACGATCGGCGCGCTCGACTTGAGCGTGAAGGTGAACTTGCCCGCCGCATACTTCTGGAACCAGAACACGAGAGCGGTGACGATCACGCCGATCACACCGATCGCGGCGGCGAAGTTGTGGTTGCCGCCCGACTCGCCGAGATACTGGTTGTAGATCTCGACCGTGAAGGTGCGGAACCCCTCACCGATCAGCAGCGGCGTGCCGAAGTCGGCGAACGTGCGCATGAACACGAGCAGCGATGCGGCGAGCATCGTGGGAACGGTGAGGCGCAGAGTGACGAACAGGATGCGACGGAGGCCCGTGCTGCCCATGAGCGACGCCGCCTCGAGCAGGGAGTTGTCGATGCTGCGGAATGCACCGTTCATGTAGACCGAGACGAGCGGGAACAGCTTGAGGCTGAGCACCAGCACAAGTCCGCCGAAGCCGTAGATGCTGCCCACCTCGACCCACGGCAGCAGGGTCGAGAACACAGAGGTGATGAGGCCGTTGCGTCCCAGCAGCAGGATCCACGCGTAGGCGCCGATGAAGGGGGCCGACATGCACGAAAGAACCGCCCCGATGAAGAGCAGGCGCTGGCCGCGCAGCGCGAAGTACGTGTAGAAGTACGAGAACGGGATGCCGATCGCGAGCGAGACCAGCGTGACCGCGATGCTCAGCACGAAGCTGTTGACGATGGTGCTGAAGTAGTAGCTTCTGGCGAAGAACCTGACGAAGTACTCGAGAGTGAACTCGCCCTCTCCGCTGACGACCGACTCCTTGAAGACCCCCCACAGCGGATAGATGAGGAACAGGCCGAACAGCAGGAGCAGAGCAAGCGAGACGAACGTCCAGAAGTCGATCTGCTTGAGACCCCGCTTCTGCCTCGGTGCGGCTTTCACCGGGGACAGGATGCTCACGATGCGACTCCCGACATCGCTGCACCGGCCTCGCGGATGTTGCGCGCGCCGTCGATGGTGAAGATGTTGACACGGTGGCGCTTGATGTCGAGGAACACCTGAGCTCCCTCGGGCAGAGCCTCTTCGTATTCCGACTCCTGCACCGCCTCCACATGGGTGCCATCGGCGAGTTCGAGCACGTAGTGGGTGTTCATGCCGAGGAACATGCCGTGACGCACGGTGGCCGGGATGCCCTCGGTCGCACGCGGATCGAGCTCGAACTGCTCGGGGCGCACCGACACCTTCACCTCGGTGCTCTCGTCCGCGACAGGCACGCCCGAGACCTCGAAGGAGGCCCCGGCGACGTCGAGACGGGCGCCGCCTGCGGCTGCGGAGAGCGTGCCGCCGAGGAGGTTGGTGCGACCGATGAAGCTCGAGACGAACTCGTTGGCCGGGCGATGGTAGAGCTCGCGCGGCGTGCCGAGCTGCTGGATGAGACCGTCCTTCATCACGGCGATCCGGTCGGAGACCGCCATGGCCTCCTCCTGGTCGTGGGTGACGTACACGGTCGTCGTGCCGACGCGCTTCTGGATGTCGCGGATGGCTTCGCGCATCTCGACGCGCAGCTTGGCATCGAGGTTCGACAGCGGCTCGTCCATGAGCAGCACGTCGGGAAGGGTGACGAGGGCCCGAGCGAGCGCGACGCGCTGCTGCTGCCCGCCGGAGAGGCGGTCGGGCATCTTGTCCGCCCACTTCTCGATCTGGACGAGCTCGATGTACTCCTGGGCTCGGCTCGCGATCTCGCTGCGCGGAACGTTCATGTTGCGCAGTCCGAACTCGACGTTCTTGCGCACGCTGAGGTGCGGGAAGATCGCGTAGTTCTGGAACACCATGCCGATGCGGCGCTTCGCGGGCTCGACGTCGTTGATGCGACGCTCGTTGAAGAAGATGTCGCCCTTCTCGATGGAGTTGAAGCCGGCGATCATGCGCAGCAGGGTCGTCTTGCCGCATCCGGACGGCCCGAGGAGCGTGAAGAACTCTCCCTTGCGGATGTCGACGGAGAGGTCCTCGATGACCGTGCTGTCGCCGTAGCGCTTGGTCACTCCGTCGATCTGGATGTTGATGCTCAAAGTTGCCTCCGAAAGTCACGTGTGGGTCAGCCTAGGATTTCTGCTCTACCGTGTTAGACCCTTGCTCAGCTGAGCAGGGATCTCCCCGGGGGCGGCGGAGCGGATAGGTTGCTCGAGTGAGCAAGGATCTGGGTATCGACGACAAGGTGCGGTATACATATGCCGCCCTGCAGCACCTCGCCCATGGGCGTTCCACGGTGGACATCGCCGACGAGCTCGGCGTCTCCCGCTTCATGGTCGGTCGCATGATCCGCCGTGCGCGCGAGGACGCGCTCGTGGAGGTGGTGCCGAGGATCACCGAGCCCATCGATGTGCGGCTGTCGAGCGAACTCGGCTCCGCCTTCACGCTCGCGGGGGCGTACGCCGTCATCCCCCCGACAGACACTCTCGAGCACACCCGATCGACGATCGCCACCGTCGCGGCGAAGCTGTTCCCGCAGATCGTGCAGGAGGACGACATCGTCGGACTCTCCGCCGGCCGCACGATCCTCGAGATGTGCTCGCAGACCAGCGATCTGCCGACCTGCGACGTGGTGCAGCTGACCGGTGTCGCGACATCGGATGCGAACGAGAGCATGCGCGCGGTGATGACGCTCAGCAGTGTTTCCCGCGGGCGCACGTTCCCCCTGCACGCGCCGTTCGTCACCACGGATGCGCGCGCCGGTGAGATGATCGCCGCCCAACCGGCCGTGAAGCAGGCGCTCAAGCGCATGGATCGGCTCGATCGCGCCGTGCTGACGGTCGGCGGGTGGCCCGACGGCGCCATGCTGGCCGATCAGCTGCGCCAGCTGGGTGAGCTCGAGGAGGTGACCGCACACGGCGTGGTGGCCGAGATCGGCACGACACTGCTCGACAAGGACGGCAACGAGATCAAGGTGCTGGAAGGTCGCATGGTGGGTGTCTCGCTCGATCAGCTGAGACTCATCCCCACCAAGCTCGTCGTCGCCGGCGGCGCCGCCAAGCGAGAAGCGGTGCTCGCCGCACTGCGGGCCGGGCTCGTCGACATCCTGGTGACCGACGTCGACACGGCGCGCTTCGCCCTCAGCAACGCCTGACGACAGAGCGGCCGATCAGGCGCCGAGCGCCTCCTCGACGGTGACCGCCTCGATCCCGAGCGCGGCCCCCACGCCCGCGTTGGTCAGCAGGCCTTCCCGCGTGCTCAGCCCTCGCGCCAGGCTCGGATCCTCCCGCATCGCCTTCTCCGCGCCCTTGTCGGCGAGCGCGAGCACATACGGTGCCGTCGCATGCGTGAGCGCGGCCGTCGAGGTCTCCGGCACGGCGCCGGGCATGTTCGCCACGCAGTAGTAGAGCGAGTCGTGAACGGCGAAGGTCGGGTCGTCGTGCGTGGTCGGGCGCGAGCCCTCGAAGCATCCGCCCTGGTCGATGGCGATGTCCACGAGCACGGAGCCGGGCTTCATCGCGGCGACCATCTCGTCGGTGACGAGCTTCGGCGCCGCGGCGCCCGGGATCAGGACAGAGCCGATGACCAGATCGGCATCGCGCAGCAGTTCCGCGATCGCCAGCTGGGAGGAGTGCCGGGTCTGGATGCCGGGGATCTGGGCCTCGAGCTGGCGCAGCCGCGGCAGGGAGATGTCGACGATCGTGACCTGAGCGCCCAGGCCCAGGGCGTTGCGCGCGGCGTGCTCGCCGGCGACCCCTCCGCCGATCACGACGACGTTCGCCTTGCGCGTGCCCGGCACGCCGCCCAGCAGCGTTCCGCGACCGCCGGCAGGACGCATCAGGTTGTAGGCGCCGACCTGGATCGACAGCCGGCCGGCGACCTCGCTCATCGGTGCGAGCAGCGGCAGGCTCCGATCGGGCAGCTGCACCGTCTCGTAGGCGATCGCCGTCGTGCCCGCTTCGAGGAGCGCGTGGGTGAGCTCGCGCGCCGCGGCCAGGTGCAGGTAGGTGAAGAGCACCTGATCCGCACGCAGCAGCGGGAACTCCGCGGCGATGGGCTCCTTGACCTTGAGCAGCAGATCGCCGCGCTCCCAGACCTCGGCGGCGGATGCCGCGAGCCGCGCACCGACGGCGGTGAAGTCGTCGTCGGTGATGCTCGACCCCTCGCCGGCGCCGCTCTGGATCACGACCTCGTGGCCGCGGCGCACCAGGGCGTCGACGATCTCCGGTGTGACGGCGACCCGGTTCTCGTTCGCCTTGATCTCGGTGGGGACTCCGATTCGCATGATCGTCTCCTTCGACTGTAGGAGACTATTCTGGAAGAAACATCACTGTTTTCGCTTTTCTATCGGTTTATCTTCGGTATTTTTGAGTTGATCAGTTGGAATCATCAGAATCGGAGGCGGTATCCATGCCCGTATCGAACGATTCGCCGATGGCCGCGGCCCTCGATGAGACCGACCTGCGGATCCTGGAGATCCTGACCGATGACGCGCGCATCACGAATGCGCAGCTCGCCAGTCGCATCTCAGTCGCCCCGTCCACGGCGCACGCCCGCATGAAGGCACTCGTGGACAAGGGCGTCATCGCCGGCTTCGCGACGGTCGTCGACGAGCGGCGCCTCGGCCGCTCCCTGCACGCCCTGGTCGGGGTGACGCTGCGCCCCGGTGCCCGCAAGGAGAGCATCGAAGACGTCGAGGCGATGGTCAGGCAGCGCCCCGAGGTCGTGCAGTCGTTCTTCATCGGCGGCAACGACGACTTCGTCATCCACATCGCCGTCTCGGACTCCTCATCGCTGCGGAAGTTCGTCGTCGAGCAGGTGTCGGGTCACCCGCGGGTCGCGTCCACGCGCACGAGCATCATCTTCGACTACTACCGCAGCTCCGTCGTCGCCTCGTTCGATTGACCGCCGTCACCGCATACACGCCAGGGCGTTTCGATTCGATCGGCTGCGCCGCTCTCACTCAACGACCGGGTTGCGCTCGTGCGTGGCACGAGCGCCGTAAGGCCGGTACCATTCTGGTATGGCGATGACGGTGCGGCTCCCGGCGGAACTCGACGCGAAGCTCGAGGAGATCGCGCGTGCGCGCCATACGTCGAAGCACGCGGTGCTGATCGAGGCGGCGACGCGATATGCGAACAGCGAGTCCAAGACCGAGCAGGTGCTGCGGATCGCCGATGAGATCGCCGAGCGCTACGCCGACACCATCACGCGCCTCGAAGACGCCTGACCTCGTGACCGAGTACATCGAGCCGGAGCAGGCGCGCGCCGTCATCGAGAAGCTGGGGCTGCATATCCGCGACGCGGGGCTGCTTCACTCGGCCCTTGCTCGCCCCTCTGCCAGCATGTTCGGCGAAGACGCCTATGCCACGATCGAGGAGAAGGCGGCGGCGCTCATCAGCTCGCTCGCCCAGAACCACCCGCTCTTCGACGGGAACAAACGCCTCTCACTTTTCTTGACGTTCGCTTTCATCCGTCTCAACGGCTTCGAGTTGACCTTCACAAACGACGAGGCGTTCGACCTCGTACTCGCCGTCGCGCAGAGCCGCCTCGAACTGGGCGAGATCGCCGAGGTCTTTCGCACGCACATCCGCTGACCGTGTCAGACTGAGACGACCATGAGATTCATCATCCGCGTCATCATCAACGCCTTCGCGATCTGGGTCGTGACCCTCATCCCGACGCTGCAGGTGGGCATCACCGCCTTCCCGCCCGGCGAGACGCTGCAGCTGGTCCTGACGCTGCTCGCGGTCGCGGCGATCTTCGCCCTGGTTAACACCGTCATCGGCACGCTCATCAAGATCGTCGCCTTCCCCCTCTACATCCTCACCCTCGGACTGATCTCCTTCGTCGTCAACGGGTTCCTGCTCTGGCTGACCGCCTGGATCACCGGTTTCTTCGGATGGGGCCTGACTGTCGAGCACTTCGGCTGGGGCATCGTCGCGGCCATCCTCATCTCGATCATCAACGCCGTCTTCGGCTGGATCCTGCGTCCGCAGAAGAAGAAGCGGCGCGACTGAGGAGGGATCCGGCCGCTCAGCGATCGGATGCCCGGGACGAGCCACCCGGCTCCTCCGTCGTCGCGATGTAGTCGGTCGCGGTGACCTTCGTCGCCCTGGCCAGATGCGCCCACAGCCTCTCCAGCTCCGCCACCCTCGGATCCCCTGATCGGTCGAACATCGCCGCGGTCTCGACATAGGTGGACACGTGGTGCGTGGCGACCTTCAGATCCTGCAGGCCCGGCAGCGGGTCCCCCGTGCGTTCGATCAGGATGCTGCCGACCGAGCCCGTTCCAGCACCCGTACCCCTTCCCGCCAGAAGCGGGACCAGGTCGTCTTGGTGGCTGATCTCCACGCTCAGCACAGAGTCGGGGTAGGTGGCGCGCGCCGGGTTGCCGATGCCGAAGGCCGACCGAACCTCGTACTCGCCGGACACCGCCAGGTGCGTGCCGATCATCGCTCCCTGCGAGTGCCCGTTGGTGTGGATCACGGCGCCGGGAGAGGCGCCGGACTGAGCCAGCGCCTGCTGGACGGCGGAGGCGGAGGCCGATGCCTCGCGGAAGTACAGCTCGAGGTTCGAGGTCATGTTGAACGGGTTGTCCCCGAGGAACTCGCGCGTGCCCGCGATGTGGACCAGGTACTCCTCCGAGCCGTCCGCGAACTCCAACCTCTCCACTCGGATCTGCCCCTCGCCGACGGGGATCCGCGACACGAGGTCGGCCAGGCTCTTCGGCGCGGCCACGGGATCTTTCGCCGGACTCCCGTACACCCGGGCGGAGGGTGCGGGACCGGCGAGGGCCGAACCTGGCACGACATGCCCGAAGCTCGAGGAGCCGAGCGAGACGGCCGTGCCGTACAGCATCGCCCACGCCGAGGCCGCCGCGAGAGCGCTCACCGGCAGGAGCCCCCATGCCTGCGCCGCGAACGCGGCATGCCGATTGCCCCTCCACCCCGCGATGAGACTGTCGGCGAGTTCGCCGGCGTGCGGGTTCGCGGCTTCTCGTTCGGCGAGCTCGCCCTGGACCTGATCCCACTCCTCGAGCGCGCCGGTCAATCTCAGCGTCTCCGCCCGCGCCCGCCCCTCGACGATCTCGTAGGCGTCGATCATGAGCCTCAGCCGCGCGGCCGTCGCGTGCAGACGGTCGCCGTGCCCCGACAGCTCCCGGCGCAGCGCACCCAGCGTCCAGACCCGCTCGCTGCCGCCGGAGATCGCTCCGAACTCCCGGGAGGCGGCTCCGAGGCGCGACGCCGCCTCGGAGAAGCGGTCAGCAGCATCCCACAGTCGCAGCAGCAGTGCCCGGAGCACCCCGGTGTCTACCGCGATCACGCCCCCGTGGGTCACCTCGATCTCACTCATGCCGCGCCGCGCACCCACTCGAGCGTCGCCGCGTCCTGCATCGCGGCGGCCTGCACCTCCGCCAGCGTCTCCTGCAGTGCGCGGAGACCGCGCGAGGTCCACCCCGTCTCGGCGCGGAGCCGCGTGAGCTCGGCGATCGCGGAGTCCAGCTCGGCGGAGGCGCGGGACAAGGCGAGACCGGCACGCTGACGGGCGGCGTCTTCGAGGGGAAGGATCGGAGAGACGGCGGAGGAGAGCATGTGCTCATGCTGACCGGTGGCAGCATCCGGACCGCGCCGGATCCCGGCCGGCTGAACAACTCGGCCGAATTCGCGATCCGTGCAGAAGTAGATGTTTGCCACCGCCCCCACCCTCGGCAGAATGGACGCATGAGTGTCAGCGCCCCGTTCCGGGTGGTCTTCGTCTGCACCGGCAACATCTGCCGCTCCCCGATGGCCGAGGTCGTCTTCCGCGACCTCGCCGAGCATCAGGGGCTCGGCGCCGACATCGTCTCGCGGAGCGCCGGCACCGGCGACTGGCATGTGGGCGAGCGCGCCGATCAACGGACGCTCGACGCCCTCGATCGGCGTGGCTACAACGGCTCGCTGCACCGGGCGAAGCAGTTCACGGCGGCATCCTTCGCCGAGAACGACCTCATCGTCGCCCTGGACCGCACTCACGAGCGGATCCTGCGCGAGTGGGCGCACACCGAGGAGGACGAGGGCAAGGTGATCCTGTTGCTGTCGTTCGACCCGGATGCCACCGACCTCGACGTGCCCGACCCCTACTACGCCGACGACGTCATCTTCGACGACGTGCTCGGTATGATCGAACGTGCGAGCCGCGGCCTGTTCCGACAGCTCGAGCCCGCCATCCGGTCGCGCCACAACGGCGCCTGATCAGGAGGATTCCCCTGACTGCGCACGCCTCTCTCCCCCCGCAGCCCCTGAGCCCCCTCGACGGTCGCTATCGCGCAGCGGTCGCGGCGCTGGGCGACCACCTCTCCGAGGCAGGCCTGAACCGCGCCCGGGTGGAGGTGGAGGTCGAGTGGCTGATAGCCCTCACTGATCGCGGGTTGTTCGGCACGAGCATGCTGCCGGATGCCGACAAGGAGCGCCTCCGCGCTCTCTACCGTGACTTCGGGCAGGCCGAGATCGACTGGCTCGCCGAGAAGGAGGCCGTTACGCGCCACGACGTGAAGGCCATCGAGTACCTCGTGCGCGACCGGCTCTCCGCACTGGGGCTCGACGAGGTCGCCGAGCTCACCCACTTCGCGTGCACGAGCGAGGACATCAACTCCGCCTCCTACGCGCTCACCGTCAAGCGCGGGGTGCTCGATGTCTGGCTGCCGGCGCTGCGGCAGGTGATCGCGAAGCTGCGGGAGCTCGCCACAGAGCACGCGGATGCCGCCATGCTCTCCCGCACGCACGGACAACCGGCGACCCCCACCACCATGGGCAAGGAGCTGGCGGTGTTCGCCGCGCGCCTGGAGCGCGTGGCCGCGCAGATCGCGGCATCCGATTTCCTGGCGAAGTTCTCCGGTGCGACCGGCACCTGGTCGGCGCATCTGGCCGCCGATCCCGATGCTGACTGGCCGGTCATCGCCCGCGAATTCATCGAATCGCTCGACATCGACTTCAACGGGCTGACCACCCAGATCGAGTCGCACGACTGGCAGGTCGAGCTCTACGATCGCGTGCGGCATGCGGGCGGCATCCTGCACAACCTCGCCAGCGACGTCTGGACCTACATCTCGCTGGGATACTTCGCGCAGATCCCCGTCGCGGGCGCGACCGGCTCCTCGACGATGCCGCACAAGATCAACCCGATCCGCTTCGAGAACGCCGAGGCGAACCTCGAGATCGCGGGCGGACTGCTCGCGACCCTCTCGCAGACCCTCGTCACGAGTCGCCTGCAGCGCGACCTCACCGACTCGACCACCCAGCGCAACATCGGCGTCGCCCTCGGGCACTCGCTCCTGGCCCTGGACAACCTGCGCCGCGGGCTCGGCGAGATCGCGCTGGACCGCGAGGTGCTCGCGGCGGACCTCGACGCGAACTGGGAGGTGCTCGGCGAGGCGATCCAGACCGTCGTGCGCGCCGAG